>CAJOHN010000008.1:218947-229773 GCA_905234235.1 uncultured Selenomonadaceae bacterium
GATAAGCAGAGTGTGACTTATACCGATTCGACGACGGGCAATAACAGAGTTGAATTAAGCGGCGTTCAAGGGGCGCCGACGCTTGGAAGCGGAACAGTAAGCTTGACGGCAGAGAATTTCGCAAGCGATGTTAAAGTCGAGAGCAACGCGGGGAAATATCAATTTGCGCTGAGCGGGGAGATTGATAAAAAATTCACGGGGACGGCAGACGCTGACACGATTATAAACGCAGGCACGAACCTCACAATCAGCGGAGGCGCGGGCGATGATTTAATCAGCCTTAAAAGTTCAAATAATTTTATCCAGTACACGGCGGGCGAAGGCAACGATTCCATTTATAGCAGTCACAGCGGCACAGCGTTTGCGTCGGTCAACGGTAATAATCAGCTTGAAGTCGTACTTAACGGAGCGGATACTCTTTACACCGTCGATATAAATTCTTCCGCGAATTGGACTCCGACAGTCAGCGGCAATGATGTTATCGTTGAATTTGATGACAGCTCCCTAACGCTCAAGGATGTTTCGATTAGCGTTGGCGGCGGCGATTCTTCTATTAACGGCGACGACAAACCAATCCTCCCAAGCAATAATTCATCAAGCAACGTTATCCCCGAAGATAGTCCGTCAATCAGCGGCGATGATACTCCAACCGTTGCGCCCGTCATCGTCAATCCGAACAATTTATCAGGACTGGTTCACTTAGCTCAATGGAGCTTCGGCTTTGAACCGCCCGATTGGCTTTTCAATGAAAGTTTTGGCTCGCCCGCATTGCAAGAAATTTCTACAACAAACTCAACCGCTCCCGAAATTAATTCCGCTACGGAAAATGATTTTAGCGGCTCTGTATCATCAATCGTTTCTTCGGGCAACGCTTCAAACAGATTCTAAGCGAGAGGAAACCGTCATGAAAAAATTTTTAGCGGCTCTGGTAATTTTTATCAGCATTTGCACGACCGCCTTTGCCGAAAAACTTATCGAAGAGGATTCCAAGATCGCGGTAATGGATTTGGGGACGCATGAGGGTGCGGTGCCGTTTGAAATAAATATTTTCAACGCGGGCAAGGCGGCAAGTGAATATTTGATTCAGCGCGCCTTTCAAGTCGGCAAGTTCAATATCATGGACAGGACTTTGGTAGAAAATAAAATCCGCGAATCGAATTTGAACACGACAGGGCTTATCGACCCCGACACCGCTAAAAAAATCGGCGAAATTCTCGGCGTGGATTATCTGGTTTACGGCAATGTCAACAACGTAACTTTAAGCGAAACCGGCGGCGGCACAACGGGCGTTGGTTTGGATATTTCGACGGTAACGGTTAAGTCGCATATAATCGTTCGCGTCATGGAGATTGAGACGGGTAAAATAATTTCAATGGCGAAGGGCGAAGGCAAATCTAAAGGCTCGTTCGTGCGCGTCAAGGGGACTCCTGCTCTTACCGTCGAGGTCGGCAGAACCAAAGTCACTCAAGACAGCGTCCATAATGCCTTGCAACAAGCCGCGTTCCAAACCGTCGACATTTTGATTAAGAAGCTTTATTAACGGACGGTTAAAATTTTATTAAGCTTTGATTGGATTCGTTGACATCAGTTTTAAGTTTCAGTAAGATTTAATCCTTAAAGGATTAGCGGGGAGGAGGTCGGCGAATACTTTCAAAGGATTGACGGGAATATTTTCAACGTTAAAAGTTAAAGGAGTGTTTAACGTGAGTGTTACAAAAAAATTGGCGGCGTGCGTGACGGTCGCGCTGTTCATGATGGCGATGCTGGCGACAACTGCATTTGCCGAGAAAGGAACGATTGATTGGGATAGAGGCGTCGTTCGGGCGACGGGCATAGGCGCGGGGAAATCTACCACTAAAAATCCCGGACTCCGCCGCGCTCAAGCAAGACGTGCCGCAACTATGGACGCTCAACGTAATTTAGCGGAAACTGTTGAAGGCGTCCGCGTTACTTCCGATTCGACGATGAAAGACTTGGAACTTGAGTACGACGTTGTTCGCACGCAAGTCGACGCCGTTATCAAGGGCATGACGGAAGTTAGCTCTCAATATTACGAAGACGGCACTTATGAAGTCGTTTTGGAAATGCCGTTGTTCGGCGCGAGCGACGCGCTTGCCAATGCCGCCTTCTTGCCGTTCAAAGACGAGCCTAAAGTTTCCTTCCCTCAGCCTAAAGATACAACAATCGTCGTTCAGAACAATTACACGGGCTTGATTATCGATTGCAGAGGCATGAACCTTAATTGCGTTATGAGCCCCGTTGTTAAGAATGCTGACGGGCAAGCAATTTACGGGCATAAAAATCTTGACTACGATAAAATTATTGTCAATGGCATGGCGAGTTATGCCTCCGATATTTCCGACCAAGTCAGCCGCGAGCGCGCCGGTAATAATCCGTTGGTTATCAAAGCCTCCGGTCTTGCCGATTTGAATGCCAATCCTGTTGTCTCGGTGGCTGATGCCGATAAAATTCTTGCCGCCAATCAGCATGACAAATTCCTTGAAAATTGCGCGGTGGTCTTCGTCAAATAATCCGCGATTGTTTTGGGAGGTTTCGTTATGAGTTGGAATAAATTTTTTGCCGCAATGTTTGCGGTATTTTTTTTAAGTGTGACGGCGTCCGCGCAGATTGTCACTGTTCAAGGTAGCGGGACTTCCGAGAGCGAGGCGATTAAAGACGCCAAGCGCAATGCCGTTGAGCAAGTTATCGGCGCGAAGATTCAAAGCGAATCGATGATGATTGATTCGGAGCTTGTTTATGATACGGTTAAATCGCGTTCGGCGGGCTACGTAACAAGTTGCGAAGTCATCAAGAAAAATTCAAGCGGCGACTTCGTCGAGATAACTGCGCGGGTTAATGTTTCTGACGAGCCCGACTCCGAACTTATGAAGGATTTGGAACTCGTGATGACGTTGAACGATCCGCGCATTAGCGTGCAAATGGAATATTACGGCGACGACGGTGGCGAGACTTTAAAAAAATATTCCGCGATGTGCGAGGCGGCGATTCGTGAGGAATTGATTAAGCGCGGCTTCAGTCACGTTGTCGACAGAACAAGCGAGGTTGATTACGTTATAATCGGGCGGTTGTCGGTTGAGAAGGCTCGCGAAATTAAACTTCCGAATTGGCGCAGTATCAGCGGCGACGATTTTAGACTTTCGGAAACGGGTTTAAGTCGTTCGACGGCGACGGTTGATTGCAAGATTAAAAAAGTTGAGACGGATGAGATTATCGGCGAATTCCAAGCACGCGGCGACGGTATGGATGCGTCGAGCAATGGAGTTTCTCAAGAAGCCGTGAGTTTAATGGCGTCGAATGCCGCGCAGGAAGTCAGAAGGATTTTAAGTCGCGAGGCGTCGAAAGTATTTACGGAGGTGGCGTCATGAAAATTTTTTTATCAATACTAATGGCTTTGCTGATGATGTCCGCGCAGATTGAGGCGGCAACTCCAATTAAAAATCATCCGCGCATTGCCATTGCCGAATTCTCCAACAAAGCGATAACCAGCGACGGCTTCCGCGACCAAGATTATTCAAGCGCGACCGAATACGCAATTTATCAGCTGTCGGCTTCCGATTGGTTCGATTTAATCGATTATGAGCAAATGGTAACCGTCGCCCGCATGCAAAGTATAAATCGTTCGGGGCTGTTCGACCCGGCAACCATTCCGCAACTCGGCAAATTTCTCGCCGCTGAATATATTTTAGTTGGTTCGCTGACCGGTATGACCGTCAAAGAGAGCGGCTTAAGCGTCGGAGGCGCGGGAGTTAAGGCGGGCGCGTCGAAGTACACCGTAACCGCAAATGTTACTGTGCGTTTCGTCGACGTTGAAACTTTAAAAGTTATGGGCGTCGGCATGGGCACGGGTACTTCAGCCTCGACGAGCGCGGAAATTTCATTCAAGCCCTTCCGCAACCCCGCCAACTGGGTTATCCCGCGCCAAACAAATATCATAATCGGCGACGGCAACACTGTTAATAACGGCATGATTTCGACGGGCGACACGACGGGCGGCGAATACTTCATAAAAATCGGCGCGGCGGAAGTTTCAATGGTTCAAGCTCGCAACGCGTTAAGCAAGGCGATTCGCGACGCTGTTTACGGCAACATGGGAATTATCACGACCCTAAACGGCGGCAAGCAACTTAAGATTAAGACGGGCTTTTAAATTTAGATTGAACTTTGCAGGAAGTTTTAATGGCGCGTCGAATTCGCATTGGCAGAAATAAGCGCGATAAATTCAAAAGGAAGAGTGACTATGAATACAACTTTCTTACAACTCGACGATGATTCGCCGCTGAGCAGAATCAAAACTTATTTTGAAGCCCTGCAGAATTCTGCGGACGAATATCTTTTTGCCGTCGACTTGAGCACGGGGCAAGTTATGCTGTCAAAAAATTTTGTGCGCGACTTTAACTTCCCGGATAGTGTTGTCGAAGATTTTTCGTCAATGTTGATGCCGTTTGTTTGGCACGACGATCGCGAAATTTTTGAATCGGCAATGAGTGAACTCGATTCGGCAAATCCGGGCGTCGAAATATTTTGTGAGTTCCGCCTCCTCAATCGTAGCGGCGAATATGGTTGGGTAAGTCTTCGTATGACGGCGGGCGCAGATGAATTCGGACAGCCTGAACTCGTCGCGGGCGTGATTGCTCGCATGGATTTGAAATTAAAAGCCGATTACGTAACGGGGCTCCTCAATCGTAATGCCTTCTACGTCGACTTGATGAAGGAGCTTAACAGCTCGCCCGATGCTCGCGGCGGAGTAATTTTTATCGGGCTTGATAACTTCCAACTTATCACTGAAACTTACGGCTACGAATTTGGCGATAACGCTTTGAAACAACTTGCGCAGGACATTACAAATATTTTGCCGCCGGACATCCGCCTCTACAAAATGGATAATGATATGTTCGCGTTCTTTGTCTCGGACGTTTATCCTGAAGAGATTGAAATTATTTTCTCCAGCATTCAGCTTTGTATGCGCGAGATTCGCAACGTCGAAGATACGATTTTCTGTACGGCTTCGGGCGGCGCGGCGTTTTATCCCGATGATGCCGACGACGTTATAAATCTTACGCGTTATGCTGAAGTTGCGTTGGAGTTTGCGCGTCAAAAAGGCAAAGACCAAATCGCTTTCTTCGACAGTGATTATTATGAGCGTTGGCGTTATGATTTGGGTATGCAGAATCTTATGCAGAACTCGATTGCGCGCGGTTGCGAAGATTTCTTCCTGTGTTATCAGCCGCAAATCGACGCCAAAACCGGCAAGCTCGTTGGCGCGGAGGCTCTTCTGCGTTGGTACGATAAGGACGGTTCAGTCGTCGCGCCCATGCAATTTATCCCGTTGCTTGAACGTTCCCGCATGATTATTCCCGTCGGGCACTGGATAATTGAAAACGCCGTGACGACCGCCAAAAAGTGGCAGGAACTTATGCCGACTTTTGAGATCAGCGTGAACATTTCGCTTTACCAGTTGGAGGAGCATATGTTCTACGATTTTGTTAAGGATTGCATTGAACGCCACCAAATTAATCCCGCGACGTTAGTTTTCGAGCTGACGGAGAGCAATAAAGTTTACGATTGGGATTTTGTCAATAAGCAGTTTAACGCGTTCCACGACTTGGGAATTAAAATTGCGATGGACGATTTCGGCATGGGCTACGCCAATCTTGCGTTCATGAAGAATTTCCGTTGCAACCAAGTTAAAATCGACCGCGCCTTTGTCGAGGACATTATCAACAGCGAATACGACCGCCAAATCGTCAAGCATGTTATCGCGATGTGTCATTCTATCGGCATGGAAGTTGTTATCGAGGGCGTCGAGGACGAGGCGACTTATATTTTCTTGCGCGATGTTTGCGGCGCGGATGTCATTCAAGGTTTCTACTTTGGCTACCCCGAAACCGAAGACGTTTTTGTTAAGCGTTTCAATCAGTAATGCGGAGGGTTTGTTATGAAAAATTTTTGGGCGGCTTTCATTTGCAGCGCGATGATTTTAAGCTCTTCGTTATGTTTAGCGACGGTTGATAACGGTAAAATTGTACTCGGCGGCATTACGCCCGGCATGACTGAGGCTGAATTGATTGACGCCTTCGGACAGCCCCTCCATAAAAGCGGCGACGATTGGACGTATAAAAATTTCAAGGTTGAAGTTGAACGCGGTATCGTCGAGAAAGTTTCGACGCGTTCGGAATTTCTTGCCGCTGACGGCGTACGCGTCGGGCTTAAGGCTGAGGTTTTGAACGATACTTTCGGCAGGGCTGATGAATTTGACCGCGACTATGACGGCGAAGAATACGAATACGACAGCATTGACCGCACGAAAACAATTAAGTTTAAAGTGGTCAACGGAATCATAGTGAAAATTACTTGCGAGCTTAAAGATTAAATCACACATGCGAACGATAAAATTTTCCTTAATCTGCGCGGCTGCGGTCGCGGGATTTTTTTTTAGCTTGATGAACGGCTCGGTAGAAATTCCGTTGACGCAGATATTTGGCGAACTCGACGAAACCAAGCGGCAAATTCTAATGAACATACGTCTGCCGCGAACAATCGTTGCAATGCTCGTGGGCGTGAACTTATCATTATCGGGCGCGATATTGCAAGCCGTTATGAAAAATCCTCTCGCCGACCCTCACATAATCGGAATATCATCTGGCGCGGGCTTATTCGGAATTTTCGTGATGATGATTTTCGGCGACGCGGGAATTTTAGTGACACCGGCGGCATTTATCGGGGCAATGTTGGCGGCGACGTTGATTTATATTTTAGCGTGGAAGGACGGCATAAGACCAATCCGAGTAATTTTGGCGGGCGTAGCAGTCAGCGCGTTCTTAGGCGCGGGGATTTCGGCGTTGCTGATTTTTTATTCGGATAAAGTTCACGGCGCGTTGTTATGGATGGTCGGCGGATTATCTGCGCGGAGTTGGCAACACGTAGAAATTTTATTGCCGTATTCAATCGCGGGGACGCTCTTAACATTTTTATCTGCGCGGCACTTGAACGTTTTACAATTAGGCGACGAGGTAGCGACGGGCTTAGGAGTTCGCGTGAATCTGGTGCGGACGATTTTAACGGCGATTGCGGCATTACTGGCGGCGTCGGCGGTTTGTGTTGTCGGATTACTGGGTTTCGTCGGATTGATAGTTCCGCATACGGCGCGATTAATTCTCGGCTCGGATTATAAAATTTTATTGCCGGGCGCGGCATTTTTAGGGGCGGCAGTCGTCACGATAAGCGACACGTTCGCCCGAACAATCTTTGCACCAACAGAGTTGCCCGTCGGAATTTTAATGGCGATGTTAGGCGCGCCGTTCTTTTTGTATTTGCTGAGGCGAGAATTATGAACTTGACGGCTGAAAATATTTCCGTGACGCTCGGCGGTAAAGAAATTCTCCGCGACGTGAGTTATAAATTTATTTCGGGTAAGCGAACGGCACTTATAGGAGCAAACGGCGCAGGTAAATCAACTTTGCTAAAAGTTTTGTGTCTGTTGAATGAAAAATTCTCCGGAGTCGTGACGCTCGACGGAAAAAATATTCGCGAAGTCGGCAGAAAAAATTTGGCGCGAGTAATGGCAATTCTCCCGCAGGAACGCGACGCCCCGCAAGATACGACGGTTAAGCAATTAGTTTCGTTCGGACGCTTCCCGCATAAAAAATTTTTCGACGGCAATTCAGCTGAGGACGACGCGGCGATTAAAAATGCTTTGGAACTCACAAGATTAACGGAGTTTGAAAATCGGCAAGTAATTTCTTTATCGGGCGGCGAACGTCAACGCGCATGGCTCGCAACGACTTTAGCACAACGTCCAAAGATTTTATTACTCGACGAGCCGACAACTTACTTGGATATTGCTCATCAGCTGGAGGTTATGGATATTATCGCCGACGTGAACAAAAAATTTTCCACGACGATTATCATGGTTTTGCACGATATAAATCACGCCCGACTTTACAGCGACGACGTTTTGATCATAAAGGATAAAAAAATTGTGGCGGCGGGCGAACCTAAAAAAATTTTGTCCGCGCAGATTCTGAGTGAAATTTTTAACGTCGAGGCTGATATTTTCACGAACGCGGCGGGCGATAAAATTATTTTCCCGATTAAAAGGAGGGCGAACATTGAGCTTTGAATTTCAACTGACGGATAATGTTATGTACGTTAAAGGCGTCGGACCGAAACGGGCGGCTTTGCTTGGGAAATTAAACATCTTCACGAAATACGACTTGCTGAAGCATTACCCGCGAGCTTACGAGAATCACAGTAGCTTAACGAAAATCGAAGACATCATCGCGGGCGAAACTGTTTTATTGGTCGGGCGCATTTTCGATATAAAGGCACGCGAGGCACGCGGCTTAACGATTATCAACGCGATTTTGGAGGACGATACCGATTGCATTCGGCTGACTTGGTTTAATCAAAAATATTTACTGACGAAACTTAAAAACGGAATGCGGCTGTTAATAATCGGCAAAGCAAAATATGATTCACGAGGCGGGCTGTCGGTTAATCCGCAAAGCTTTACGATATTGGAGCCGAACGAAGAGCCGGAACTCGGAATTACTCCGATTTACCCTTCAACCACCGCGCTCAGCCAACAAGTATTGCGCACGGCGATTAAAAATTTATTGGCGTCAATGCCGCCGCTCAAAGAAATATTGCCGCAAGAAATCCTCGACGCGCAGAATTTAATTCCACTCGACGAGGCGGCGCGAACAATTCATTTCCCAAAAGATTTTATGGCACTCGACGCGGCACGCAGACGTTTGGCTTTCGAGGAATTATTTTTAATTCAATGCGGGCTGATGTGGATAAAAAAACAAACGCAGGACGAACGGCTCGGCATAAGTCATAAAAAAAATAGCGCACTCGTCAAAGCTACGCTCGAAAAGTTGCCGTTTGAATTGACGGGCGACCAGAAAAAAGTTTTCCGCGCAGTTTCAAAGGATATGGAAAGCAAATTGCCCATGCGCCGATTGATTCAAGGCGACGTTGGCTCCGGTAAAACCGCTGTTGCAATGTTGGCACTCGTTAAGACAGTCGAAAACGGCTTGCAAGGCGCGTTCATGGCACCGACTGAAATTTTAGCCGTTCAACACTACGAAAAGTTTTCCAAACTGCTTAATGGCTTAGGAATTCGCGTCGGGCTGTTAAGTGCAAAAGTCACACGGTCCAAAAAATCGCGGGAAGAAATTTATCATCAAATCGCCGCGCAGGAATTGGACATAGTTATCGGGACGCACGCGCTGATTCAAGAAGGCGTTCAATTCGCAAGGCTAGGGCTTGTCGTGACTGATGAACAACATCGATTCGGCGTGGCTCAACGCTCAACATTAGAAAAAAAATCGGAAGTTGTGCCCGATATGCTGGTTATGACGGCGACGCCAATCCCGCGCACGATGACTTTAACGGTTTACGGAGATTTAGACGTTTCATTGATAAAAGAATTGCCGCCGGGACGCAAGCCGATTAAAACTGAGGCAAAAAATATTCGCGGTCGCAAAAAAGTTTATGAGTTCGTCCGCGCAGAAATTTTAGCGGGTCGTCAAGCTTACGTCGTGTGTCCGTTGATTGAACACAGCGAATCAGAGCAACTCGCCGACATTGAATCAGCTGAAGAAATTTTCGAGATGTTAAGCGCGGGGATTTTTAAGGGAATTCCTTGCGCATTGCTTCACGGCAAGATGAAACCGCGTGATAAAGATGAGATTATGGAGAAATTCCGCGACGGCGAAACTAAATTGCTCGTGTCGACGACGGTTATTGAGGTTGGCGTTGATGTGCCCAATGCAAGCGTCATGGTCATCGAACACGCGGAAAGATTCGGGCTTGCGCAACTTCATCAACTGCGCGGGCGTGTCGGTCGTGGCGCGGCGAAGTCTTATTGCATTTTAATTTCTGATAGCAAGGCGGATATTGCTAAGGAGCGGCTGGAAATTTTGGAATCTACGAGCGACGGTTTTAAACTCGCGGAGGAAGATTTGAAACTGCGCGGTCCCGGTCAATTTTTCGGAGAGGCTCAACATGGTTTGCCCGATTTAAAAATTGCTGACGTGTTCCGCGATTTGGATATTCTGATTCAAGCTCGCGACGCCGCAGAAAAATTCATAACCGACGACAACAATCTAGCTTACTTCGCGAACTTGCGGCAAAATCTCGCGCTGGCTTACGGCGATAAATTCAGCCAAATCATTGCGAACTAAAAATCGGCGAAAATTTTGGGAGGAATCGCTATGAACGGAGGAACTTTCTTTCGACGAATAATTTTCGTGACTTTCAGCGTGATTTTCTTACTAAGTGCGGCAGCCGGAGCTACTGTCAAGCTTTATACCGCGACAGGAGAAGATTATGCTAACGAAATCGAATCACAAGACGTTGCAAAGCTCCGCGCTCGCGATAAAGCTATCAAAAACGCTACAAAACAGGCGGGCGTAGTTCTTTTGGCTTATTCCAAGTCAATTAACAGCGAATTAACCGATGATGAGGTCACTGCGATAACTTCAAATGCTTGGCAACTCGTCGGCGAGCCGAAATTCACCCGAACGCTTAAACAAATCAGCGATAACACCACGATTATTCTTTGGACAGCAACGGTTGAGGTTAATGTCGACGATTCGGAGATTCAAAGCTGGATTAAACGCGATGACAAGGAAAAATCGCAGATAATCACACAAACACGCGAGGCAAACAAGGCTTCGGACGAAAACGACAAGAAAATTGAGGATTTGAGAGAAAAATATAACCGCGCAACATCTCAAACCGAACGTGACAGCATTATTAAGCAGATGAACGACGCCGACCGCGATTTTTTGGCTAAT
>CAJOHN010000009.1 GCA_905234235.1 uncultured Selenomonadaceae bacterium
GCTGACATCGCTAAGGAAATGACGAACTACATGAAGTATTCGGTACTCGCGCAGGCGTCTCAGTACATGATGGCTCAAGCTGGTCAGAATGCGTTCTCGGTACTTAACCTCCTCCAAGCATAAGGGTTGCAGATTCTGCTATCGTTGCGGGATATGCACTCCGGGATTCGGAGATGTTATTTCGAGTTTAGGATTATGTGCAAAACTTACACGACAATTAAAAGCTCGTCGGCTACGGTCGGCGGGCTTTTTGCTTTGTGCAGGGGCTTCGTTTTACCATAACCGAGTAATACTTCATAGCGGTTCCGATTTCGATAGGTTGTTCTGCCTGACGAAAGCCGTAGCATCGGCGCGGTTATACCAGAAAAATTTTACTCGTTCAAGATTTGACAAAGCGGCGCGTTTTATGTTAATGTCCGTTTTACAATTAAGGGAAAAAATTTTTTTAGTAGGTCAAGGAGGAAATAAAAATGAGTGCTGTAATTAACACGAACGTTGCGGCGATCCGTACTCACGGAGTGTACAATCGCAATAACGACAACATGAACGCGGCGATGACCAGAATCGCTACCGCGCAAAAAATCAACAGCCCACGCGATAACGCCTCCGATTGGGCTATCTCGGAGCGTATGCGCGAACGTATCAATTCCCTTAACCAAGCTAATCAGAACGTCCAAAACGATACCGCTATGACTAAAACTGCAGTTGGCGGCATTCAGAATACTATCGACATCCTTAAAACCGTCAAAGATAAAATCCTCAACGCGGCAAATGCTACTACCGACGACGAATCTCGCAAAATTATTCAGACCGAAGTTAATAGCCTTATCGAACAAGTCAACGATAACGCCAGCAATGTTAAATTCAACGGCATGATTCTCCTTGATGGCAGTAAAACCGATAAATCTGCCTCGAATGTTGCAACGATTCAAATGAACATTATCAAAACAGACGATACAAATTGGGGAAGTAACACGGCGGCTAATGCCAATTTGCAATATTTATCGAGCGATTTCGGAGCCACCGGACGTAATGTTAAGCTGACTTACACGAACGTTGGCGATACAGCCTCTTCCGTAACAACCGCAGGACAATTTGAAAGTACCGATAAAGTTAGTGCCCTCATTACTGATATGAATGCCAGATTAGCTGAGGACGGCGCAAATTTTAGGCTTCAATACGTAAGAAAAGATGACGCTTTCGACCACGTAATTAATCAAGATGGAACTCCCGCAAAATCTAAGGCGACAGGTATTTTTGCCGTTGGTATCGTCAGTGGCGCAGATGGCGGCTTTACTCTCAGCAAATTGGAAGTGGTTACCGGTTCCTCGCCAATATCAAGTTTTAGGTTAATAAGCACTGCACTGGACGTTAATTCCGGTAGCGGTGTTGTTTTTCAAGTCGGCGACGAAGTCGGCATGGAAATAACTTTCAACATACCCAGCATGAAGTTCAGCGACATTTCCGGTACGAGCGGCATTGATGTAACGACGGAGACCGGCAGGACGGCGGGACTTACAGCTATCGATAAAGCTATCTCGACGGCACTTAGTACAGGAACAAAGCTTGGCTCGGTAGAAACGCGGCTCGGATACACCGCTGATAATCTCTCCACGCAGATTGAAAACCTTGCGGCGTCGGATTCGGCAATTCGCGATGCTGATATGGCTAAGGAAATGACGGATTACATGAAATACATAGTACTTTCGCAAGCGTCGGAATATATGTTGGCGCAAGCGGGGCAAAATAGTTCCGCAGTACTCAATCTCCTCCAAGCATAATCATGATTAAAACTAAAACATTACCATAGAAAAAAGCTCGTCAATTCCGGTCGGCGAGCTTTTTTTTGCGTATTTGTAATGGATTATTCCTTGATAAAAAGTTCCCTGAAGAGTTCGATAAAATTTTTGCAAGCGGTCGAGAGCGTTTGATTTTTGCGCCAAGCAACGACGGTATGAGTTGTCATTTCGGGCTCGACGATTCGCTTATAAACTAAATCGCCGTCGGTGAGGAGCCGCTTGCCGGAGAAAGGAATCATCGCCGCGCCGAGTTTCATTTTAACCATAAGCAAATCCTGAACAATGCTATCGGAGACGCAGATAATATTCGGATCGAAGTCAAGTTTTTTACAGGCGGCAATGAAATTCGACTTCCAACGGAGCGGAATAATCAGCGGCTGGTCTTTAAGTTCTTCAAGCTTGACGGTCGATTTATTTTTGCCGCAGACGTTGTCCGAATTCATAACCATAACAAGCGGCTCATTGGGCAGGACAAGCAACTCATAAGCGAGATTATCAACTTGCGTGCGCGTGATAGCGACTTCAATCATGCGAGTATCAAGCAGTTCGATAATCCTCGCGCCTTCCGCCTCCCAAATTTCAAACGTGACATCGGGATAACGCTTGCGGAATTCGGCGATTAAATCGGGGAGAATCATCGCGCCGGAAGTTGTGATAGTCCCGATACGAATCGTGCCCTTCGTGCCGCTGCCGATTTCTGTAATTTCGCGGACGGTGCCGTCGACGAGCCCCAAAATACTTTCGACGCGCCCATAAAGAAGTTGTCCTGCCTCCGTTAATCGGATTCTTCGTGAGCCGCGTTCAAAAAGTTTCACGTGCAAATTTTCTTCGAGGTGTTTCATTTGGCGGCTGAGGGCGGGTTGCGCTATTCCTAAACGTTGCGCGGCGTGGCTGATATTTCCCTCCTCAACTATTGCGAAAAACGCTCGCATGTCTTTAATGCCGATACTTTGTCCCATTGGTTAAGTCATCTCCATAAAAAATTTTTCTGTCGGCAATTCAAAAGTTGTAAATATTATAGCACACTCTTGCGCGATGTGATATAGTTTAGCCATTATAATTTTTGGAGGAGATATTTTGAACAGAGTAAGAACGAGATTTGCGCCAAGTCCGACCGGTTACATGCACATTGGCAATTTGCGGACGGCTCTTTATGCTTATTTGTTTGCGAAGTCGCAGGGCGGCGATTTTATTTTGCGGATTGAAGACACTGACCGCGCTCGTTACGTCGCCGATGCTGTGGAGTTTATCGAACGAACTCTTGCCGCCGCGCAGATTATTCCAGATGAAAGTCCCGCGTTGGGAGGAAAGTTCGCGCCTTACGTTCAGAGCGAGCGCATGGACATTTACAAAAAATATGCAGAAGAACTTGTCGCGAACGGGCACGCTTATTACGAGGAAAGCGAAAACGGCGTAGCGATTCGCCAGAAAATGCCTAAAGTCGGCGAGACAACTTTTTACGACGTATTGCACGGCAACATCACGATTGCGAACTCGGAACTTGAGGATCAAGTTTTATTGAAGAGCGACGGCATGCCGACTTACAATTTCGCGAACGTTATCGACGATCATTTGATGGAAGTTTCGCACATAATCAGAGGCACGGAATTTATCACGTCGACGCCAAAGCACGTTTTACTTTACGAATATTTTGGCTGGGAATTGCCGACGTTTATTCATTTGGCACCGGTTATGGGCAAAGCTGACGACGGTACAATTTCCAAACTCAGCAAACGTCACGGCGCGACGAGTTTTAACGATTTGATTGAGGCGGGTTATCTGCCCGAAGCGATTACGAATTACGTTGCGCTGTTAGGTTGGAGCCCGAAAAATTCTTGCCAAGAAATTTTTAGCATGGACGAGCTGATTAAAAGTTTCAGCCTCGACGGTTTAAGCAAATCGCCGGCGGTTTTCGATTACGCCAAACTCGATTGGATGAGCGGCGAATATTTCAAGGTTATGAGCGATGAAAATTTTGCCTGCGCGGCTGAAAAATATCTGGTTGACTTCGACACTTCGCGAAAAATTTTCCTTGCGAGCCTGCTGAAAACTCGCGTCGCCAAACTTTCCGACATTCCCACGATGATTGCTTTCCTTAAAAATTTGCCGCCGTTTGATATTGAACTCTTCACGAACAAAAGAAATAAAATCACGCCCGAAAAGTCCGCTGAGATAATTTCTGCCGCGATTAAAATTTTGGAGCAAGTCGACGATTGGACGCTTGACACGCTTAACGAAAAAATTTCCGCGCAGGTTACGGCTTCGGGCTTGAAAGTCGGAACTGTCATGTGGCCGTTGCGAATCGCGCTTTCAATGCAAAAAGTCACACCGGGCGGCGTCACAGAAATTTTATATCTGCTCGGCAAAGAAACTTCCCTTGAACGTCTGAACGACGCGCTGAAAAATTTATCTTGACTTGAAGTCGCCTCAAAAGATTATAGTTGCGAGGAAAATTTTTAGGGAGGGATTTTTATGCAGTATGTGAAGTTTGGCAACACGGGCATGGACGTTTCGCGAATATGTTTGGGCATGATGAGTTTCGGCAAGCCCGGCAAAGAGAATGGCGTTTTCCCTTGGGCGAAGACTTACGAGGACGGCAAGGAAATGTTCAAGCGGGCGATTAAGCTCGGAATTAACTACTTCGACACCGCCAACGTTTATCAAATGGGCACCAGCGAAGAAATTACCGGACGTTACATTAAGGACTTCGGGCTTGACCGCGATGAGATTGTCGTTGCGACGAAAGTTAATTTTGAAATGCGCCCTGGTCGTCCGAATGGCGGCGGACTTTCGCGTAAAAATATCATGGCGGAGATTGACCACAGCTTGAAACGTTTGCAACTCGATTATGTCGACGTTTACCAAATTCATCGCCTCGACCCGAATACGCCAATGGAGGAAATTATGGAGGCGTTGCATGACGTGGTTAAGAGTGTCAACAATTTTTGCGTGGCAACTTGAACGCCTTCAGAATATCGCGGAATCTCACGGCTGGACAAAATTTGCCTCACTTCAACCGCAGTACAATTTGATTTACCGCGAGGAAGAACGCGAGATTATGCCGCTGTGCATGGATAGGAAAATGGCAGTCATTCCTTGGTCGCCGTTAGCTGGAGGACGTTGCGCTCACGCTTGGGGAACTAAGACGGCTCGCAACTCGATTGATGAAGTTTCGCCGATGGTTTGGAGTAAAACTGATGACGTTGATAAAATCGTCGTCGATAACCTCGAACAAGTTGCAAAGGAACTCGGCTATTCAATGGCGCAAACGTCGTTGGCGTGGATGTTAAGCAAGCCGTTCATAACCGCGCCGATAGTCGGGACGACTTCCGTTAAGCACATAGAGGAGGCAGTCTCCGCGCTCGACATCAAACTCGACGACGCAATAATTAAAAAGTTGGAAGCTCCGTACGTGCCGCATATCAAGACGGGCGCATTTTGATTGGAGGTTTTATCATGAAAGACGTTGTAGTTTTAGTTGGTTCCGGCTCAATCGGGCAGGCAATCGCTCGGCGTGTAGGCGCGGGCAAGCACGTTGTCTTGGGAGATTTGAAATTGGAGGCGGCGCAGGCGGCGGCTGATATTTTGGAGAACGCGGGCTTTGAAACTTCAGCAATCGCCGTAGACATTTCGAGTCGCGAATCGATTTTGAATCTGATTGAACACGCAAAGCAATACGGCGCGGTGAAAAATTTTATTAACGCGGCGGGCGTCAGTCCTTCGCAAGCTCCGGTTTCCGCGATTTTAAAAGTCGATTTATACGGCACGGCAGTTTTGCTTGAAGAGTTCGGTAAAATAATCGCGGACGGCGGGAGCGGGATAATAATTTCTTCGCAGAGCGGACACAGACTCGCGGCATTGACGGAAGAACAAAATTTCCAACTCGCCACGACGCCGACGGAAGAACTTTTAAATCTGCCGTTTATCAAAGAGATAACCGACACGCTTAAGGCTTATCAATATTCTAAACGTTGCAATGTCCTGCGCGTCATGGGACAGGCGACGGCTTGGGGTAAACGTGGCGCGACGATTAATTCAATCAGTCCCGGCATAATCATTACGCCGCTCGCTAACGACGAACTTAAAGGACCACGCGGCGAAGGTTATCGGAATATGTTGAAAGCGTCGCCCGCAGGCAGAGCCGGTACGCCCGATGAAGTCGGAGACCTCGCAGAATTTTTGATGAGCAGTCGCGGTAGATTTATCAGCGGCGCAGATATTCTGATTGACGGCGGCACGACTGCTTCTTATTTCTTTGGCGACTTACAATATCTTAAGAAAACGCATTGAGGTGGCGTCATGAAAAAATTTCTTTTGCTTTTGCTGGTAATGTTTACTATGGGCGGTTGCGGCAATGAGGCTAAAACTCCCGCCGAGCCCGAATCTAAATCGGTAAGCGCGGCTCCTGCCGATAAAAAAATTCTTGTCGTGTACTTTTCACGCACGGGCGAAGAGTATAACGTCGGCAACATAACCAAAGGCAACACGGCGATAATCGCGGAGATGATTGCGCAAAAGACGGGCGCGGATATTTTTGAAGTCAAAGCCGCCACGCCTTACCCCGATAACTACAACGCTTGCACGGAACTCGCTAAACAGGAACTTGAAGCGAATGTCCGCCCCGCCCTTGCAAAAAATATCGACAACCTCGCGCAGTACGATACAATTTTTATCGGCTATCCGATCTGGTGGTCGGCAATTCCAAGAGTTATGATGACTTTCCTTGAGAGCAACGATTTCAGCGGCAAGACGATTATTCCATTCTGCACACACGGCGGCAGTGGCTTAGCTGGTACTGAACGCGAAATTAAAAACGCTTGCCCGAACTCAAAAGTTCTCGACGGCTTGGCAATTTCGGGACGTACCGCGCAGAATGATTTGGCTACTGCTCAAAAAGATGTCGACGCTTGGTTGAAAGGGCTCGGCTACTAAAAAGGGGATTACGCTATGAAGAAAAAAATCTGCGCGGCGTTGGCGGCAGGTTTAATCGCGTTCGGCTCATTCAGCTTGGTCGACGCGGCTAAACCGATTATGATTCAAGAACAAGGCTCTTTCACTGTGGGCGGCACATATAAAGAGCGTCCTGGAAAATTTTCGCAAGAAAACTTCGTGGCGGAGGACGGGCAACGGGCTTATGGCGATTTTGCTTACGTGGAATATCAAAAGCCTGTACGCGCTAAAAAGTTGCCTCTCATCTTTCAACATGGCGGAGCTCAGTCGAAACGCACTTGGGAATCCGGTCCCGACGGTCGCGAAGGATTTAATACCATGTTTGTTCGTGCCGGTTACTCGGTTTATTTGGTTGACCAGCCCCGAAGTGGCGAAGCTAATCTCTCCACAGAGGCGGTAACTCCTGATACTCCTTGGGCAAGCAATCCAATGTACGGCGATAAGACCCTCTATGTACTGTCTCGTATCGGGCACTACGACGCGGCTGGTAATCCCGTTCCCAACGCGCAATTCCCTAAAGGCGAAAAAAATTATCAAGCTTTTCAGCAGAGCTGGACGATTGGCTCCGGTCCCTTAGATAATGATTTGAACGCCGACGTTCTTGCCGAGTTGGTGAATCAGCAAAAAGACGGCGCGATTTTAGTTACTCATTCTATGGGCGGCACAATCGGCTGGCGCACGGCTATTCGCACAGATAAGGTAAAAGCGATTATTTCCTACGAACCGGGCGGCACTCCATTTGTTTTTCCCGAAACTGAAATGCCCAAAATTACCGAAGCTCGTTTCAAGGCACTGTCCGCCTCTGCTATGGGCGTTCCGATGGAGGATTTTCTAAAGCTCACTAAGATACCTATTGTTCTCTATTATGGCGACTACATTGAGATGGACTCGGAAAACGTTGGCGAGCAAAAATGGGCTTGCGAATACGCCCTAGCTGAACAATTTGTAGCGGCGATTAACAGACACGGCGGCGATGCAACACTTGTACACTTGCCGGAAATCGGGATAACCGGAAATTCTCATTTCATGATGCAAGAAAAAAATAGCAAGCAGATTATGGAGCTGGCACTTACTTGGTTGAAGTCGAAAGGGCTTGATAAATAATGAATGTCTTTGAGAATCTGCGCGGCGGCAAACCGTATCACATATTCGACGAGGATTATAAGCGTGAGGCTCACGGCGAATTTAAACGTTGTCGTCATTTGTGTTGGCTGATTAATTCTACAGACCCCGACGAACAACAAAAGATTTGGGAATTGGAGCGCGAGCTTTTCAACGGGAACTTTGACGCAACAAATTTCTTGACGCCGCCTTTCCAAATTGATTGCGCGTGCAGAATGTTTCTCGGTAAAAATGTTTTCGCGAATCACGGCTTAACGGTTATGTCAGTCGGCACGATAACGGTTGAGGATGGCGTGATGTTCGGTCCGGAAGTCGGCTTGTTTACTGTTAATCACGAGCCAAAAAATATCCGCGTCATCATGACTAAGGAAATTTTGATTAAAAAGAATGCGTGGATTGGTGCGCGAGTAAATATTTTGCCCGGCGTGACGATTGGCGAGAATGCGATTGTCGGGACGGGCTCAGTCGTCACAAAAGATATTCCCGATAACGCGGTCGCCGTCGGAAATCCTGCGCGGGTTATTAAGATTATCGATTAGTAATTCTGATTCTTTCCAAAAAGTTTGATGTCATGTATAATGCTCCCAACAAAGATAAGGGAGATTTTTTTTGTGGACAATAGGATAAGAAATTTTTCAATCATAGCGCACATAGATCACGGTAAATCGACGCTCGCTGACAGATTGATTGAGATGACGGGCACGGTCGAGAAACGCGAGATGAATGAGCAATTCCTCGACAACATGGAACTTGAACGCGAACGCGGCATTACGATTAAGGCGCAGACTGTCAGATTAAAGTACACGGCTCGCGACGGCAAAACTTATCAGCTGAATTTAATCGATACGCCCGGTCACGTCGATTTTACCTATGAAGTTTCAAGAAGTTTGGCAGCTTGCGAAGGGGCTTTGCTGGTCGTGGACGCGACTCAAGGCGTCGAGGCGCAGACGCTTTCCAATGTTTACCTCGCGCTTGAACACGACTTGGAAATTATTCCCGTCATTAACAAGATTGATTTGCCGAGTGCTGACGTTGAGAGAGTCCGCGCAGAAATTGAGGAGGCAATCGGGCTTGACGCGAGCGACGCCGTTAAATGTTCCGCGAAAACCGGCGAAGGCGTCGAGGAAATTTTAGAGGCGATAGTTAAGAAAATTCCGCCGCCCGAAGGTGACGATTCAAAGCCGTTGCAAGCGTTGATTTTCGATTCTTATTTTGATTCTTATAAGGGCGCAGTGGCTCACGTGCGGATTTTCGACGGCAAAGTTGGTAAGGGCGATAAGCTGAAACTTTTGGCGACGGGCAAGGAATTTGACGCGACGGAGCTTGGGATTTTCGCGCCGAATATGACTGAACTAAACGAACTCTGCGCGGGCGAAGTCGGTTACATTTGCGGCAGTTTAAAGGACGTGCGCGACGTTCGGGTTGGCGATACGATTACGACGTTAAAAAATCCTGCGGAGGCGTTGGCGGGCTATCGTGCGCCGGTTCCGATGGTTTTCTGCGGACTTTATCCGACTGACAGCGTCGACTACGACAACTTAAAAGACGCGCTTGAAAAACTTCAGCTGAACGACGCCGCGCTTGTTTACGAGCCTGAAACTTCTGCCGCGTTGGGATTTGGATTTCGTTGCGGATTTTTAGGTTTGTTGCATATGGATGTTATTCAAGAGCGTTTGGAGCGCGAATACAAATTAAAAATCGTCACGACTGCGCCGAGCGTTGTTTATAAAGTTCACAAGACTAACGGCGAAGTTTTCACGATTGATAATCCCGCCGCGTTGCCGCCCGTCACTGAAATTAAATTTATCGAGGAGCCGATGGTTAAGGCAACGGTGATTGTTCCGAGCGATTATATCGGCGCGGTTATGGAACTTTGCAGGGATAAGCGCGGCACTTACAAAAGCATGGATTATATCGATAAAACTCGCGTGATGATTGTTTACGAAATGCCGCTCAACGAAATTATCTACGACTTCTTCGACAAGCTTAAATCGATGACGCGCGGTTATGCCAGCCTCGATTATGAACTCAGCGAATACAAGGAGAGCGACCTCGCGAAGTTGGATATTCTTTTGAACGGCGACTTGATTGACGCGCTCAGCTCGATTGTGCATAGGAGTCGCGCCGCTAAAATCGGCAGAATCCTCGCGCTTAAGCTCAAGAGAATTATTCCTGAACAACTTTTTGATATTCCCGTTCAAGCGGCAATCGGCGGCAGGATTATTGCTCGCGAAACCGTTAAGGCGCGTCGTAAGGACGTTTTGGCTAAATGTTATGGCGGCGACGTTTCGCGCAAAAGAAAACTTTTGGAGAAGCAGAAAGCCGGTAAGAAGCGCATGAAAGCCGTCGGCAGTGTCGAACTCCCGCAAGAAGCTTTTATGGCTGTCTTGACCGTCGGCGACGAAGAATAGGAGGAAAAAAATTTTGGCTATCGAAAAGGTTAGGGAATATTTTGCGGCATTAGGCGAACCCGAACGCGTGATTGAATTTGAACAGTCGACTTTTACCAGCGAACTCGCCGCGCAGGCTTTGAATTGTGAAGTCGGGCGCATCGCCAAAACAATTTCGGTTTTTGTTGATAAAAAGCCCGTACTGATTCTGATGTCGGGCGACATGAAAATTGACAACAAAAAATTTAAAGCGCAATTCAACTGCCGCCCGCACATGATACCCGTTGACGAAGTGGAAAATTTAATTGGTCACGCGGTCGGCGGAGTATGTCCGTTTGCTGTCAATGACGGCGTGCCGATTTACCTTGACGCCTCGCTGAAACGTTTCGACGTGATTTATCCTGCCGCCGGTAACGATAAAAGTTGCGCCCGCTTTGAACTTGCCGAGCTTGAACGCTACATTAAGAGCGCGGGTTGGGTTGACGTTGCAAAGGCTAAATAAATTCGTTATAATCTTCGCGAAAGGATGAACGCCATGAGGGTTAAGAATTTTTTTGCGGGGATTTTATCGGCGGCGATAATTTTATCGGCGAGCCCGGCTTTTGCAGACGAAGATAACGGCGACATTATAACCGAAGTTCCGTTGGAAATTTATAGGTGGGTGCAGTCGACGCCGCGAGCAAATTACTGGTTCAACTATCAGCAGATGGGCTACAAGATTCGCGAGGACGGCACGTTGGATTTGAATACGTTGATGGTGCCGACGGTTTGCATTTACGATAACATTCAGATTGAGGATGTGATTCAGAAGCGGCGTTGGAAAAAACTTTCGCTCAAGGGCTATGACAGGCTTGCCGGTCGCGCAGATTATTTGAAGTTCGATTTGGCTAATATGACGGTACAAGTTGTGGAGCGCGTGGATTTGGATGACACTTGGGCACCGCTTGACAAAGATACTTCGGGCGAGCCGATTGATTTAAAAACTTTGCCGAGCACGGATTTACGGTACAATTTTTATCGGAAAATATTGGAATGGGCGCGGGACAATAACGAGTGGATAATCGGGCGTTCGCGTGGGCGTTTAAGTGATGAAGACGGCGACTTGACGTTGGACGAGGTGCCGATTAATAAAATTTTCATTCCGATTGAGGCGGAGGATTAAAAACTTCTTGACAGTTGAAAATTAGAATGGTAAACTGCGCGAGGTTGCGGAGAGTTGTCCGAGCGGCTTAAGGAGCACGACTGGAAATCGTGTGTTGCGTTGATAGCGCACCGAGGGTTCAAATCCCTCACTCTCCGCCATAAATCTTAAAACTTTCAGTCGCGAACGCAGGGACTGCTTTTCGCCGAACACTAACTGTACTGACAAGCTCGCCAGGGCATACGCAGCAACGAGCGGTTATTGTAGCGCAGCTTCGGATTGAGGATCAGTTCTTGCGTTGACGGCTGAAATTTTTTTTTTGCACGGGAGGAAAAATTTATGGCATACGAGGCACTCTACACACGCGGACGCCCAAAAGCATTATCGCAACTCGTCGGGCAAGAACATATCTCAAACGCCTTGACACAAGCAATTTCAAACGGCAGATTATCGCACGCTTATTTATTAGTCGGCACACGCGGCACCGGCAAAACTTCAACTGCGCGGCTCCTCGCTAAGGCTATGAATTGCGACAAAATCCACGAGGCTCAACTTGCAGGTCGCCCGCTTGATAAAAAAGAAATCCCTTGCAATAAATGCGACTCCTGCCAAAATTTTAATTCGTCGCCCGATAATGTGGAGTTCGACGCCGCCTCCAATCGTTCGGTCGAGGATGTCAAAAGATTATTATCGACGGCTTATCTCGCGCCGCTACATGCCCGCGTTAAAACGTTCATAATCGACGAAGTACACATGTTATCGTTCGAGGCAGTCAATTCGATTTTAAAATTAATCGAGGAGCCGCCGCCGAATGTAGTATTTTTTTTGGCGACGACAGAATTAAACAAAGTGCCGATGACGATCCGTTCGCGTTGCCAAGTGCTGAACTTCCGACTGATACCGCAGGAGACAATCGCTAAGTATCTTTCGAGATTGGCGGGGCGTTTGAACGTGGTTTTGCAAGAAGACGCGGCTAAAAAAATCGCACGGCTGGCAGAGGGCTCCATGCGCGACGCGCTCACTTACCTCGACCAATGTTACGCCATGTCGGATAAGGAAATCACGCTAAGCGATGTCAACAAAACGCTCGGACTCATCTCCGACGAAAATTTGGACGATATAATTTCCGCTATCAAAGCTAAGGACAGGGCGGCAGTCGGCAGGGCGATAACGCGGGCTTTCAGTTCGGGCTTGGCGGCTAATGTCATTGCCGAATCGCTTATAACGCGGCTCCGCGACATTGAATTTGAAATGCTCGACGCGCCCAATAAAAATTTTGCCGAATTCGACCAAATGATTGATGCGCTTCGTAAGGCAACCGGCGAAATGTACGGCTCCGGCATTCCAGATATTATCTTGGAAATGACGCTGATGAAACTCGCCGCGCCCGTCCAAAATTTTATAATCCCCGCGCAGGTTTCGGTGCCGAGTGAAAATCTTGACGCGGGGCAAAAAATTTTTTATGATACGTTAAACGCTTTAAGTTCGGAAGATAATAATTCGATGATGTCCTTGCTCAAAAAAACGACGGTTATGGGCTTCACGGGCGACGAATTAACTTTGGGATTTAAATCGGCGGCGGTTGCTAATCTTTTCAAGAAAGAAATTCCAAAATTTGAACGGGCAGCCGCGCAGGTTGCAGACAAGGCGATAAAAGTTTCAATCATCGTTGATAAAAACTTACACCCGCCCGAACTGGATAGCATACCCGAACCCGCCCGCACCAACCTTATCAATGCAATGAACGTTTTCGACGCTTCCGACTTCACAAAAGTTAAAGATTGAGGAGAGATTATTAATGGCACAACAGGGATTCGATTTGAACGCGATATTGAAACAGGCGCAGGCATTACAACGCAGTTTCGAGGAGAATAAGGCGCGGCTTAAACAGGAGACGGCAACGGCACAAGTCGGCGGCGGCGTAGTAAGTGCGACAGTCGACGGCGAGAAAGTCGTTAAGGCTATAAAAATTTCGCCCGACCTCTTAAAAGACGTTGAAGTCAGCGTGATTGAAGATTTGGTTGTCAGCGCGGTTAATGCGGCGAACGCGGAGATTGAGAAAAAAATTAACGCTAACATGGCGGCATTCGCGGGTAATGCACTCGGCGGAATCGGCGGCGGCAATCTCGGTAATATGGGCGACCTTATCGGGAAATTTTTAGGTGGCGGCAAAGTTTAATATGAGTTCAAAAGCGATGGCGGCTCTGGTTGAGTCGCTTACGAAATTGCCGGGCGTCGGTACGAAAACTGCCGCTCGGCTTGCTTATCATATCGCGGAGATGAAATCGGACGACGTGGAGGATTTGGCGGCGGCGATTCGTTCAGTCAAACTCGACACTCACGCCTGCGCGGTCTGCTTTAACACCATTGACGCCGATAAAAATATTTGCGACATCTGCGCCTCCGATAAACGCGACGGGAAAATTATTTGTGTTGTTAAGGACGCCAAAGATCTCGACGCGATTGAACGCGCAGGAACTTTCGAGGGCAAATATCACGTGACGGGCGGATTAATTTCACCGTTAGCGGGCGTGTCGCAGGAAGATATTCATTTGCGCGAGCTGATAAAACGTGTTGGCGAAGATAAGATTGAGGAAATAATAATCGCGTTCGAGCCGACGGTTGAGGGCGATGCAACGTCGCTGTTCATTTCAAGATTATTAAATCCTGCGGGCGTCAAAGTAACAAAGTTAGCGCGAGGCTTGGCGGTGGGCGCGGACTTCGCAGGAACTGACAGCTTGACGATAGCTAAGGCAATAGAAAATCGCGTGCCCGTTTAAAAATTTTTGCTCCCGTGACGGAGCAATTTTTTTTTGCACGAACGGGCTTTATCTGCTATTATAAAAAAAAATTTCAAGGGAGTGATTCGCTATGAAAGTTCGTAAGGCGGTAATCCCCGCCGCAGGATTGGGGACGCGCTTTTTACCCGCGACGAAGTCTCAGCCTAAAGAAATGTTGCCGATTGTCGATAAGCCGACGATTCAATACATAATCGAGGAGGCGGCGGCGGCGGGCATTGAAGATATAATTGTCGTTACGGGCAGGAATAAACGTTCGATTGAAGATCACTTTGACCGCTCGATTGAATTGGAATGGGAACTTGAGCGCAAAGATAAAGAAGATATGTTGCAAATGGTGCGCGACATCCCCGAAATCGCCAACATTCATTTTATCCGCCAGAAACAACCGCTTGGTCTTGGGCACGCCGTATTGACTGCCAGCCATTTTATCGGCGACGAACCTTTTGCCGTCCTTTTAGGTGATGATGTTGTCGTTGCTCGCAAGCCCGTCCTCCAACAGATGGTCGAAGTCTTTAACGAGTATAAAACTTCGATTCTCGGCGTCCAAGAAGTTCCTGCCGATGCCGTCAACAAATATGGTATCGTTGATTGCAAACACGTCGAGGATAATGTTTTTAAGGTCAAAGATTTGGTTGAAAAGCCGTCTGTCGAAGACGCGCCAAGTAGAATTGCTATTCTTGGTCGCTACATTTTGACGCCGACAATTTTTTCTTTCCTAGAGAATCAAGAGCCCGGCGCAGGCGGCGAAATTCAATTAACCGACGGGCTGAAACGTCTCGCGAAGAGTGAGGCTATGTACGCTTACATTTTCAAGGGGCACCGCTACGACGTTGGCACCAAGCTCGGATTCCTTCAAGCCAATATCGAATGCGCCCTCCGCGACCCTAAAATCACCGACGACTTAAAAAATTATCTCGCTAATCTTCATGATAATATGGAGCAAATGCTTGATTATGAATGAGATTAACCTTATCCAAAATAAAAATCGCGGCGAGTTTGTCGATACCTCTGACTTTTCCAACGCCGCAACAGAAAAAATTCGCAAGTTCCACGCGTCCCTTCCGAACTATCACAAGACTCCGCTTATCGAACTAAATAATCTTAAAAATGTCAAAGCCGTCTGCGTTAAAGATGAATCTCATCGCTTCGGACTGAAAGCTTTTAAAGCACTCGGCGGCGTTTGGGCTGTTTATCATATCTTATCTCGCAAACTCGGCTTGATTAATCCTACTGTCCAAGAAATTCGCGATAACATCCGTGAAAAGCTGACGTTCGTCACGACCACCGACGGCAATCACGGCAAGGGCGTCGCTTGGGCGGCTAATCTTTTCGGTTGCAATTCTATCGTCTTTATGCCTAAAAATACCGTCGCGGCGCGCGTGCAGGCTATTGAAAATATCGGCAATGCTAAAGTCGAAGTAACCGATATGAATTACGACGACTGCGTTAAATTTTCGGCGCAACTCGCTGGGGACAATAATTTTTTTCTCGTTCAAGATACTGCTTGGGCGGGCTACGAAGAAATTCCCGCGCAGATTATGCTTGGCTATTCGACGTTGGCTTACGAGGCGATTAATCAAATGAATATCGCGCCGACGCATATTTTTTTACAAGCGGGCGTTGGTTCAATGGCTGCCGCTGTCGCCGCCGTCTTCGCCGAGAATTTTAAACCTTGTCCGCGAATCACAATCGTTGAGCCGACAGAGGTTGCTTGCTTTTATGAAACGATGCGCGTCGGGGACGGCAATATTTACTCCGCGACGGGCAACGGGCAAACTATGATGGCGGGTTTGAATTGCGCAACTCCTTGCACGCTCGCTTGGAAAATTTTGCGATACTTTGCCGCCGACTCTGCAACCATTTCCGATAACGTCGCCGCGCAGGCTATGAAAATTCTTGCCGAACATAAAATTACTTCCGGAGAATCGGGTTGCGCAGGTTTTGCTCTTGCTAATGCCGCGCTTAACTCTCCGGAATTGCGCCGCGCCCTTGAACTTGATAAGGATTCAATTATTTTTGTTATAAATACCGAAGGCGATACTGACCCCGATAACTACAAAAAAATTTTACAATAAAAAGGAGGCAGTACCATGAATTACCTAAAGTTTTTACTTCTCTTGCCCGTGTTTGCACTTTTTATCGGTTGCGGCAGTGATAATTCCGCCAATCAAGCCGTAAGATTCGGGACGGGCGGCACCGGCGGCATGTATTACGCTTACGGCTCCGAACTCGCCAAACTTATTCAAGCCGATAACGAAAAGTTTATCCTCGATGTCAAAACGACCGCAGGCTCCGCCGCTAACCTCCGACTTTTGCGCGAAAAATTTTTAGACTTGGCGATTGTTCAGAGTGATACGCTTTCCAACGCCATTAACGGACGCGGTGTCTTCGCGACTGCCGGACCGGGCGCAGGTTATGCCGCCGTCGCTGGGCTTTACACTGAAGCTTGCCAAGTTGTCGTCGCCAAAGACTCCGGCATTAACGAAATCGGCGACCTCGTCGGTAGAAAAGTTTCCGTCGGCGAACGTGAGTCGGGCGTCCTTCAAAACGCTGAACAAATCCTCATGACGCACGGCTTAACTTTCGAGATGATTGAGCCGAATTATTTATCGTTCGCAGAATCTGCCGCCGCTCTTGAAAGTGGAACTATCGACGCATTTTTTGTTACAGCCGGTGCGCCGACTGCCGCTATCGCCGATTTAGCCGCTAAAAAAGATATTAAAATCCTCTCAATCGCGCCCGACATTCAAAATAACATGATGAAACTTTATAAAGGTTACACTCGTTGCACTATTCCCGCCAATACTTACGCCAATCAGCCCGAAGATATTCAAACCGTCGGCGTTAAAGCTGTCCTCGTTGCCAATGTCGACCTTAACGATGACAAAGTTGCTTTTATTACCGAGTTCGTCCTTAACAACGCCAAAAATCTCCCGCATAATTCCACAAACGAATCCTTAAATGTTGATTATGCCGTCCAAGATATTCCCTCAAGTTTCCACGCGGGCGCGGCGAAATTTTACGACTCTAAAGGCGTCAAGGTTAATATTTACAGCGGCAAATCGGGCGAGTCTGTTAAAGCCGGGCAAGATTAAGGAGGTGAGGTCATGTATACTTTAGAATTCAATATGTATCAAACTTTGGCGGTTGCAGTCGTTATGCTTTACGTCGGAACTCTTCTAAAGCACAAAATTAAATTCCTTGAAACTTTTTGTATTCCCTCGCCTGTTGTCGGCGGTTTACTGTTCGCGATTATCAGCTGTATCCTTTACACTTCGGGGATTATCGGCTTTACGTTCGATGAGACGCTTAAAAATGTTTGTATGGTTGCGTTTTTTACTTCCGTCGGCTTCCAAGCTAACATTAAAATTTTAAAAAGCGGCGGTGTTGCTCTGTTAATTTTTCTCGGTTGCGTTATCGCTCTAATAATCTCTCAAAACTTTTTAGCCGTTGCCTTGTCGAAAGTTTTAGACATCAGTCCGTTTATCGGATTATGCACGGGTTCAATCTCGATGGTTGGCGGGCACGGAACGGCAGGAGCTTTTGGTCCTGTGCTTGAAGACTTAGGGCTTGTCGGCGCGACTACTCTTTGTACTGCTGCCGCGACGTTCGGATTAGTTGCGGGTTCGTTAATGGGCGGTCCGCTCGGTCGCAGGTTGATTCTCGGCAAAGATTTACTCAAAACCGCTATCAAAGCCGATGAAACTCCGCTTGTCGAAGAGGAAAAGAAACATGAACGTTCCGTGAGCATGTATGCGCCCGCCGCTTACCAACTCGCTATTGCTATGGGCGTCGGCACCGTCGTTTCCATGCTTTTATCTAAAACCGGCATGACTTTCCCCGTTTATATCGGCGCGATGATTGTAGCCGCGATTATGCGCAACTGGAGCGAGTTCACGAGCGCATTCACGGTTCATATCGGCGAAATTAACGACATTGGCGGCATTTGCCTATCGCTATTTTTAGGCATCGCTATGATAACTTTGAAGCTCTGGCAGTTAGCGGAACTTGCCTTGCCGTTGGTTGTCTTACTGCTCGGACAAACGATTTTAATGTTTATCTTCGCGTACTTCATAATCTTTACGGTTTTGGGGCGCGATTACGACGCGGCAATTTTATCGGCGGGCAGTTGCGGATTCGGTATGGGCGCGACTCCCAACGCTATGGCTAACATGCAAGTTCTTACGAGTAAATTTGCGCCATCGGTTAAGGCTTATATCCTCGTCCCGATTGTCGGCTCCATGTTCGCCGATTTTATTAACAGCTTGACTATTACTTTCTTTATTAATTTTATCTGAGAAGGCGATTTTATGTTTGATAAAGGCATGACCAATCAGCAATTCAATATGCACCTCGAAACTTTGGCGAAAATCATCGAGAAAACGGCGGGCTCCGTTGAAGAAGCCGCGCAGATTGTCCGCGAGTCAAAACTTTCCACCGCCGAAGAAGAGCACACGAATTTATCTTTGAACTTTGCGGCTGAAAATCTCGCGTTGCCGGAAGTTCACGTCGAAAAATAAGTACATACTGAGCTCTTCAAAGTAAAATTCCTCGACAAAAATCGGGGGATTATTTTTTTATAGGGCTTAGAAGAATTCCGATAATCAGCCAGTATTCGCGCATTATCGGGACTTGGTTCATATTAGTATCTGTTAAGCCTTCAATTTGTAATCCGAGTAAAATCAAAAATGCAATTAAACCTGCGCGGGAATTATTGAGTCTATACATGCGATAAAATTTACGGAAAAAATATCCGTGCAGAAATATAAATGCCGTTATTCCGATTATACCGCCTTCACTTAAAATTTTGAAAAAATTACTGTGCGGATGAGAATGTCCTTCGTTGCCATCTTTGCCGGGTTGGTCAGGTGCTTCTTGAGAAATATATTGCTCATTATACGCTTTGAAAAACATTTCTTGTCCGACACCGTGTATTGGATAATCTTTGAATATTTCCCAAGAAGATTTCCACATTAAAATTCGCTCGGTATTGGAAGAATAATTTAGGTCAGTGCAAGTTTTAATTGTTTTTAGAAAGAGCGGCGATAACATCGCAGCTGCAGTTAATAAAATTACTGTTGAACATATGAAAATCATTAAAAATTTTCTGTTCATCTCAAGTAAGATAAAGGTTACTCCAACAATTATAAACGCAAGCCAAGCTCCACGCGTTAATGAAATTGCTAATGAAAAAATTGTCAAACCGCAAGCAAAGTAAGCTAACTTTCTAATTATACTTGGAAATATCTTGAGTTGTGCAATGAAAAGATGCACCGGAAACTGAATTAGCAACATAGAGCCGAAAAATGTCGCGGTATGATTAAATGCATAAGGTCTTGGAATATTTAAGGCAAACCACTGGTAAATTCCTGCGGGGTCGTTAATCATGTTTGTTACCAAAATCACAAGCAAAATATTTTTAAGGCGTATCTCGTTTGTAATGCAAATCAGTGCAAAAAAAAATGGAAGACAACGATGCATTTCTCCCAAAAATTCACGTAGATTAGATTGCAAAAATTGATACATCATCACTAAAAAAAAATACACCAACTGCAATGCTTGAAACCGCAGTTGAAAAATTTATTGATGCTGCAAGTACTAAAATAATTTCGTACATGATTTTGTCTGTAGAAAAATTTTTGTTCATCGAAATTTAACCTTGCCGATAAGTTCGTTGATATTATTTAGCCCGCAACTTTTAAGGTACTTGATTAAATCGTCGGCAATAGTCATCGTGATATTTGGTTCGGCAAAGTTAGCAGTACCGACGGCGACGGCAGAGGCTCCCGCTAAGAAAAATTCTGCGGCGTCGTTAGCGGAACGGATGCCACCCATACCGATAATCGGAATTTTAACAACCTGCGCGGTTTGCCAAACCATACGCAACGCAACCGGTTTAATCGCGCCGCCCGAAAGTCCGCCGGTAATATTTCCAAGCGTCGGTCGCCACGTGTGAATATTAATTTCCATGCCCATGAGCGTATTGATAAGCGAGAGACAATCTGCGCCCGCCGTCTCGCACGCACGAGCAATTTTAGTTATATCAGTGACGTTCGGGCTGAGCTTGACGATAACGGGCTTACGAGTATTCTTTTTAGCGGCTTGAGTGACTTTGGCGGCTTGAATTTCGTCGGTGCCGAAAATAATTCCGCCGTCTTTGACGTTCGGGCAAGAAATGTTTAGTTCAATCGCCGCGACGCCGTCGACATCCAAAAGTTTAGCGAGCCTGCCGTAATCCTCGACGCTGGAGCCGCTGATGTTCACGATGACATTCATTTTATCTTTAATGCGCGGGAGAATTTTAGTTAGAAATTTTTCGACGCCGGGATTTTCAAGTCCGATGGCGTTCAACATGCCCGACGGAGTTTCAGTGATTCGGACGCCGTCGTTGCCTCTGCGCGGCTTGAGAGTGATACATTTAACCATAACGCCGCCAAGCCGTTCAAGATTGACAAAATCAGCGAACTCCTCGCCAAAGCCAAAAGTTCCAGACGCGGCAAATATCGGAGTATTAAGTTTGATACCGCAAAGTTCCGTTCCTAAAATATTCTCCGCGCAGGTTTTGAAATTTCTTTGGCGATTATCAATGAGATTCACGAAGGCAAAAAGGTTTTTCAAACATTGGAGGGCGTCTTCCTTAGAAAATTCTTGTTCGTTATGGAGGGCGGCATTACCGAGTTTGCGGCAATAATGGAGTTTATCGGCGAGATTTTTATCAAGATTGGCGTTCTCAATCATATCAAAAAGATTATCGGGCGCAACTTTATTATTTTTGGCGTAGAAAAATTTGATAGCGGCGTCGAGCGCGGAACGAACGAGTTTAACGCAGGAATCGTAGGAATTTTGGAAGGCGCGTTCAGCGTCGATACAATCCTTAGAAAACGAACGATATTGCGGATTGGCGTTAAGAAAATCGAAATTATTCAAGCGAATCACCTCTTGGCAATTTATTTTTCAACTGTTCGTGGAAGAAAAAATTAACAATGACGGGCGGCGCGTCAAAATCCGTATCAAAGTCATCGCGGTTACGAACATATTCCAAATTATTTTTTGTAGCGTACTCGGCAACCGTTTTATCGAGTTGAAACCAGTAACTCCTATTTTTTTTGTGATAAATATCGTGGTAAAGCGGAATAAGCGCGGGAAATTTTTCGTTTATGTAGTTTAAAATGGTTGGCTTAAAGTTTCCGCGCAGATTTAAATTTTCGAGCCAGATTAAGTTGCAAAAATTTTTAGCGGCGTCGATTATGGCGATAACGTCGGTGATAGCGGGGAAAATCGGCGAAATAAAACAAGTCGTCCGAATGCCGGCGTCGTGAAAAATTTTCATCGCATTAAGCCTGCGTTCAATCGAAACGGCGTTATCCATATCGTTTTTAAAATTTTCGTCAAGAGTATTTATGCTGAAACCGACGCGCACGCGTTTAAAATTTTTAATCAAATCGAGGTCGCGCAGAATTAAATCGGATTTAGTTTGCAAGCTCAAATTTATATCGACGCCTTGAAAAGTTTGCAAGAATTCGCGAGTTCGCTTATAAATTTTTTCTTGCGGATTGTAAGGGTCAGTAACTGAGCTCATAAAAAAACTTTTACCTGCGTAGCGAGCGGGATTTTTTATGTTATCCCAAAGTTTAACGTCAAGAAAAGTGCCCCAATCTTCGTTGTGCGCGGAAAATTTCTTCATAAAACAGGCGTAGCAATATTTGCAGGCGTGAGTACAGCCGACGTAAGGATTTATAGAATAATCACAGACGGGCAAATTAGATTTAGTGACGATATTTTTAACTTTAATCGGTTTAATAATCGGATTCACGATAAAAAACCTCTTTGGCGTCGAAAACTGGACCATCTTTGCAAACTTTTTTCCTGCCGTCGACGGTATCAATCGAACAACTTAGACACGCGCCGAGCCCGCAAGCCATACGTTTTTCAAAGGAAACTTCGCACGGCAAATTTTTATTCAAAGCAAATTTAGCGACGCCACGCATCATAATTTCGGGACCACAAGTGTAAATCGCAGAATAATCGCCGATAATTTCGGGCAATAAATCAATAGTAAAGCCTTTTTTACCTAAAGAGCCGTCATCAGTCGTGATAAAAATATTTTCCGCGAGCGGTTTGAACTCGTTAATCCAAAAAGTTACTTCGTTGGAATTTCTGCCGCCGATTAAAACGTCCGAATTAAAATTTTCAGCCGCGCAGAGCAGCGGAGCAAGTCCCATACCGCCGCCGACAAGTAAAATTTTACCGTTCGGAATTGAAAAGCCGTTGCCGAGCGCGCCGAGAATATTTAACATCTCGCCCGATTTTTTTCCGGATAAAATTTCAGTGCCGCGTCCGACTGCGCGATAAAAAATTGTGATTAAACCGTTGCGAGTGCCGGCGATACCGAGCGGGCGGCGCAAAGTGAATTCGTCAGCGATTTTAACTTGAACGAATTGACCTGCGCGGGAATTTTGAGCTAGTTCGGGCGCGTCGAGAGTTAATTTGAAAATTTTCGCGGCGACAGGCTCATTGGCAATAATTTTCACGTCAAAAGTATTCATAAGCATTACTCCTTAAAAAAAATCCCTCTGATTTACAAAGGGATTCTAAACTATTTTGGGCTGAATGACAATTATTTTGTAAGGAGTTCAGTAATTTTATTGGCGAGTTCGGCGGGATTATTGGGCATGACGCCTTCAATCAACAACGCGAGCGAGTAAAGCGTCGTGCAGAGATTTTTAAACTCGTCGGAATTTTTATCCTGCGCGTGGAGATTTTCCAACTTTTTAAAGACAGCGTGATTCGGATTGAGTTCGAGAATTTGGACGGCTTTGAACATTGGATTATTCATAGCGGCGAAAGTTTTTTCCATAGACAGCGACGGAGAATTTTCGCCGGTAACGAGGCAAACCGCGCTTGATTTGAGCTTTGAAGACAATCTGACTTCGTGCACCGCATCGCCGACGGCGTTTTTGACATCTTTAAGTAAATCCTCGTGAGATTTGGCAATTTCTTCGACTTCAGCCTTATTTTTTTGAGATTCTGCGTCGTCAAGCTCGAAATTTTCGCGAGTAATCGACTGAAAATCTTTTTCCGCGTAGTTACGGAGCACATCAATAGCAAATTCGTCGACGGGGTCGGTTAAATAAATGACTTCAAGTCCGCGTTCACGAAGAATTTCCATTTGCGGCAACTGTTCAATGGCTTTGGCGTCTTTACCGACTGCGACATAGATTTTTTTCTGGAAATCGGGCATTCTCGCGACGTATTCAGCTAAAGTGGAGAATTTTTCTTTGGAAGTCGGGAAGATTAGCAAATCCTTGAGAGAATCCTTTAACTTTGTGTCGAACATGGAATTATAAACGCCGATTTTAAGAGATTTGCCGAATTCGCGCCAAAAAGCCTCGTATTTATCGCGTTCGTCCTTTAAAAGCTTGCCGAGTTGCTTGAGGATATTTTTCTCCAACGCCTTGCCGATAACTTTAACCTCGCGGCTCTGCTGAAGAATTTCGCGGGAAATATTCAGTGGCAAATCGGGCGAATCAACCAAACCTTTGGCAAAACGTAGATAATCCGGCAAAAAATCTTTGCACTTATCCATAATGAAAACGTGGCGCGAATAAAGTTGCAAGCCCGCCTCGTAATCGGAATAATAAAGATTGGGCGCGGCGTGTTTGGGAATGCAAAGGAGCGCAGTATATTCGACGGTGCCCTCCGCCTTGACGTGGAAAATTTCAAGCGGCGACTCCCATTCATGGAGCTGTTGCTTAAAAAATTCGTCGTATTCTTCGCGAGTAATTTCGGATTTACTGCGCGTCCAAAGCGGTTTCATAGAATTAATCGTGCGAATTTCAATCGTCGGCTCGTCTTCGGGCTTATCTTTAACCTCAAAATTCATTTTAATCGGGTAGCGCACGAAGTCGGAATATTTCTTGACGAGGCGTTCAATCTCATAAACATCAGTGAAATTATATTCGTCGTCGCCTGTAAATTCGGGCTTGAGATGTAAAATAATCGTCGTGCCGCGTGAATCTTTATCGCAATCCTCAATTTCGTACTCGCCCGCGCCGTCGGAAGTCCATTTAACAGCAGGATTATCGGTTTTTTTAGTGATAAGCTCGACTTTATCGGCGACAATGAACGCGGAATAAAAACCAACGCCGAATTGCCCGATAAGTTCCTGCGCGGCGGCGTTCGATGATTCGCGAATCTTATCGAGAAAATCTTTAGTGCCGGACTTGGCGATTGTGCCGATGTTGTTAATAACTTCGTCGCGATTCATGCCGATGCCGTTATCGGAGATTGTAATTGTCTTGGTATTGGCGTCGGGGATAACGAAAATTTCGGGCTCGAAGTCGTCGGCGAGATTATTGTTGGTTAAAGATTCGATTCTGATCTTATCGAGGGCGTCGCTGGCGTTGGAAATAAGTTCGCGCAGGAAAATTTCTTTATTGGTGTAGATAGAATTCACAACCAAATCAAGCAGACGTTTAGTTTCGGCTTGGAACTGTAATTTTTCAGCAGACATATTTATTCCTCCAAAAGAAAATCGAGCGAGCAAGTTGCCCGCCCGCGAAATTTTTTATAGATTATCTGAAAAGAACACTGACGGAACGATGAGATTGAATGTTAAGGATAACGTCGCCGATAGCCCCCGCCATGCTTAAGACGGTAATTTTATCGGATTGTTTATCGGGCGGCAAAGGAATTGTATCGGTGATGACGAGCTTAGCGATGTCGGAGTTGTTAATTTTCTCGACGGCATTTTTACTAAGGACGGCGTGCGTGCAGGCGGCGATAATTTCTTTTGCGCCGAGTTTCTTAAGTGCTTTCGCGCCTTCGCAGAGACTGCCCGCCGTGTCGACGATGTCATCAACCATAAGCGCAACTTTGCCGTTCACCTCGCCGATGATGCTCATGACTTCAGCCTCGCCGGGACGCGGACGCCGTTTCTCGATGATGGCGATTGGAGCTTTAAGATAATCAGCAAGTTCACGTGCGCGAGTGACGCCGCCCAAATCGGGCGAGACAACGACCAAATCATTGCCGAATTTTTGTTCACGGAAATAATCGGCAAGAACCGGAGCCGCCTTGAGATGATCAACGGGAATGTCGAAAAAGCCTTGAATTTGTCCGGCGTGCAAGTCGACGGTTATAACGCGTGTCATGCCCGCCGCGACCATTAAATTCGCAACCAACTTAGCGGAAATTGGCTCACGTCCGCGAGTTTTTCTATCTTGGCGTGCGTAAGCGTAGTAGGGCACGACGGCGGTTATCGAGTGAGCCGAAGCGCGTTTGCAAGCGTCCGCCATAATCAGCAAGTCCATTAAATTATCGTTGACGGGTTGCGATGTCGGCTGAATGATAAAAATATCCTTGCCGCGAATGCTATCGCTAATCATAACCTGCGACTCGCCGTTGTTGAAACGCCCGACGAACGTGTCGAAGATTTTAACGCCCATATGGTCGGCGATTTTCTGCGCGAGTTCGGGATTAGCGTTGCCCGTCATCAAACAAAAATTTCCAATCTCATCAATGCTGTTCTTAGTGCTCATTTTAAAAGCTCCCCTAAAAATTTATTTGAGCGGCGTTTTCTTGCCGTAAAGCAACAAATCCCAAACGTCGTAAGCCGCAACTTCGCCCGTCGCGACGCCCTCCGCCGCCTGCAAAAGATTCCCGCCGCAAAGTTTCGGGTCAAGATAAAAGCCCGATTCAAGTTCCGTCTCGAAAGGCACAAAGCAAACTTTTTTCCTGTAAGGCAAACAATCAAAACGTTCCAAAACGGCGGGGCTTGACGTGTGCATTGTCACGAGAACATTCGCCCAATTAATTCTATCCTTGCGCTCGTTCCAAGCCTCCAAAGCGTCAGCGTCGTTCGTGAAACCGTTCATAAACCACTGCGTGCCGTCAAGCCAGAAAATCGGGTAGTTAATGCCCAAATCCCCGTTGTACTCCGTGCGTTCAAAGTGTAAATCTTTTTTGAGATGCCAACGCGCCTCCGGTAAGAAATTCATAAAATGTTCTTCGGAAGTGTACATGCCGATTGTCGGCGACAACACAGGCAAGCCGAGTTTGTGATAAGCAATGCCTGCCCACCAACCCATTGACAAAATCGACAGCTTAGAGCGGCGAAGTTCTTTATATTTCTCAAGCGTGAAACCCTGTAAGCAAACCGTGCGGTCGAGAATAAATTTATCCGCGTCGAGTCCGAGCTCCGCAGCTTCTCTTAAAATCGGCGCGAGGTTTACGTCATGCCCCGTTACCAAAGCCAAATCAAAATCGAGATTGACGAGTTCGCTTTTGTCGATGGTGTTGAGCCTGTTAATCGGCATGGGCACCGATTCGACGACGCCAACGAGATTCACACTGCCTTTGGGATTATCGAGTACGCCGAACGCTTGACGCAGAAAAGTTTGCTCCTTAGATTTTTCAGGCGTGGCGGCGGTGTCGTATTGCACCCAAATAACTACGTTCATAGAGTTGCCCCCTTAAAATTACTTTCGCTTATCGTTCCAAACTTCGATATTGGTTTGGCGGGCGCGAGCTACTGCAAGATTATCCTTCGGCACGTCTTTAGTTATCGTCGAACCTGCGGCGATATAAGCACCCTCCTCGACCGTGACGGGCGCGACCAAATTTGTATTGCAACCGATAAACGCGTTGTCGCCAATCGTCGTGCGATATTTTTTCTTGCCGTCGTAGTTACAGGTAACCGTGCCGCAACCGACGTTGACGCCGCTACCCATGTCCGTATCGCCAATGTATTGCAAGTGCGGAAGCTTAGAGCCTTCGCCGACGTTAGAATTTTTAACCTCAACAAAATTGCCAACCTTAACATTCTTGCCAATCGTCGTGCCGGGTCTGATATGAACGTAAGGACCAAGCGTAACGCCGTCGCAAATTTCCGCCTCGTGACAGTAGCTGAACTGCGCGGTAACTTTATTGCCGACAATCATATCGGTAAATCGAATGTTCGGACCGATAGCGCAATCCTCGCCGATAACCGTATTGCCTTCAATGTAGGTGTTCGGATAAATAATCGTGTCCTGCCCGATTTGAACGTCATCATCAATAAAAGTCGTGTTCGGGTCTATAATCGTGACGCCCGCCTCCATTAAAACTTTCTCCTTGCGCATACGAATTGCTCTGTCGGCGGCGGCGAGTTGAACGCGATCATTTATGCCCAATGTCTCTATGGCGTATTCGGCAGTGAACGCGCCAATTTGTTCTCCCGCGTCTTTTAGAATCGTCAGCACGTCGGGCAAGTAATATTCGCCCTGCGCGTTATCGTTATTAACTTTGTCGAGTGCGCCGAAAAGTTTTTGCACGTCGAAACAATAGCAACCGGCGTTGACTTCCTTAATTTTTTTCTCAAGGTCGGTGGCGTCTTTTTCCTCGACGATTTTTTTAAAGGTGCCGTCGGTGTCGCGAATAATTCTGCCGTAGCCGATAGCGTCGGGCATTTTTGCTGTTAAAACTGTCGCCGCGCAGGTTGAACTTTCATGAGCCGCAACGAAATTTTTTAACAGTTCGCCCGTCAACAGCGGAGTATCGCCACACAGAATTAAAACGGTTCCTTCCGACTGTGCAAAATTTTTCTTAGCCGAAAGAACCGCATGTCCCGTGCCGAGTTGCTCCTCCTGTAAGACGAATTCAACGCCTTTTATTTCCTTCTCTACGAGTTGCGCGCCCGAACCAATTACTACTACTTCTCGCGACGAGCCCGCTTTTTTTGCCGCGTCTATGACATGTTGAAGCATGGGCTTGCCGCCGACCTTGTGTAAGACTTTGGGCAATTTGCTTTTCATGCGCGTACCTTTGCCCGCCGCCAATATTAAAGTTTCCAAGCTCATAAATAAACCTCCTTGTCCAAACTATTTTACATGTTTTCTCATTGTCTTTAGTAGAGTTTCTTCCGCCTGTTCCATGTGCCGTTCAGCCGCGTCGCGAGCCGCATCCACATCGCCCGCCGCTATCGCCTCGACCATCGCCCTATGTTCCGCCAATGTTTCCTGCAACCGTCCCGGATACGACATTGACAGCGTGCGGAAACGCGCCAGCTGTTCCATTAAATTGCTGATTATCGCGACGAGCCGTTCATTGCGACTGACTTGATAAAGCAACCCGTGAAATTCAACGTCCGTCGCCACGATTTTATCCATGTCGTTATTTTTAATGTGCCCTTCGATTTCTGTCAGCAAGGCGCGAAGTCTATCGAGTTCTTCGGGTTCAATGCGAATCGTCGCCAAAACTGCCGCGAGGGTTTCGAGTGCCGAGCGTATTTCAAAAATCTCCTTAACGTCGCGGACAGAAATACTCGAAACGTAAGTGCCTCTGCGTGGCATCATTATCACGTAGCCTTCCTGTTCGAGCTTACGAATTGCCTCGCGGACGGGCGTTCGACTGATTCCCAACTCTTCGGCGAGTTGCACTTCCATTAAGCGTTCGCCCGGCTCCAATATCCCGCGCTTTATCGCGTCGCGCAGTGCCTCGCAAACCGTTTCGCGCAGAGGTCTGTAACTGTCTATCGTTATCGGTTCCAATCTGTTGCCCATCGTCATTCATCCTTACCTAGAAAGTTTTCGTGATAAAAATCTGCGCGGCGTCGACACTTGCGGCGATTTTTTTTGCGGTTAAGTCGTCGTCCGTCAAAGCGAAAACCGTTGCGCCGCTGCCGCTCATCAAAGCGACGTTCGCACCGGCGGCAGAAAATTTGTTTTTAATTTCGGCGATGGCGGGGATTTTTTTAATCGCGACGCTCTCCAAGACGTTGGAAAAATTTTTAAACGCCGCGTCATAATCTCCGCGTTGCAGTTGCGCGATAATCGTTTTAGTCGGCGGATGAATCTGCGCGGAGTTTTCGTCGTAAGTTTTATAAGCCCAAGCCGTTGAAATTTCTCCGTCGGGCTTAGCCAAGACGACGTTGAACCTTTTAATAGGCGCGAGGGGCGTTAGAATTTCGCCGCGACCTTCAGCAAAACAAGTGCCGCCGATTATGCAAAACGGAACGTCGGAGCCGATACGTTCGCCGATTTTGCAAAGTTCGTTGTCAGTCAAATTCAATTCGTAAAGACGATTCAAGCCGCGAATCACAGCCGCCGCATCAGCCGAGCCGCCACCTAAGCCCGCCGCCGAAGGAATTTTTTTCTTGAGTTCAATCGCGACGCCCAAATCTTTGCCGACAAACTTTTGAACTTCAACAGCCGCACGCCACGCTAAATTTTTTTCATCGCTCGGAATGTTTTTGCCGCCGTCAATCTTTAATCGAACGCCGCTTGCAATTTTCTTTAGCTCGACTTCATCGGCGAGCTCAATCATCTGCATTATCATTTCGACTTCGTGATAACCGTCCGCACGCACGCCTAAAATGTCCAGCGTCAAATTTATTTTCGCCCGCGCCAATTCTTTTAGCATTAACTCACCACGCCTTCAAATTTTCGGCAAAATTCTATCACGCTTTAATTTCCTTGACAAGACACAAAAAATCCCGCCGCTTTGACGGGATAAAAATCTCTTGCCGATAACTTTAATTCTCTTCCTCTTGCGGCACGTCAATTAACTCGTCGACCCATTCGGTAATTTCTTCGGGAGTTTTATTGCAGACGTAAACGAGTTCGCTGATTAAAAGTTGCCGCGAAAGATCCAGTAACCGTTTCTCGCCGCTGGAAATTTTTTTCTTGTTATTCTGCCGAGACAAATTCCGCGCAACCGACGCCGCGTCTAAAATGTCGCCGGTTTTAAGCCGTTCAAGGTTCGTGTGAAATCGTTTATTCCAACTGCCTTGAATTTGTTCCGTCTCCGCCTGCAATACCGCGATAACTTCCTCAACCTGCGCGGGCGTGATTAGTTCGCGTAAACCAATTTCCTCAATTTTGTCGACCGGTAGCATAAGCTTCATGTCACCCATCGGAAGTCGAAATACATAGTAGGAACTGACGACCCCTCCGACTTCGTTCTCCTCGACGCCTACAATCTCTCCGGCACCGTGCATCGGATAAACAACCTTGTCGCCGATTTTCAACTTACGCCACCTCCTGCGGAATTTTTTACATTTTATCAAACGCCGCCCGCAATGTAAAGGAACTTATTTCACGATTGCGCGTCGAAAAATTTCCTGAGCGAATCGGCGGCGGCTCGCGTCATACTCGGCACGGCTGAAAGTTCCTCGACAGTTGCCGATTTTATTTTGCTTATCGTCCCGAACGCTTTAAACAGTTCAGTGCGACGCTTAACGCCAATTCCCGCAACGTTATCGAGTTCGGATTTCAAGTTACGTTTACGGCGTAATTTTCTGTGGTAAGTTATGGCGAAACGATGAGCCTCGTCGCGAATCCTTTGCATAAGTTTAAGAGCTTGGCTGTCACGTGGAAGTTCGACGGGGATTGATGAGCCTTCAACGAAAATTAATTCAAACTGTTTAGCGAGCCCGACGACAGGAGTTTTATTCCCGAAGCCGCGAATAATTTCCAGCGCGGAACTTAATTGTCCAAGTCCGCCGTCGATAACAATCAAATCGGGCAGATTATCGGTGTGTTCGTAGCGGCGGGCAGTGACTTCGCGCATTGACATAAAATCATCGGGCTTGCCCTCCGTCGAACGGATTTTGTAGCGGCGATAACTTTTTTTATCGGGCGAGCCGTCCATAAACACAACCATCGACGCCACAGTTTCCGCGCCTTGAATGTGAGAAATATCGAAGCATTCCATACGGCGGGGGAGTCGCGGCAAGTTCAAAAATTTTTTCAGCTCCTCAACTCCCTTATCCCTGTCCCCCGAACCCTGCGCCCTTAAAAAACGCTCCGCGTTTTGCCCAGCCATGTCGACCAAAGATTTTTTGACGCCGCGTTTGGGAACGATTAACTTCGCGCCGAGCCATTCGCTTAAAATTTTTTCTTCGGACAATTCGACGGGCAATAAAATTTCTGTCGCCGAGATTTTAGCGCGTGAATAGTACTGCTTAATAAATTCCGTTAAAATTATTTCGTCGGATTCGTTATCGGCACCGCTTAGTAAAAAATTTTCGCGCCCGATGATTTTGCCCTCGCGAATAAAAAAAATTTGCGCGCAAGTCTCGCCGTCCAGCCTTGCCAAACCAATCGCGTCAACGTCGCCGGTGTCGGTTACGATTTTTTGTTTCTCGGTGACTTTTTTTATTGCCAAGAGAATATCGCGAAGTTTAGCCGCCCGTTCAAAATCCAAATTATCGGCGGCGGCGTTCATCTGATTTGTAAGCTCACGTTCAATCTGCGCGGTACGCCCCTCCAAAAATTTTTCGGCGGCATTGACAAGGCTTGTATAATTTTCGCGGGAAATTTTATTTGCGCAGGGCGCGAGACAACGTTTGATATGAAACTCTAAGCACGGACGCTTGGCAAAAGTTTTACAAGTGCGGAGCGGGAAAATTTTCCTAAGGAGCGCGAGAGTTTCCTTGACGGCAAGCCCATTGGTGCAAGGTCCGAAGTAGCGTGAACCGTCGTGAATAATCCGCCGCGTCAAAATAATTCGCGGGAACTCGTCGGCAGTCACGCGCAGATACGGATAACTTTTATCGTCTTTGAGGCTGATGTTGTAGCGCGGGCGATATTTCTTAATCAAATTGCATTCGAGAATCAGAGCCTCGACTTCGGTAGCGGTTATAATCGTCTCGAAGTCAGCGATTTTAGCGACCATAGCTTTAACTTTCGCGCCGTGATTTTTATTGGCTTGGAAATATTGGCGGACGCGATTTTTAAGCACGCGAGCCTTGCCGACATAAATAATTTTGCCGCGAGCGTCCTTCATGAGGTAAACGCCGGGCGCGTCGGGCAAAGTCTTAAGTTTATCAACGTTCATGAAAAGCCTTTCCAAATTTTTATCTTGAAAAAATTATGGAGCTGTGCTATATTCGGCGCGGCAGTCGGTGAGTCGGCTCTCCTCTCGCATGAGAGGGGGTGATGTCATGGACAAATTTCAATGGTTGATGCTCGCACTGAGCCTCATCCAGACCGTCCTGATGTTGCTCACGTTCCTAGATTAATTTAGAAACGAAAAAAGCCGCATTTGCGGTACGACCTTCTTCGAACCCATCTACTAAGAGAGAAGGCGTCGACCCCCAAAACACCGACTGCCTTAAAATTGCCTTTTAACGCAAAAAAATCTAGCATAAATCCTTAAAGTTGTCAAGCAAAGCTTTGGAGGGCAAATGATGATAAAAATTTATACGGACGGTTCATGCTTAGGGAATCCGGGCGCGGGCGGTTGGGCGGCGGTTATCGTCGACGAACAAAATCAGCGCGAAGAAATTTACGGCGGCGCGGAACATACGACTAACAACCGAATGGAACTCACGGCGGCGATTAAGGCACTGGAAAAAATTTCTGCGGGCGCGAGCGTCGAACTTTTCACGGACAGCAGTTACCTTAAGAATGCGTTCACGAACGGCTGGCTGGTAAATTGGAAGCGCAACGGTTGGAAGACGGCGGCTAAAAAACCCGTCCTCAATCAAGATTTATGGCTTGCGTTGGATGAATTAATCTCGACACGCGACGTTAAATTTAATTGGGTTAAGGGGCACGCCGGAGATTTTTTTAATGAACGTTGCGATACTCTTGCGCGGACGACGGCAGAAAAATTTCAATCAAAAAACTCCAAGCGTCTTGAATAAAAGTATCCAACAAAACATCGTCAAACAAGACAAGCCCGACGTAAACACGACGCAATTCGCCGCAAGTTCCGAATCGCCGTCCATCTGTTGAGCCATCGCAAAGCTGACGACCGCGCAGGGCGAGGCAAATATCGCAACCAACGTGACAAATTCAATCCCCGTGAATCCAAATAAAAATGCCGCCGTCGATAACATTATCGCGGGCACGAGGATTAATCTCCCGAAGATTGCACCGATTAGTTGCTTTCTATGTTCGTGAGTCGCGCCGAATCTGAACGACGCACCTAAAATTATCAGCGCAACGGGAGTTGTCGCCGCCGAGATTTGCCCGATTGGTTTAAGGATTGGCTTTGGAACTTCGACGCCCAAGATTAAAAGTGTCGCGCCCGCAATCGCGCCAAGTATCATCGGATTTTTGAAGACGCCTTTTATTATCGGCAGCAATGCAAACTTCCCGCCGCGAAATGTTTCCAACGCGAACACCGCTAAGATATTATAAATCGGCACGATAACCGCAATCATCATCGTTGAGACTGCAATATTTTCGTCGCCAAAAATGTTCGCGACTATCGGCACGCCCATTAATACAAAATTGCTCCTGAAAATCGCTTGCACTAAAACGCCGCGCCGCTTGTTATCCGGTTCGATTCGTGGGATAATTATCATCAGCAAAGTAAAAATTATCAGCACGCCGCACGCCCCGAATAACATCAACTTCGGTCTGAAACTCGTTGCCAGTTCGGTCGTGTAGATTGAATAAAACATCATGCAACAAAAAAATACTCGGAACACCATTCGATTCATGTGATTAAGTTCTTCGTCGGTCAACCACCTTTGAAACTTCACGAACGCGCCGATTGCCATTAAACAAAACATCGGCACGACCGCGCTCACTGCCACGATAAAATTGCTGAACATTATCTCAACTCCTCGCCGCAATTTTATCACACAGAAAAACTTTTGGGAGGATATTTTTATGGAAAAAACTTTGGTACTCATCAAGCCCGACGCCTTCGGCAAAAATCATGCGGGCGACATTCTCAAGATTTACGAGGACGCGGGCTTTAAAATTGTTGCGGCTAAGGTTATGAAGATGACGCCCGAACTCGCCGCTAAACATTACGTCGAACACATCGGACGCCCATATTATCCCGCGCTGGTAGAATTTATGACGAGTGCGCCGATTATGGCTTTGGTTCTGCGCGGCGACGACGTGATTAAAAAAGTCCGCGAACTTAACGGCGCAACCAATCCTGCTGAGGCGGCGGTGGGAACTGTCCGCAAACTTTACGCCGAAGATAAAACTAAAAATGCCGTACACGCCTCCGACAGCGAGACGAGCGCGGCGCGTGAAATTCCGATTTTCTTCAGCGCGTGTGAGATGTTCGATTAAAATTTTTGATTGACTTTAAGCGGCTCCAAATTGTTATAATCTGCGCGGAGGTGTTTGTTATGCAGACAAGGAAATTGCGTGATTTGGAAGTGTCGGCAGTCGGAATGGGTTGCATGGGATTTAGTCACGGCTACGGAGCTTGTCCGCCGGAAAGTGAATCGATTCGGCTCATGCGTTCGGCTTACGAGGATTACGGCTGTACTTTCTTTGACACGGCGGAAGTTTATGCGGCTTACGAGAATGAAATTTTGGTCGGCAAGGCTCTCAAGCCCATTCGCGATAAAATTATTCTCGCTACAAAGTTTATGCCCGAAGTATTTTTGCCGAATCAGGAAATTCCCGAAGGTAAAACGTCGCGGCGTGGGTTGCGCAATGCGGTTGAAGGTTCTTTGAAACGTTTGCAGACTGATTATATCGATTTGTATTACGAGCATCGCGTGCCTGTTAATCGTGACGTGGCGGAAGTTGCCGAATGGATGGGCGAACTCATCAAGGAAGGCAAGATTCGTGCTTGGGGAGTATCGGAGGCGACGCCCGAACAAATTAAACGCGCCCACGAAGTTACGCCGCTGACTGCCGTTCAAAGCGAGTATTCAATCATGGAACGCAAATACGAGGTTGAAGTTATTCCGCTGTGTAAAGAATTGAATATTGGCTTCGTAGCGTTTTCGCCGATGGCGGGCGGCTTTTTAAGTGGAAAATATTCAAGCAAAGACAAATTCGAGGGCGATGACGTGCGCCGAGTTATTACGCGATTTGCTCCAGAAAATATGGACGCCAATCAAGCCTTACTCGACCTGCTGAAAAAATTTGCCGCCGATAAAAATGCTACGCCCGCGCAGATTTCGTTGGCTTGGATGATGTGTAAAAATAATTTTGTCGTCCCGATACCCGGTATGCGTCGCGATGAACGCCTTAAAGAAAATTTCGGCGCGGCGGACGTTGTGCTTGATAAAAATGAACTCGCCACGTTGGAAGATGCACTTGCCAAAATTAAAATTTACGGCGACAGAAAAGATACCGACATTAAAAAGCTCGGCACGATTAAAACCGTCGCTAAGAGCTAAAATTTATTTGACGGCGTAAATCGCGAAGAGCGGCACAGAATCATAAACGCCGCGTGGATCGTTTTTGACGACGGGCGAAATATCTTCGTCGAGGCGCACAGAAAAATTTATCCCTTCAAGAAAACCAACGTCCCAACTCGGACGGCGGCGCGTGCTAATCTCCATCGCATTTCTAATCGCGTCGCACTCAATCAACATTGCGTCGGGAACTTCGCCTTTTGTGCACGTCGTTTCATCAAAAAAATTCGCGTCGCCATAATCGGAATCGAAATTCATCAGCACGCCACCGATTTTCAACACGCGGAACCATTCACGATAAGCCGCCTTGACGTTCGGGAGCGTCCACGTTAAATTTCTCGTGACAATCGCGTCAAAAGTTTCATCGGCGAAGCCAAGAATTTGTGCGTTCATCTTTTGGAAGGTGCCGGAAAGTTTCAAGTCGCGGAAATTTTTTTCAGCCTCGCTGAGCATTTTAGCCGACATATCGACGCCGATAACTTTATGACCGAGACTCGACAAAATCGCCGCGAAGAATCCCGCGCCCGTCCCTACATCAAGAATCTTTAACTTGCCTTCGGGCAAATTTTTTTTGAAAATATTCCGCCAAGCCGCCGCGTCAATCCCTTCAAGCTCCAATCTGCGCGTCTTACTGAAATTTTCGCTCCGCTCGTCCCAATAATTTTCGATACGCCTGTTCAATCGCTCCATGCCAATACCTCCTTGAATTTTGATTCGTCTAAAGTTTTCAGTCGCCCGTCCTCCAAAACCAACACGCGGTCGGCTAATTTTTTTAACGTCGCTAAGTCGTGCGTGATGAATAGGCAAGCGATATTTTTTTCCGCGCAGAGTTTTTTTATCAACGTGACGATTTGCTCCGCTGTGTTTACGTCAAGCGCACTCGTTGCCTCGTCGCAGATTAAAAGCTTTGGCGAGATTGAAATTGCCCGCGCTATCGCCGCCCGTTGACATTCGCCGCCCGATACTTCACGCGGATAACGTTCGTAATAATTTTTCGGCAAGCCGACTTCCGCCAAAAAATTTTCGACGCGCCCGCGCAGATTTTTATCGTCAAGAAAATTTTTAATCGGCTCGGCGATACTTTTCCCTAAAGTCCTGCGCGGATTAAATGAATCTTCGGGCGTCTGGAAAATCATCTGAACATTTTTATAAAAAGCGTTGCCCGTCGCGTGCGTGATGTCCTCGCCGCATAAAAATATTTCTCCAAAGTCGCAAGGAATTAATCGCGCAATAATTTTCGCCAACGTCGATTTGCCGCCGCCGCTCAAACCCACAATCCCTAAGCATTCGCCCGCGTCGACAGTAAAATTTATATCGTTAAGAATCAGCCGCTTGCCAAAAAATTTTTTAACGTTGCGAACGTCCAAGATTTTCATTGTGATGCCTCGCCGTGTTTTATGGTTAAAATTTTATCCGCCATGCGCCGCGCAATTTCTAAGTCGTGCGTGACCATTATGATTGAAATTTCCAGCCGCTCTCGCAGATTCATCAGCTCCTTGACGACGCCGATTTGTGTTACAACGTCCAATGCTGAGGTTGGTTCGTCGGCGAGTAATAATTTCGGTTCGAGGATTGTCGCCGCCAATATTCCTGCACGTTGCGCCATGCCGCCCGATAATCTGAACGGATATTCATCTAAAACTTCCGGCGCGAGATTTATATTCTCCATGAGTTCAATCGCTCGCTCGCGGAAAAATTTTTTATCCCAATCGCGGTGAGCTTTGACGCTTTCAAAAATTTGTTCGCCGATTGTTCTTATCGGACAAAATGACGCGCCCACGTTTTGGAAAATGAATCCGATTTTATCTCCGGAAAGTTTTCTGCGTTCCTTATCGGGCAAATCTTTAATGTCGCGCCCGTCGAAAAGAATCTTGCCGCCGATTGAAAATTTTTTATCCAAAAGCCCGCCAATCGCCTTTAAAATCGTTGACTTGCCGCTGCCCGATTCTCCCACGATAACTAAAATCTCGCCGCGCTTAATCGAAAAGCTCACGCCGCGCAGAATTTTTTTATCGCCGCAAGCCACAATCAAATCTTCGACGCGCAGAATCATTTCTTATCCAACTCCGGACGAATTTCGTAATAATCGGAAGGGTGCGCCGTAAAGCCTTCGACATTCGGTTTCATAACAAACGACATCCGCAAATGCGACGCGTAAATCAAAGCGCAATCGTCGAGGACTTGTTGAGACATTTTAATTGCGAGTTCCGAACGATTAGCCGCGCCAAAAGTATTGTGGAGTTCGTCTTCAAGCGTAGCAATTTGTTCGCTGTCGTAAAAGCCGGCATTATCAACCGCGCCGGGCACAATGTGGCTTGTGAAATAATATTCGGGGTCGCCGGTCGGTGCAGTCACAATCGCCTTAGAAAAAATATCGTAGTCGCCGCTCTTGAGGAAAGTTTTATAATTGTCGGTAGCGTTGACATTGAGTTTGACGCCGATTTTTTTTAGATTAGCCTGCGCGGCTTCGGCGAGTAACGGAAGTTCTTGGCGCGAGGTGTAAGTCAGCCAACGCAGTTCAAGATTCTTGCCGTCCTTATCAACATAACCGTCGCCGTCAGAATCATTCCAACCCGAATCAGATAAAAGTTTCTTCGCGCCGTCGAGGTCGTAAGGTAGAGCGTGAACTTTATCGCCGCCGAAAGTCAGATTCGCAGGGAAGGCTCCGATTGCGGGCGTGCCGTTGCCGTTAAGCAGAACCTTGCAGAAATTTTCCTTGTCAATCGCCATAGAAATTGCGCGGCGGACGTTTAAATCTTGCAATGCGGGCGTTTTGAAATTGAATGCCGCTTGATAAACTCTGGAAGTTTCGACTTGGGAAATTTTATAATTATCGCCGCTGAAAAGTTGGAGGCTCGAATAGGGCAAACCTTGCACCGCGTCGAGTTCGCCGTTTTGCATAGCCATAGTGAGCGTGTCGCCGTCGGTTATGCTCTTGACGATAACTTTATCCATCTTCGGCTTGACCGCGCCCCAATAATTTTCGTTGGCAACCAAATCAATCTGCGTGTCAGTGACTTTGACGGCTTTGTACGCGCCCGTGCCGACGACGATGTTATCATTAACGCCCGCCTCCACGTCGATAATGCAACCGTAAGGGTCGCTCAGATAATTCAACAGCGCGGGGACTTTCTCGGCAGATTTAATGGTAACAAATTGCCCGTCGGCTTCGATTGAAGAAATTTTCAAATCGCGGGGCGCGCGGTCGTGATTGGCAATTAAAGCCTCCAAACATTTTTTAACGGCGGCTCCGTCAACTTTTTTACCGTTAGAAAATTTAGCGGCGTCGTTGATTTTGATTTTAACGGTGAAGTCGTCAACTTGCTCAAAACTTTCCGCGAGCCAAGCTTCAAGCTCCATGTGTTCGTTGAATTTAAAAAGCGTCTCGCCGATACCGTAGCGCAATGTACTCCAGCCGCTGTAACTTTCGTGGGGATTGGTGCCGACATTTTCCATAGCGACGCCGTAAGCAACTGTGCCGTAAGTAAAAGTTTTGTCGTTCGTCGAAGAAGTTTTTTCTCCGCCGCAACCGGTAAATAAAAGCCCCGCCGCGCAGATTGTCGCCAAAAATTTTTTCATTGCCTGTCGCCTCCCAAAAAATCTCTGAGTTTGTCGCCAAGTAAATTGAACGTCGCAACTGTGATAAAAATCGCTGTGCCCGGCGCGAGAATCACCCAAGGAGCAGTTTGTAACATCGAACGCCCGTTATTCATCATCGCGCCCCATTCGGCAGTCGGCGGCATCGCTCCCAATCCCAAAAACGACAGCCCCGCCAATTCCATTATGATTGTTCCAATGTCGAGTGCCGCTGTAACTAAAATTGTCCCCGCGATATTCGGCAGGACATGCGCAAATAAAATTTCAATCGAACTTGAACCAGCCATCCGCGCCGCGTCGAAATACGGCATTGAACGAATCGATAACACCAACCCCCGCGAAATTCTTGCGTATTTCGTCCAGCCGATTATCGCCAACGCTGCCGCCGCATTCAAAAGCCCGCCGCCTAATGCTCCCGCCGCCGCGATTGCAAAAACCATTTGCGGGAACGCTAAAAATATATCCGACATTCTCATCAAAAAAGTATCGAGCCGCCCGCCCTTGTAACCGCATATCGCGCCGATTAAACTTCCAACACTCGCGATTACCGCCAATAACGCCAGAGCCGCGCAGAGTGTCGTTTGAGAGCCGATTATCACTCTGGATAAAACGTCGCGCCCGTAGCGGTCGGTTCCCAATAAATTTATCGAGTTCGGCGGAGTAAGCGCGCCCTCCAAATCTTGAACGTAAGGGTCGAACGGCGTTAAAAAATCCGCGAACACCGCGATAAAAATTAAAAGCCCCGCCGCCGCAAAATATTTTTTCATGACGATTCTCCGTAGCGAACACGCGGATCAAGCCAATGATAAAGTAAGTCCGCCACCAAATTCATCAGCACATAAATTATCGCCATCCAAACCACGTAAGCTTGAATCAGCGGATAATCTCGCATTAAAATCGCATCGACTGCCATTTTCCCGACGCCGTCCCACATAAAAATTGTTTCAACAATCGCCGTGCCGCCCAATAAAGAACCCATCGACAACGCAAGCAACGTAATAATCATGATTAGCGTTGAACGCAGGACGCTTTTAATTAGGATTGTCAGCTCCGAAACGCCGCGACTCCTCGCGCCCATGACGTAAGGTTTATCCAATTCCTCTAAGACAACTGCGCGGATTTGCCGTGTGTACTTCGCGCCCATTGCGATTGTTAAAGTCAGCGCGGGCATGACGACGCTTTGTCCGATTATCGGCAGGAGATTCAACTTCAACGTGAGAAAATAAATCAGTAGCAAGCCCGTAAAAAAATTCGGCATTGAATTGCCAACGAAACTCAGCGTGCGGATTATGTAGTCGATAAGTCTGTTTTGATTGACGGCGGCTAAAATTCCGGCAGGCGTCGCGATAAAAATCGTCAGCAGAATCGACACCAACATTAATTCAATCGTCGCGGGGAGTTTATCGGCGAACGTCTCGAAAACTTCTTTGCCGCTGATAAAAGATTTACCCATATCACCTGTTAAAATTCCGCCAAGCCACCGCCCGTATTGAATCAGAAACGGTTGGTCGAGTCCGAGCTCTGCACGTTTAGCGGCTTTAATCTCCTCCGCCACACTGCCCGCTTGTTCATAAATTATATCGACGGCGTCACCGGCGGCAAATTGCATCATGCCGAACGTCAGAAACGTTATCCCGAAAAGAATCGGAATCAGTTGGATGAGCCGCGCCAAAAAATATTTTTTCATGCCGCGAATTTTAACGGAGCTATGCAAAAAATGTAAGCCCCTCGCGGGGATTGACATAAAAAAAAAATTGCATGGAGTCCACTTCAAACTTTATAATGACCAAAAAAGGAGGAGACATCATGGACATCAGCAGGAGAAATCTTTTCAAGATGGCGGGCGTGGCGGCAATGGGTGCGGCTGTCAGTCAATTCAACGTCGCGCAGGCGGCTAAACCTAAAAAAATTCTCAAGCTCAACGCGGCTCCCGTCGTCGGAAGTAGGAATGTTACGGGCACGAATTACACGGGGACGGCGGCTAAAGTTTATTTCACGGACAAAATCGACGCCGACCACCTTATCAAACTTTACAATAAGATTAACGGCGAAATTTTCGGCAAAGTCGCCATCAAACTCCACACCGGCGAGCCGAATGGTCCGAACATTCTGCCGCGCGACATGGTTAAGGCGTTTCAAGCGCAAATCCCTAACAGCAACATTATCGAGACGAATACGCTTTACGTCGGCAAACGCTACACTACCGAAGACCACCGCGAGACTTTGCGCACGAACGGCTGGGATTTTTGCGACGTCGACATCATGGACGCGGACGAAGGCTACGTTAATTTTCCCGTGCGCGGCGGCTTTCATCTCAAGGAAGTTGCAATGGGCGGGCACCTCGTCAATTATGATTCGGTTATCGTCTTGACGCATTTTAAAGGGCACGCAATGGGCGGTTTCGGCGGCAGTCTTAAAAATATTGCAATCGGCATGGCGAGCGGACACGTCGGCAAAGTTCAAGTTCACGGCTACGACAGTAAAAAATTTGGTATGCCGCCTTTGGATGTTGATTGGTTCGACGGGACTTTTCCGCTTAAAGAACATCTTATGGAGCGCATGGCTGATTCGGGAAAGGCGACTTGCGATTATTTCGGCAAGCGAATTGTATTTTTAAATGTTATGCGGCGGATGTCGGTTGATTGTGACTGCGCGGGCGTCAGAGCGGCTGAACCGACAATGGCTGACGTTGGAATTTTAGCGTCGACGGATATTTTAGCGATTGATCAAGCGTGTTGCGATTTGGTTTGGACAGCGACAGACAGCGCGGATTTAAGAGAACGTATCGAATCACGGCACGGCTTGCGCCAACTCTCTGCTATGGCTGAAAAGGGACTCGGCAACCCGCAATACGAACTGATTAGCGTTGATTGACGTGCGGCTGAAACTTTAGGCTATTAAAAGAAAGTTTTTTGTGATATACTCCTTGCAACCACATTTGAAGGGAGTATATTTTTTTTGAGCAATGACAGCCCGCCGAAGGCAAAGCGTTCCTTCCGAATTATTTTTAGGTTTATAAAATTCGTCGTCGCGATGGTGCTGACGTTTTGCATATCGTTCGCGGTGACTTTGTATATGAAAAGCGACCACCCCGCCGATTATTTCAGTTCAATCGAGGAAGAAATTTTCCCCGACTCCGAGCTGATTAAAAAGCACGGCGTCCCAGATATTAAAACGCTCTTCGACGAACGCAACAACAAGCCTTTTGAACCGATTAGCAACGATAAATTGGAAACCAATAACGTTAAAGAAACGTCGTCAGTCGAAACGCCTGCGCGGAAGGATAAAGAACTCGGATTTTTCGACACGCTTGGCAGAATGACTTCGATTAAGCCCGCCGTCGACGAGAAAATTAAAAGTATCCCGCACTACACGACGATTGATAAAATGCCGTACCTTTTGCTCCAAGCCGTCGTTTCCGTCGAGGACGCACGCTTTTATAAACATAAAGGTTTTGATTTATTCGGAATTGCCCGCGCAGTTTTGGTTAATGTTGAGGCGGGCGAAATTCAAGAGGGCGCGTCGACGATCACTCAACAGACCGTCAAAAATCTTTTCCTGACAAGCGACCAAACTTTTACGCGCAAAGCTGAGGAACTTATCCTGTCAATGAACATGGAAAAAAATTTCAAGAAGGATAAAATCCTAGAGATATATTTGAACGTGATTTATTTCGGCTCGGATTTTTACGGGATTTATGACGCGGCGCAAGGATATTTTGATAAGGAACCTGCTGACTTGACGATAGCCGAATGCGCAATGCTTGCCGGTCTGCCTAACGCGCCCAGTCTTTATTCGCCTTACGTCGATTTTCACCTTGCCAAGAAACGTCAGCTGGTTGTCATTGACGCGATGGAAAAAAACGGCGTAATTAACAGCCTTGAGGCGGAAAACGCTCGCATTGAGGAAATTATTTTAGCGCGATAAATTAAGGAGGGGAATTAATGCGCATTGCTAAGTTGACTTTGGACGGCTACTTTAATTACGGGAACATTCTGCAGAAATTTGCACTCCATCACACGTTAAAGAAGTTCGCAGATTTTACGGAAGTTCTCTGGGCATCGCCGCCAAAATTTCTTCCTGAAACAGGCGAGCGAACTGTTGTTCAATGCGTTCTAAATTCGGAGCGTCGTAACATTGCACACGTCAACTTCCGCAGTAAGCGCAACGGTTGGTCAACTTCCAACGTCGAAATAAATTTTTCCGATAAGGGATATTATTTCTGTTCGCTTAGTCAAAATCTTTACGGGAAAATTTTTTTAAGTAGCTTAAGCCAGAATTTTGCTCCGGAAATGTTTGACAATCGCGGCACGTCGATAGTTTTTATTCACACGGCTAAGGGTAAAAAATTTTTTGAGCAACTGACTTTGAATAAGAAACAAATTGCGTTTGACATTGCCACGCGAAGCAACATTGCCTTTATGACTTCTTTGGTTGCCGATACGCGCCGTGAAAAATTTTTTTGCCGACATCGCGAAGAGTGCCGATAAGTTTGCCGTCCTAGAAAAATATTTTTATCAAGATGACGCGGCGATTCGTAAGAAAAACGGCGAGCAGAATCGGCAACTTTATCAAAAGATTCTCACGCGGATTATTCAGCAGACCAAGAAAAAAATTTTGGTCGTAACTGCCGATGAACATGACCGGAAAAATAACATTGCAGAAATTTTTATTAAGAAGCCGATAGAACTTTCGCCCGCGATGATTCACAGTATCGGCGTTTGCAATTTGCCTGTGGAAATTTTTTCTCTGCGATAATTATCCGAGACGCGCCTCCTGCTTAGTCAAAGCCTCTTGCCAAACGGCTTTAAGCGGGACGGAATTTTTTTCGGCGAGGCGGCGGCAATCTTCATATTCGGGCGTGATAGAAACGATTTTGCCGTCGTACGCGCTGACTTTGCATTGAACTTCGCCAAAACTCGTCTCGACCTTAGCAATCTTACGGACAGCCTCGACACGCCGCGCAATTTCAATCACGCGCAAGCCGATCGTCGTTGTCTCCTCGAAAATAATTTTTATGCAAGTCTCCCTGCGCTCGGCGTCGACAAGAACGCTTAACATCTGCGCGGGGCGATTTTTTTTCATGTAAATGGGCGTCGTCCAAACGTCCAAAGCTCCCGCCGCAAAAAGTCTTTCGTAAAGCCAGCCGTAAATTTGCGGATTCATGTCGTCGATGTTCGCCTCAAGCTTGACTAAATGTCGTTCGCCTTGCCCGCCGAATTCTCCCAGATAAATTCTCAAGACGTTCGGAATATCCAAATCCCAACTGCCCGCGCCGTAACCAATTTTCTCCGACGTAAAATCTTCGGGCAAATCCGCGCTGTATTCGGCAAATGCTTTGATAATCGCTGCGCCCGTCGGTGTCGTAAGTTCCTTTTCCGCGCCAAAGTGATACGTCTTGAAACCTTGCAAAAGTTCGGCAGTTGCGGGAGCAGGAATTTGCATAAGCCCGTGAGCACATTTGACGAAACCGGAACCCGTATTAATTTTTGAGACGAAAATTTTTTCCACGTCCAGATAATCGAGGCAGACAGCGCAACCGATAATGTCGACGATAGAATCAATCGCGCCGACCTCGTGGAAAGTAACTTCATTTGCGGGGCGTTGATGAACTTTGCCCTCCGCGCAGGCTATCACGTTGAAAATCGCCAAAGCTTTGGTTTTAACCGTCGCGCTAAGTTCCGAGCCGTCGATTATTTTTTTTATGTCGGCAAAAGTTCTATGACTGTGGTTTTTAATATGCTCGTGGCGGTGTAAATGTCTGATATTCGGGTGGGCGAGTTCAGAATCAAAACTTTTGGGAAGCTTAACGTCAACATAAGCCGCGCCGATTCCGTTCTTGCTGACGTCTGAAATTTCAAGTTCAAATTCACGGGGCAGGTTAAGTTTATCGAGTTCGCCGCGCAGATATTTTTCCGGCACGCCCAGTTGTAAGCAAGCCCCTAAAAACATATTGCCGCTTATTCCCGCCGCGCAGTCCAAGTATAAAGCCTTCATAAAATTCCTCCTGTAGTTAGCTATAAAAGTTCGCCGATTAAAAATAACCCCGCCCGTCGGAACGAGCGAGGCTATTTTTTTAGTCAACGTATCAATTTATTTGTCAAGGTGGGGACCGGCCGCGACGAGTGCTTTACCCGCCGCATTGTATTCGTATTTCTTGAAGTTTTTAATGAAGCGGCTCGCGAGGTCTTCGGCTTTTTTATCCCATTCGGTCGGGTCGGCGTAAGTATCACGCGGGTCGAGGATATTAGTCGCGACGCCTTCGAGTTCAGTCGGGATTTCGAGGTCGAAGATAGGAAGTTTCTTAGTCGGAGCGTTTTTAATTGCGCCGCCGAGAATAGCATCGATAATGCCGCGCGTGTCTTTAATCGAAATGCGTTTGCCGGTGCCGTTCCAGCCCGTATTGACAAGATACGCCTTCGCGCCGGATTTTTCCATGCGTTTAACGAGTTCTTCAGCGTATTTAGTCGGATGGAGTTCGAGGAAGGCTTGCCCGAAGCACGCGCTGAAAGTCGGAGTCGGCTCGGTGATTCCGCGCTCGGTGCCTGCGAGTTTAGCAGTGAAGCCGCTCAAAAAATAATATTTGCACTGTTCGGAAGTCAGAATGGAAACGGGCGGCAATACTCCGAATGCATCCGCGCTGAGGAAGATAACCGATTGCGCGGCAGGTCCGTGACTGTCGGGGCGCACGATATTTTTAATGTGATAAATCGGGTAGCTGACGCGGGTATTTTCCGTGACGGATTTATCAGCAAAGTCAATCTTGCCGTTTTCGTCGACAGTGACGTTTTCGAGGAGTGCGTCGCGGCGAATCGCGTTGTAAATGTCGGGCTCGGATTCTTTATCGAGGTTGATAACTTTAGCGTAACAGCCGCCCTCGAAGTTGAAGACGCCGGTATCATCCCAGCCGTGTTCGTCGTCGCCGATAAGCAAGCGTTTGGGGTCGGTCGAGAGGGTCGTTTTGCCCGTGCCGCTCAGTCCAAAGAAAATCGCGGTATTCTCACCGTTCATGTCGGTATTGGCGGAGCAATGCATCGCCGCGATTCCTTTAAGCGGCAAAAAAAAGTTCATCGTCGAGAAGCAGCCTTTTTTTAGCTCGCCTCCATACCAAGAACCTATAACTATTTGCTCTTTAGATGTAAAATTGAATACTATGGCGGTTTCGGAATTGAGACCGAGCTCTTTATAATTTTCTACCTTAGCTTTCGAGGCAGCATAGACGATAAAATCAGGCTCTTGATCGAACTCCGCTTGAGTTTTCGGGCGAATGAACATATTGGTAACGAAATGCGCCTGCCACGCAACTGTCATGATAAATCTGATTTTCATACGCGTATCTTTATGCGTGCCACAGAAGCCATCGACGACAAAAAGACGTTCGCCGGAGAGTTCATCTTGCGCGATTTTCTTGAGTACGTTCCAAGTCTCGATGGAGCACTTTTTATTGTCATTGACGAACTCTGGAGTTGTCCACCAGACAGCACTTTCTGAGCTTTCTTTAGTCGTGTCGTCGTAAACGATGAACTTATCTTTGGGCGAACGTCCGGTGTAAATTCCCGTGTAAACTGAAATTGCGCCGAGTTCTGTTTCAAAACCCTTTTCGTAACCTGTTAAATCGGGACGCGTCTCCTCGTTGAAGAGGACTTCGTAAGTGGGATTATACAAAACTTCTTTGACATCTTTAATGCCGTATTTCGAGAGATCCATCATTGGCATAAGCTGTTACCTCCAAAAATGTATTTTATCAATGATAAACTTTTGCGCTGTGATTGTCAAACGAAAAACCCGCGCCGATTTTAGCAAAAAAAAATTTGATTCACGCTCGATTTTGTGCTAAAGTGAAATTGCTAATAAACCAAGCACGTCGAAACGTGAGCCAAAGGATTTTATGTAATTCTAAGCGTTCCGGCGTAAGTTGTCAAATCAAAGATAGGAGAGATTATCATGACAGTTGAAGAAGCGAAAAAAATCTTGTTGGCAGCGAAGCTCAGCAAGACTGAACGATTCGCGTTAGAGTTTTTGCTGTTGGAGCTTGACAGCTACTGCGAAAATCTGCCCAATGAAATTTGGCGCGACATCGAAGGCCACGAGGGATTTTATCAAGTGAGCAATTTCGCCCGTGTTAAGTCACTTCGTCGTAAGAAAACGAGAATTATTAAACCTGACATCATTCACACAGGTTATCTGCGCGTTACACTTTATAAAAACGGTGAAGCTCATAATTGCTATGTTCACGTTCTTGTTGCCAAAGCCTTCGTTCCAAATCCTAACAACAAATCGCAGGTTAATCATATCGACGGCGACAAATTTAATAACTGCCCAGAAAATCTTGAGTGGACAACGCCATCTGAAAATATTATTCATGCGTTTGAAATGGGTTTATCCAAAAAAGGTTGCGAACACGGTAGAGCAAAATTTACTGCTGAACAAGTCCGCGAGATTCGTCGTGATTGCATTCCGGGCGACCCTGAGCACGGTTTTAAAGCGTCTGCTCGCAAGTTCAAAGTTACTCCCAAAATAATTGAAAACGCCTACTATCACATTTCCTATAAAAACATAGAATGAACTTGTAACCTGCGCGGAAGCTTTGCCTCACATGAAGAGTATGCTATAATTTGCATATGAATCTATGGGAGGTAATTTTATGGAAGCATTGCACGGCGTGATTAACGACATCAACTCGTTCCTGTGGACGTATGTGATAATCGTTGCGCTAATCGGTTCGGGGATTGCCTTTACGTTTCGAACAAAATTTGTACAAGTGAGACTGCTCGGCGAGATGATTGAGTTGATATTCGGGAGCGCGGGGCAAAAAGAAAGGTGGACTAAATTTGATAACAGCCGATAAGAAATTAAAGCTTAAAAAACTCAAGCGCGAATTTGCTGAGTTCATTAAAAATTATCCTCTAGGAACGAGTGATTTGCTTAACGAAATTGGGCGTGATGTTGTCGGATACGAAGGCTTGTATCAAGTCAGTAACTTCGGTAGAGTAAAAAATTTTCAGCGGAAAACGACTCGTATAATTAAACCTTCACTCGACTCAGGCGGTTATATTAAAGCTACCTTGTCTAAAGATGGTAAGGCGCGGAATCACAATGTACACATTTTAGTAGCTAAAGCTTTTGTATCTAGTCTTGCACAAGCTGAATATTGCCGGAAAGTTTAACATTTCATAACGGGCGTTCGTCGCGGTTTATTTTCCAACGAGGCGGGTGAAGGTTCCGTTCCGAATGCGGCGGCAACGGCAAGCGGTAAACATCCTGCGCGGCAAGGGTTGATTCAAAGTTTCGGCGTCTACGTTGATACTTGGCTCGTTTGTTCGGCGACGGCGTTTTCTGTTTTATTGACGGGAGAATATTCAATCGGCGGCGAACTGACGGGCGTATCACTTGTTCAGCAATCTTTGGCGAGCGTCTACGGCACTTGGGCTCCGAGCGTTTTGGCGTTGATTGTTTTCCTGTTCGCGTTTAGTTCAATCGTCGGCAATTATTTTTACGGCGAAATTAACATTACGTTTTTCGAGGGCGATAAGTAGGGTTGGTTACCGAGTTCCATTGCCCGCCTTTGCAAATATGCATTCATTGCGCTTGACGATTATGCGGCTCAAAAAAATCGCGGCGTCGAGGAGCCGGTTTTTAACAAAAAAATTATCCCCAACAAAGAAGGCATTCACGCTTGGGAAGATTGATAAATTTATTGGTTTAATCTTCAAAGTGCAACGTCGTAGACATGCCGTCTTCCCCGCAAATAGTATTCTCAAAAATGGTGGTGGCGTTCGGCAGATATTCTTGGGGGTCGGCTATCGTTTGTGAGTAGTGCGTCAACCAAAGTTGTTTAACGTCGGCGCGTTTGGCGACTTCAGCGGCTTGTGCGAAAGTCATATGTCCGTTAGTTTTTGCCTTCTGCGCTTGGTTATTGTCGCCGTAAGTAGCTTCGCTAATCATCAAATCAGCACCCTGCGCGGCGTTAATCAAATTATCATAAATAGCCGTGTCGCCCGTAAAAACAAACTTCAAACCCTTGCGCGGCTCGCCCAAAACTTGTTCGGGGAGTATAATATTATCGCCGACTTGAACGCTTTGCCCTTTCTGTAAAAGTCCCCATTGATTCACGGGCACGCCTAAAGCTTTTGCTTTCTGCGGAATAAATTTCCCTGCGCGGCTTAACGTGAAACAATATCCTTGACTTGGTACTTTATGCTCCGTTTTAAACGGGGTAAGTTTTGCCGAATCCCATCCTTTAATCAACGTGGAAAGTTGCAACTCCGCCGTCGGATTTTCAATCAGCTCTATCGGGTAGGTTGTCCGCCCCGTCAATCGTAAGACAGGTTCCATTGCCTTGACCCAAAGTCCTTCCGGTCCTATTACGTATAGAGGTTCTGTCCGTTCCGTGCGCCACATAGTTTTTAACAAGCCCGGCAGTCCGAGTATGTGATCTCCGTGATAATGCGTCAATGCGATTATGTCCGTCCTTACGAGGCTGACGCCTGCTTTCCGCGCCGCTGATTGAGTTCCTTCGCCGCAATCGAAAAGTATTGAATGCCCGCCGCAACTCAGAAATGCCGCAGTCAGTGCGCGTTCGGGAATGGGCAAGAGTGCCGAAGTTCCGATTAATGTAATGTCTATCATGTTTCTCAACTCCTTAACATACGAGGTGATTATAAATGTGTTTAGCTTTTCCTGCGAAAGTTTTAAATATCGAAGGCGACTTAGCGACGGTGGAGCGTTCGGGCGTCAAACGTTCGGCGAGTTTAATGCTTTTGCCCGAAACTAAAATCGGCGATTATGTTTTAGTTCACGCGGGCTTTGCAATGCAGATTATCGACGAACAGGAATTAAAAATACGCGACGCCCTCGTTGCCGAAATGAACGGAGCACCGCGCACTGTTGAAAATCTTACTCTGTGATATTTTCGCCTCTGTAACGAGCAACGGACGCGCAATCCTTATCGCCGCGCCCCGACAAAGTTATCACGATAATTTTATCCTTAGCCATAGTCGGCGCAATCTTCATGACGTGAGCAACTGCGTGCGCCGATTCAATCGCGGGGATAATTCCCTCCGTGCGCGACAGATATTCAAAGGCGTTGACAGCCTCGTCGTCGGTTATCGGGACGTATTCAGCTCTGCCGATGTCGTGAAGCCAAGCGTGTTCTGGACCAATGCCGGGATAATCCAACCCCGCCGAAATCGAATAAACCGGAGCAATCTGCCCGTATTTATCTTGGCAAAAATAAGACTTCATGCCGTGAAAAATCCCCGTCCTACCCGTTGCAATCGTCGCGGCAGTCTCGAACGTGTCAACGCCTCTGCCCGCCGCCTCGCAACCGATTAGCCGAACGCTTTTATCGTCAATAAAATTATAAAACGTGCCGATAGAATTGGAGCCGCCACCACAACATGCAACCACCGCGTCGGGAAGTTTACCTTCAAGTTCGCGGAGCTGACTTTTAATTTCTTTGGAGATGACGGCTTGAAAATCTCTGACGATAACGGGGAAGGGATGCGGTCCCATAACCGAGCCTAAGCAATAATGAGTATCGGCAATTCGATTTGTCCACTCGCGGAAAGTTTCTGACACGGCGTCTTTCAAAGTCCCTGTGCCGCTTTTGACGGCGATAACCTGCGCGCCCAAAAGTTTCATACGGTAGACGTTAAGGGCTTGCCGACGAGTATCCTCCTCGCCCATGAAAACAACGCACTCCATATCAAGCAGAGCCGCCGCCGTAGCAGTCGCGACGCCATGTTGTCCCGCGCCCGTCTCCGCGATTAAACGCGTCTTGCCCATTTTCTTAGCCAATAAAGCTTGCCCCAAGACGTTATTAATTTTATGCGAGCCCGTATGATTCAAATCCTCGCGCTTGAGATAAATTTTCGCGCCGCCCAAATCAGCGGTCATTTTTTTTGCGAAATACAACAGCGACGGACGTCCCGCATAATTCCTAAACAACTCGTCGAGTTCGCGGTTAAAATTTTCGTCGTCCTTGAATTGATAATAAGCCGCCTCCAACTCGATGACCGCATTCATCAAAGTTTCGGGGATATATTGCCCGCCGTAAATGCCGAAGCGTCCCTTTTGATTCGTCATAAATTTTCCCTCCGCACAACCTCCGCGAAGGTTGCCATCTTTTTAAAATCTTTTTTGCCGCCGGTTTCAATGCCGCTTGAAACGTCGACTGCGAACGGATTCAACATTTTAATCGCGTCGCCGACGTTTTCGGGATTCAGTCCGCCCGCCAGAAAATATTCTCGCCGCAAATTTTTTACCAGTTTCCAGTCGAAAGTTTTACCGTCACCCGCGCCCGCGTCAATCAAAATAAAATCGGCGAAACTTTTCTCCGCCGCTGCAATCCTATCAGCTTTAAACGTTTGGATAATAATTTTCTTCGTGAGCCCGCGCAGATTTTTAATGTAAGCGTCATCCTCGTTGCCGTGAAGTTGCGCCGCGTCGATTATGTTAGCGTTCAAAAGTTCGGCGACCGTCGAAATTTTTTCATTGACAAAAACTCCAACCGCACAAATTTTTTTCGACAAGGCTCCGCGCAGATTCTCGGCAGTTTCGGGCGCGACGTAACGTTTACTCTTCGGCGCGAATACAAAGCCGACGTATTCGGGGCAAATTTTATTAACGGCTTGAATATCAGCAAGAGTTTTCAGCCCGCAAAATTTTATTTTAGTCATAAGCCTTTCAACTCCGCAAGCTTTGATTTTTTATCGGCGGCGCGCATTAAAATTTCTCCAATCAACACGGCGTCGGCACCAAGCTCGCGGATTTTTTTAATGTCGTCAGAATTTTTAACGCCGCTCTCCGACACGAAAATTATTTCACGCGGCACGAGTTCCCGAAGTCTTTTTGCGTTATCCATGTCGACGGAAAAATCTTTGAGGTTGCGATTGTTGACGCCGATAATCCTCGCACCCGCCTTAATCGCCCGCTTAATTTCGTTTTTGTCATGCGCCTCAACCAACGCGCTCAATCCTAATTCATCACACAGCGCGATAAAATTTTTGAGTTGAATATCGTCGAGTATCGCGCAGATTAACAACGTTGCCGACGCGCCCAAAACTTTCGCCTGATAAATCATGTACTCATCGACGACGAAATCTTTACGTAGGCAAGGGATTGAAATCTGCGCGGAAATCTCGAATAAAAATTTATCGTCGCCCAAGAAAAATTCCGGCTCCGTCAAAATCGAAATGGCATCCGCGCCCGCCGCCTCGTAAGCTTTGGTAATGTCGACGTAAGGAAAATTTTCAGCGATTAGACCTTTCGACGGAGAGGCTTTCTTACATTCGCAGATAAAAGAAAGTTCGGGCTGTCTGAGCGCGGCTTCAAACGGGAAATTTCCTCGCGGCAAGTTCAAAGCTTGAGTTTTTATTTGGTTAGGAGAAATTTTTTCCTTATATCGGGCGACGCGCAACTTTGTACGTTCAGCGATTTTGTCAAGTGTCGTCATGCCTGCGACGCCTCAACAAATTTTTTAAGCGTATCAAGAGCCTTGCCGCCGTCGATAAGTTCAGCCGCCAGTTCGACGCCCGATTTAAAACTATCAGCCTTGCCGCCGATGTAAAGAGCCGCGCCCGCGTTCAAGAGCACAGCGTTTCTTTTATGTCCTTTCTCGCCGCGCAGAATCGAACGAGTTATATTTGCATTTTCTTCGGGGTCGCCGCCGCGTAAATCTTCTTTTGTGCAACGTTCAAAGCCGAACTCTTCCGGCGTGATAACAAAATTTTTAACCCAGCCATCGTTAATCTCACAAATGGAAGTCGGCGCGCTTAAAGAAATTTCGTCGAGCTTATCCTGCCCGTAAACAACCATACCGCGCTTGACACCAAGACTAATCAAAACCTGCGCGAGCGGCGCGACGAGGTATTCATCATAAACGCCGAGAATTTGCATGGAAGGTTTGCCGGGATTTGTAAGCGGGCCAAGAATGTTAAAAACCGTCCTGAAGCCGAGTTCCTTACGAATCGCGCCGACGTATTTCATTGAGCTGTGATATTTCTGCGCGAAGAAAAAGCAAATCCCAACTTCGCTAAGGAGTTCGCGGCATTTTTCGGGCGATTGATTAATGTTGACGCCGAGAGCCTCCAAGCAATCAGCGGCACCACATTTTGAGGAAGCGGCGCGGTTGCCGTGTTTAGCGACTTTCATACCGCCAGCCGCCGCGATTATCGCTGAAGTCGTCGAGATGTTAAAGCTGTGCGAATTATCTCCGCCCGTCCCGACAATCTCGAAAAGTTCCATGCCCGTATCAACAGCCGTCGCATGGGAACGCATCGCCGCCGCGCAACCCGCAATTTCATCAGTCGTTTCAGCACGAGCATTCTTCGTCGACAGCGCAGATAAAAACGCCGCATTTTGAGTAGGAGAAGTTTCGCCGCTCATAATTTCATTCATAACGGCAAATGCCTCGTCGAAAGTCAAATCCTCCTTGTTCACGATTTTAACGATAGCTTCTTTAATCATTCAAAAAACTCCTTTAAAACTTTACTGCTCTATATTCTTTTGCTTTTTTAAGCGTTCATTTTCAGCCTCTAATTCCTTAAGGCGGCTCCAAGAATTTTTTACATCAGCCAAAAGGTAAGCGGCAAGCGGCGCATTGTCGGCGTTAAAAAATTGCTTGATTATCGGATAAACCTCGCCGGTACGATTTTGGTCGTAAGATAAATTTTGATTTATATGCACGTTAAACCTAAAGAAAAATTCAAAGACAGCCGTTTTATATTCCGCGTGCTGTTGGAAAAACGGAATCTGATTCACAATCTTATTGAGTTCGTTAATGCCGCTGTTTATAATCGTCAGCCACTTTTGAAGATATTCCTTGCTGTTGTGACTGTGAGCCGTGCGCATTGTCGAGCCGATACGCGCCCTTATGATGTAAATCACATTCGGCACGGACAAAAAATTTTTAGCCAAACAAAGACACTTAAACAGAAATATCTGATCCTCATTGGCGACCATATCGGGAAAAGATATGTTATTGTTCATCAAAAATTTGCGGTTACAGAAATTTGTACAATTCGGCATTCGATATTCAAACTTCACCCAATTTTTTATGCGCTCCTCTAAATTATCGGACTCAAGTACCGGCGCAGGTAAGGGCTCCGGCGCAAACCAATGCGTTGTATATTTCCACTTGGAAGGCTCCAAATTTTCGGGATTAGTAATTTCCGCAACGTCACTAAAGCGCGGGTCGTCAACTCTCAAAGCCTTTCCTTTGAACGCCGCGAACGTATTATTTATATGAACAATATCCGCTTGATACTCTTCGGCGAGCGTCGTCAATTCTTCAAGCGCGGTTTTTGTAAAAAGGTCGTCAGAATCAAGGAAGGCGATATACTTCCCGCAAGCCGCTCTAATCCCGACGTTGCGCGGAATGCCCGGTCTGCCCGTATTCTTCGGCATTTTAAGGATGTGAAGCCGCCCGCCAAATCTTTCCTTAAAACCTTCGACAACCTTAACTGAATTATCGGTAGAGCAATCGTCTATCACGATGACTTCAAAATTTTTCATCGTCTGATAAAGGAGGCTTTCGAGAGTTTGCGGGATAAATTTTGCCGAATTGTACATCGGGATAATAACGCTCACGAGCGGGATTTTTTCCGTTGGCATAAAGTCACCTCCTATAACGTTAGAATTCTTTAAGCTTTTCGTTCTCGGCTTCCAACTGCTTAATTTGGCGTTGGTAATCATTCAACAAGCCGAAAAGATACGAACATAACGCGGCATCAGCGGGATTAAATTCCTTTTCAACAAACTTATTCAGTTCAAACGCGGGGAATTGCTCGTAATCAAAACGCAAATGCTTCGCAACGTTCAAAATCTGCTCAAAAATAAATTCCAACATGGAATAATGCAAATCTTTATTGGCTTGGAAGAAGGGCACCGTACTCATAAAATCATCAAACGCATTGAAATTCCCATTCAAAACGCGCAACCATTTGGAGAAATATTTTTCACGGTCGAACGGCTCCGGCTCAGTCATTAGCGCATTCGCGTGCGTGCGGACGATATAAAAAGCATTCGGGATTCGTAAATATTTTTCCGCTAAACAAAGCGCGGCAAAGTTGAAAAACATCGACTCGTAAAGGGGCGTTTCGGCAAAGATAATTTGGTTGCTCATCAGAAAATCGCGCTTGCAAAAAGAAGAATACGTATCCCAACTGTAACGCCGATTCATCCAATCCTGTACGCGCGTCCCAATGTCATCGTCAGCAAAGAAGGCACGTTTAACACTGGCAATGTTCTCGCTTTTCGAGTTCGCAAAATTAAAACATTTATCCGTATGAACAACATCCGCTTGAGATTTTTCCGCGAGATTCGTCAGCTCTTCAAGTGCAGTTTTAGTGTACATGTCATCGGCGTCTAGGAAAGCAATATATTTTCCGCAAGAAATTTGCATTCCAAAGTTTCGAGGAACACCGGGCGTTCCACTATTTTCGGGAAGAGAGACAATTTGAAGCCGCCCGTCGAATTTCTCTTCAAAACTTTTAACAACTTCGACGCTGTTATCAGTAGAGCCGTCATCGACGACAACGACTTCAAAATCTTGCATGGTTTGATTAAGCAAACTTTCGAGGGCTTGCGCGATAAACATTGCCGCGTTGTACATCGGGATAATAACGGACACGAGCGGAATATTACTCGTTTCAATTTCGACGGCTGAGGTTGCTTCCTCTTGCGAAATGTCATCATCATCCGCATTTTCGACGATAGCCATTGCGTCATCCTGCTGAGTATCATCGACGGCGATTGTATCGTCTTGTTGATTATTATCAGCGACGAAATTATCAGTGATTGCGTTTGCCATTTTTTGGCGGTGTTTATCTTTAGCGATTGCGGCTGTTATTCTTGCCTTGCGTCGCTTATCTTTATCTTTTTTGGACATTAAATCACTTCTCTCTTACATGGTTTGAACTTTTTTCAACACCCTGTTTTCCAGCTCCAACTCTTTGAATCGGATTCGATGAACATTAACGGTATTGAACAAATATGCGGCAAGTGCTGCGTTATCTGCATTAAATTCTTTCTTGA
>CAJOHN010000010.1 GCA_905234235.1 uncultured Selenomonadaceae bacterium
CGAGGACGTAGAAATATTCGGCAAAGAAATTGCGCCGACGCTTGGGATAACGATAAGATTTGCGGGCGAGGAGCCTAAAGATAATGTCACGCGCCAATACAACGAGACGATGAAAAAAATTCTGCCGCGCTACGGAGTGGATTTCTGTGAAATACCGCGTAAAACATTTGGAGATAAGGCGATAAGCACAGAAAAACTCCGCGAGACTTTAGAGGCTTGCGATTTTGATTTGGACAAGGTAAAAAGTCGGATGACGACAGGCGAGCCGATAAGTGCAAGTACAGTACGGGCGGCGTTGAAGGTCGGCGACTTCGACAAGATAAGTAAATTCGTGCCGTATTCGACATTGCTTTATTTGCGTTGGCGATATTCAATCAAGTAAAAATTTTCGGCGGAGCCTTCGGGCTCTGTTTTTTATTGATTTTTTTGGTATAATCTGCGCGGAAAAATTTTTTGGAGGTGTTCAAATGGCTGATTCATCGGTTAGTTATAAATGCCCGAATTGCGGCGCGCCGTTGAGTTTCATACCCGGCAAGAAAACTGTTACGTGCGAATATTGCGGGACGGAATTTGAAGTCAGTGTGATTGAGGAACTTTTCCGCACTAAACAGGAAATGGCGGCTCGTGCGGCTGAGGCTCAAGAAACTAAGTGGGAGACGGAAGACGCGGGTTCCGAATGGACAAGCGACGAGGCTAAAAATTTGCACGCGTTTACTTGTTCAAGTTGCGGTGCCGAACTAGTTTGCGACGAAAATACTATGGCAACCGAGTGCGTTTATTGCGGCAACCCAACCATGATTCCAAAGCGTTTCGACGGCATGTTGAAACCTGATTATGTTATCCCGTTCAAAAAAAATAAAGCTGACGCCGTCGCCGCGCTTAAAAATTTTTATAAAGGGCACGCGCTACTGCCGAGCAATTTTACCGCTAATAATCGCGTCGAGGCAATTCAACCGATGTACGTTCCGTTCTGGCTGTTCGATTCAAAAATCACCGCGCAGGCTGAATTCCGCGCAGAAAAAATTGCCGTCCTCAACACGCCCAAAGAAATTATCACGCAGACGAGCATTTATAATTGCCGCCGTTCGGGGACGATGAGTTTTGAACGCATTCCGGTTGACGGCTCCAAGCGTATGGATGATGCTTATATGGACAGCGTCGAGCCCTTTGATTACGCCGAGCTTGTGCCGTTTAGTGCGGCTTATCTGACGGGCTACCTTGCCGACAAATACGACGTAACTGCTGAAGATTGTGCGCTCCGCGCAGATAAACGCGTCGAGACCAGCGCGATTGAAGTTTTGAAAAGCTCCGTTGATAATTTCGACGCCGTGCAACTTGAGAATGCCGCCGTGATTAAAGATGTCGGCAAAGTCAGTTACGCGATGGTGCCGGTATGGATTTTGACGACGCGCTACAACGATAAGCCCTATACTTTTATGATGAACGGGCAGACGGGTAAGGTTGTCGGCGAATTGCCTTACGACGCGACGAAAGCATTTTTATATCCCGCGCTATGTTCGCTGATTCTCATGCCGATTCTTTACTTCGTGATTAAAATGTTTCTTTATTGAGGAGGGCGCGTCATGTTAAAAAAATTTTTGGGACTGCTCGCGCTGATTTTGCTGATAAATTTTTCCGCTGTTAGTGCCGCGTCCGTTACGGATAATGCGGGACTTTTAAAGCCGACGGAAATTGAATTGCTTAACCAAAGGATACGTAGCGTCGAACAGGCTCACAAAATTAAAATCGGCGTCGTGTTCGTGAAGTCAATAGGCGGAAGCGATATGGTTACGGCGTCGAACGAGTTACTTGATAAAAATTTCGGCAACGGCATGAACGGCGGGATTGTTTTACTCGTGGCGATGGATAAGCGCAAATATGAAATGTCGACGGATAGACGCATGGTTGAGCGCATAACAGATTATGACGGCATTCCGTTTTTGAAGGATAAATTCCAATCGTCGTTGAGCGCGGGCAATTACTATGGCGCGGCGAATAATTTTGTTGACGGCGTCGACGAACTTTTAACTTACTACGAAACGAACGGCATTGCTTACGGACAACGTTTGCCCGATGAGTTCGACCCGATGGCGGCAGGTTTAGCCGTTGTGATTTCAATTATTTGCGGCGTGATGATTCGTTTGTCGCTTATCGGTTCAATGAGTAATATTCGGCAGGCACGCGAGGCGATTGATTATCTCAAGAAAAATACCGTCAAGCTTATTGAGAATCGCGACACGTTTCTATTTATGAATGTCAGACGGCGTCCGCGTGGTGGCGGTGGAGCTCGCGGTGGCGGTTCACACGGAGGCGGCGGTCACGGCGGCGGAGGAGGGAGCTTTTAAATGAACGTTGCAATTTTAGGGACAGAGCAAGCGTCTACAATCGTCGCTGAAATTATCGAGGGCGAATATAATCTTTGGCTGGAAAAAAATCTTGCTGAGCCTCTCAAAGTGGTTGCATATGCAACGGGGGGGGGTAATAATTCTTATACAATCGGCGGCAAAGCAGTTTTAGCTCCTGAGCAATTCGTCGCGCTTTATCAGCAGAAGGTTATCGAGAAAATTATTTTCCCTCGAGAAGTTTATATGTCGCAACGGCTGATTTTGAATCATCTGCGCGGACTCGGGTTAAAGATTGCTGATATTTGGTTGGCGAGCCGTTTGAACGATAAACTTTACGTGCCGAATTTTCTTGACGGCTACCTTTCCGCTAAGTTTCTGCCGTATCTTGAGTTTCACGTCGCCGACCACTGCAATTTGAACTGTAAGGCTTGCGAGCATTATTCGGGCTTGGTTAAGGAGCCGCGCTTTACTGACTTGAAAAGTTTCACGCGAGACTTGGAACGCTTGCACGAGTTCATTGACGACATCGGCTTTATTAGGATTTTGGGCGGCGAACCTCTCTTGAATCCCGAACTTAACGAGTACATAAAACTTTGCCGACGACTTTATCCGCTTGCGGCGATTTATGTTGTGACGAACGCGATACTTTTGCCGAAAATGCCCGAAGAATTTTTTGCGACGTTGCGCGAGTGCAATGCGGCGATATTTATTTCGTTTTATCCGCCGCTTGAAAGTAAAATGCTCGCGATAAAAAAATTGCTCGAAAAAAATCGGGTGCCATTTGCAATAAGTCCGCTGAATAAAACTTTTACCGTCAAGCAGACGTTACAGCCTCACGACCAAGCAACGGAAATTTTCTTACAATGTGTTCAAGCGAATTGCCACAACGTTTACGACGGGAAAATTGCGGCGTGTTTCTTGCCCTTCACGACAAAATATTTCAACGCTTATTACGAAAAAGATTTGCCGGAGGACGGCGCGCTTGATTTGTACGATTCGGATTTGACGACGGAAAAATTAAAAGCGCATTTGCTTATGCCGTTTGAACGTTGCAGATATTGTGTGCCGCCCGTTGATGTCAAGTGGAAGACGATTAAACACCCCAGCCCGATAACCGATTGGGTTCAGTGAATTTCGTTAAAAGAAAAACTCCCGCAGGATTAATTCTTGCGAGATTTTTTTTTTGTCCTGAAATGTAAAAAGCCGCTTTGCGCGGGCGAAGAACTCTATTCTGTTCTTGACTTTAGTCTCGCCCGCTGTTATAATGTGCCACGTAAACTATCCATACAATCGACGCGAGACGCGCCAGAGAAGCTTTATGCTATGATTATAGCCGAGCTGTTGGCGATTGTCAAGCGTAAAGAAAGGAGTCCATATATATGGAAAACGAAATTCAAATCTTCAAACACGAGGAATTCGGCAGGGTACGCGTCATCATGATTAAAGGCGAGCCGTGGTTCGTCGCCGTCGATGTCTGTCGCGCTCTCGAATTGGAGAATACCTCGCAGGCATTATCTCGCCTCGAGGATGATGAAAAGAGCTCCATTATTCTTCCGGACAAAGCGTCTAAAAATGGCGTCACAAGTACCATAATTCTGGATGATGGTATATGTAACGCCACTTCTGGTTGGATTATATTCCAACGCGAAGTCCAAACCCGAACCTGCGCCCGCTCCCGTTCGCAAATCCAATCCCGCTCGTCGTGCCAAAACTCAGCAAACGAATGCGCGCGTCTACGTTTTGCTAATGAGCAATGGGACTGTCAAAATCGGACAGACAGGTAAAATTCGCGCTCGCGTCGCTGAAATCAAACGTGAAACCAAGCTGACCGTCAACGACTTATATTTTACGCCTCTTATGTCTCGCGAGGATGCCCGTTTGATAGAATGGGCTTGCCAAGAAAAATTTTCTTCGCGGTGCGTGAGGGGCGAATTTTTTTCCGCTACGTTCGAGGAAGCCTGCGCGGCAGTCGAATCTAATCGTCGATAAGAAACTCAACTGAACTTGTCGGCGATATTTTTTTTGCATAAAATCCTCTGCAAAGCGCGGGGGATTTTTTTTGCAAGGAGCTTGTCAATCTGATAAAATAATCGGCAAGGAGGTTATAACATGGGATTTTTTGACAGATTAAAAGCGGGCTTGGCGAAGACTCGCGAAAAATTTGTGGATAAGATTGATGAAATTCTTCACGGCTCAACAAAGATTGATGACGATTTAATCGACGAGCTGGAAGAAACTTTGATAACGAGCGACGTTGGCATGGCGACGACCGAGAAATTAATCGCGGGACTTCGTAAGGGCGTGCGCCGCGCAGAAATAAATTCGCCCGACGACGTGAAAAATTTTTTATCGAATCAGATACGCGAAATCCTCACCGAAGAGGAAGGCAATATTATCAGCGTCAAGCCGCCGCACGTGATTTTGATGATAGGCGTAAACGGCGCGGGCAAAACTACGACAATCGGCAAGCTCGGCGCGTATTACAAGGCGCAAGGTAAAAGCGTCATGATGGCAGCGGCTGATACTTTCCGCGCAGGCGCGATTGACCAGTTAGAAATTTGGGCGCAACGAACTGATTCGGCATTCGTCAAACATTCCGAAGGTTCCAATCCGTCAAGTGTCGCGCTCGACGCCGCCCGAAGTGCCATTGCTCAAAATATCGACGTGCTGTTAGTCGACACGGCGGGGCGTCTGCAAAATAAATACAACTTGATGGAGGAGCTTAAGAAAATTAACCGCATACTCGGCAAGGGAATTAAAGGCGCGCCTCACGAAGTCTTACTTGTCCTCGACGCGACAACCGGACAAAATGCTTTGAGGCAAGCAGAATTATTTTCGCAGACGGCAGGTATAACCGGCATTGTCTTAACCAAACTCGACGGCACGGCTAAGGGCGGCATGATTATCGGGATAAAAGAACAGCTGAACATTCCCGTTAAATGGGTTGGCGTCGGTGAGCGTCTTGATGATTTGCGCCCGTTCAATGCCAAAGAATTTGCCGATGCGCTGTTCGGATTGTAACTTACCAACTGTGCGTGTAGCCGACGGAAAAACCTAGCGTGTTGTAGCCGGGGTTATGAGAACGTAAGCCGTTGGAAAAGTGACTTATCGAGTAGCCGAGACTGACGGAATCATCTTCGCGGAATTTCCAAGTAAGACGCGGACCAAGTCGCCATAAAAAACCATAGCCGCGACCGTCGTAGGGATGAGCTTTGTTGTAAAGCATGAACGAGCCGCTGAAATCTATCGACGCGTGAAGTTTCCCCGAAGCTTGCTTATCCCAGCGCAACATGAATGCGGGACCAAGTCCGACGCCTTCGCTATCGTGGTGAACGCCGCCATCTTTACGCGGATTTGTATAGCCGAGCGCACGCGTGAACGTCAGCCCGCGCCAATAACTCATCAAGCCGTTATCGGTGACCTTCTCGAAATAATGCGCGTTGTAATTGTTGACGTTGCGCTGAGAAAATCGCCTGCCCTCCAAGTATTCAAATTGAATCTCGTTAGCGTCCTCGAAAATTTTTTCTTCGGGTACGTCCTCAGCATTGGCGACACCGCTGACAAACAAACCAATCGCAAGCATTGATAAAAATTTTTTCATGCCTTGCTACCTCCTTGAAATTTTTTTGCCAATTTATCACAGCGAAATTTTTTTGGCAAGGCGACTTTATGAGGTGATACTTTGAAAATTTTATTGACAAATGACGACGGAATTAACGGCGTAGGAATTTGGGCTATGGCTCGCACGTTGAAGGCTCGCGGGTATGAAATTACAATCGCCGCTCCGTTTAATCAGCAAAGCGGCATGAGCCATGCGTTAAGCGTCCTACGCGAGATTGAATATAAACGCTTCGATAATCCCGACTTCGAGGCTTGGACTTTCGACGGCACGCCTACCGATTGCGTCAAAATTTATTTGGAGGGCATGAGCGACAAAAAATTCGACGCGCTGATTTCCGGCATAAACGACGGCGCGAACCTCGCTACTGATGTGATTTATTCGGGGACAGTCGGCGCGGCTCTGGAAGGTTTTCTTCACGCGATACCGTCATTGGCAGTTTCACGCGATAAAAATTCTACAATTTCTTTTGACACCTGCGCGGCGGCAACCGTTGATTATCTGGAGAAAATTTTATCGGTTAAGCGCGAGCCCTTCCTGCACAATCTTAACTTCCCTAAAAAATTCCGCGCAGATAAAGCAGAATTTGTGAGCGCACGCTTGGGGCAGAGGGATTATATCAACGCCTTCACGAGCCACACCGACGACGCAGGACGCGCTTACTTCCGAATCGGCGGGACAATTTGCGACATCGACACGAGCGAGGGCACTGACATTTACGCGACGGCTAACGGCTTTGTTTCCGTGACGCCGCTTCATTCAGACGTTGCTGATTACGACGAGATTGTTGAATTACGCAAAATCTTCAGGGGTTAATTATGGACGATTATACTTGGAGGACGAAACTTGCCGCGAGACGCAGACGACGTAGGCGCGAACAAATTTTTATCCTTGCCGTACTCGTGATGATGATGACCGGCGCGTTTCTATATTTTTCTGTTTACACGAAGACGCCCGAATACGCGATGCGCGAAATGATTACGGCGTACAAGGCGGGCGATGCCAAAACTTTTCTCCGCCACGTCGATTTGAACTCGATAACTTTGCAGGCTTACGACGACTTAACAAGCGATTTGTTCAAATACGATACGCAACTCAGCGACGCCGAACGAAGTTTGTTTGAAAATTTTTACGTATTGATTCGGCGGCAGATGTGCAATGGCGCGGTTAAAGTTTTGAACACTTACCTAGACACGCACGAATGGACTTTGCCCGGCGAAATTCTTAAGGGGCGGCAACTGGGCATTGATTATGATTTATTACTCGACCGCAGTTTGATTCGGTATACCTCGCTGATTGATTTGGAGGAAGTTGAGAATCACGGCGACGAGGTTACGGCGACTTTCAGCATTGTTGAGGAGTATTCGCAAGTGCCGTTTGTGTTGAAGGTTACGCTTAAAGATTTGGCGAACGAGAGCTTTAACATTGGCGGCAACGAGTTTGAACTTTTCGGGCGCAAGATAAAATTTCCCGGCTTGACGTTCAATCTCGGCGGCAGTGATTGGAAAGTTGTCAGCGTCGATAATTATCGCGGCTATCTCGATGCGGTCTCACCGATTTTGCGGAAGAATTTGGCTGATTATATCGACGCCACAGAGGAAATTGTTTATCGTTACAATCGGACGTTCGAGGCGGAGCAAAATAATTTTATTTATCTGGGGAAGTCGCCGTATGGAATAATGTTAGCGAATCAGCGCGTCGAAGTCTCTGACTATATAACCAACACAATAATTCCGTCGCTGGAGAATCGACAAGCTGAACTCGACCAAATCCCAATTCCCGAAGGCGCACAATTTTTAGCGAGCTTGCGGCAGGAGTCGACGCGGGTAACGATATTGGCTTGGCAATCGTATATCAAAGGAATAACGGAGAACAGCGCGGCGGCACTCGACACGGCGGCGAGCTTACACAAACAAGAAATGGTACTTGACCAGAGGATAGAGGAAATCGTGCACAATTCGGCGATAGCGCGGAACTTGCCCGAACTTCCATAGGAGGAAATTTTATGAGCTACTTTTTGAGACGCACGGAAAATAATCTTTGGCACGGGAAATTTTCAATATTCCCTAATGATTTGGTTGTTCATGCGGTATCGACGCGGCTGGGAGGTTTTAGTAAGTCGCCTTTCGACAGTTTGAACCTCGCGCTGCACGTCGGCGACGAGCCCGCTGATATTCTTGCCAATCGTAAAAAATTTATCCAATCGCTTGGCTTTAACGTCGCTGATATTGTCACGCCCAATCAAGTTCACGGCGATAGAATTGTTCGCGTTGATGAAAATTGTCGCGGTTGCGGCTGTGAAAATTATGCCGACTCGATACCCGAAACCGACGCGCTGATAACTGACACGCCCGAATTGCCGCTTATGCTCTGCTTTGCCGATTGCGTACCGATTTTTTTTGTCGACGTTGAAAACTGCGCGGTCGGTTTGGCGCACGGCGGTTGGAAGGGCACGCTTAAAAAAATTGCCGCGAAAACTTTGCTCAAGATGGGCAACGAATTTGGAACGCGCCCGCAAGATTGTTTGATTGGAATTGCGCCTTCAATCGGAGCTTGCTGTTATCAAGTTGGCGGCGAGGTTATCGATAAATGCAAAAAAAGTTTCCCCGACAATTACGGCGAACTTTTAATCGAACGCGACGGGAAAATTTATCTGGACTTGTGGCGGGCAAATGTGATTCAACTTTTGGAGGCGGGCGTCCCCGAAGAAAATATTGAAGTCGCCGGAAAGTGTACTTGTTGCGAAAGTAGTTGGTACTTTTCTTATCGAGCCGCGCAGAAAAATAATCTCGATAGGACGGGGCGAATCGCGGCTTTGATAGCGTTGAAGTCTGCTTGATAAAAAAATTTCGCGGGTGTATCATGTTGGCGTTAAAAATTTTTTTGGGAGGTTTTCAAATGATTATCGGCGTATCGAAGGAAATTAAGAACAACGAGAATCGCGTAGGCTTGACGCCGGCGGGTGCAGATGCATTCGTCAAGGCGGGGCACAAAGTCCTTATCGAACAGAGCGCGGGAATCGGCAGCGGTTTTGCGGACGAGGATTATAAAGCTGTCGGCGCGGAGATTATCGCGGATAAGAAAAAAATTTTCGACGAGGCTCAGATGATTATCAAAGTCAAAGAACCGTTGGAGCCCGAATACGAACTTTTCCACGCGGGACAAATTCTTTTTACGTATTTACATCTCGCGCCCGAACCCGAACTTACGAAGGCTTTGCTTGATAAAAAAGTTACGGGCATTGCTTATGAGACGGTCGTTGGTCGTGACGGCAGAAGCTTACCGTTGCTCGCGCCGATGAGTGAAATTGCCGGTCGCATGTCGATTCAACTCGGCGCACAATTCCTTGAAAGTCAATACGGCGGGAGTGGAATTTTACTCGGCGGAGTCAGCGGCGTCGCGGCGGGACAAGTCGTTATAATCGGCGGCGGTGTCGTCGGAACGAATGCGGCGAAAATTGCATTGGGAATGCGTGCGCGTGTCACGATTATTGATTTGTCGATTGAACGGCTCCGCTACCTTGATGACATTTTCGGCGGCAAAGTTTGCACCGTCATGAGCAACAGCTACAATATCGCGCAATGGACTAAGCAAGCCGATTTGTTGATTGGCGCGGTACTTGTTCCCGGCGCGAAGACTCCGCAACTTGTCACGGAGGAAATGGTTAAAAATATGAAACGCGGCTCGGTTATCGTCGACGTTGCGATTGATCAGGGCGGCTCGATTGCCACTTGCGATCACGTCACCACGCACAGCGACCCGACTTTTGTTAAGCATGGCGTGATTCATTATTCCGTTGCCAATATCCCCGGCGCAGTTGCGAGGACTTCGACGCTCGCGCTTACGAACGCCACTTTGCCCTACGCGCTGACAATCGCCGCTAAAGGTTGGAAGACGGCTTGTAAGGAAGACGCGGGGCTTGCTAAGGGGCTCAACACGATTGACGGCAACCTCACCAATAAAAATGTCGCGGAGGCTCTTGGTCGCGAGTTCGTCGACTATGCGAATTTCCTTGCGTAAAAATTTATATCTACGCGCCGCGTTGTTGACGTTGATTCTTATCGCCGGCATGATAATCGCGGTCGGCTTCGGTTCGATTAAAATTGAGACTGCCGCCGTCATAGATGAGTTTGCAAATTATCTGCGCGGACTCAAAACGGATTCGCCGAACGCGATGATTATTTTCGACATACGAATCCCAAGAATTTTGTTCGCGGCGATAAGTGGAGCGATTTTGTCGTTGACGGGAATGCTTATGCAGACGGTCTCACAAAATTATTTGGCGGATCCCTATATTCTTGGCGTCTCGTCGGGCGCGGGGATGGGAGCCGTCTTTTGTATTATCACGGGTGCCGCGCAGATTTTTGCTCCTTACGGCGTTTATGTCGGAGCGTTTTTCGGTGCGACATTGGCAACGGTTATCGTTGTGCGAATCGCGGGCACCAGTAACAATCCAATTAAACTTGTGCTAATCGGCATGGGAATATCGGCGTTATTTTCGGCGTTCACGATGCTTGAAATTTACGGCTCAAAAAACGAGGCGCAAGTCCGGAGCGCGATGTTTTGGCTTATGGGGAGTTTCACGGGCATTCAATGGGCGATGGTTCCAATCACTTTTGCGGTGCTAATGATGTTGATGATATTTATTTGGCTGTTCCGCCACGAGTTGGACTTGATACTTTTAGGGCGCGAGGAGGCGCAACATTTAGGATTATCGACGGAGCGAATGCAACAAGCGGTAGTTTTAATTTCGTCGCTGGCAATCGCAATCACAGTATCAATCGCGGGGATAATCGGCTTTATCGGCTTAGTCATTCCGCACATTGCAAGATTTATCGGCGAGTCGCGGCACGCAGTCATGGTTTGGTTTACGAGTTTAATCGGTGCGGTCGTGATGGTTTGGGCGGACGTTATGGCGCGGTCAATGTTCAGCCCCGAAGAAGTCCCGATTGGAATTTTGACGGCGTGTCTTGGTGCGCCCGTGTTCATGCAGATTATCAATCGACAGTACAAGGATTCTTGAATGAATATTATCGAAGTCAAAAGTTTGAGCTACGCGATTAACGGCAAGAAAATTTTGGATAATGTCAACGCCGTCTTTGCTGAAGGAAAAATTACGGCGATAATCGGCGCGAACGGCTCTGGCAAATCAACGCTGATGTCATTTCTCAGCAAGACGCGGCGCAGTGCTAATGCTGTTTACTTTCGCGGGCAGGACGTTGATAAAATTTCTGCGGAGCATTACGCGCTTCAAGTGTCGGTTTTGCCGCAACGTCAGAAAATGGTTGCCGACTTCCGCGTTGAAGACGTTGTACTTATGGGACGCTTCCCTTATAAAAAAAAATTCCGCGACTACACCGCAGAGGATAGAAAAATTTCTCGTCGGGCGATGGAGAGCGTCGGGATTATCGATATGGCAAAGCGCAAGTTAAGTCAGATGTCGGGCGGCGAAATTCAACGCGTACTGATTGCAAAGGCGTTAGCGCAGGAGCCCGAATTAATTTTAATGGACGAGCCGACGAATCATTTGGACGTTAAATACAAGCTCGCGCTGATGAAAACGTTGCGGGCGTACGGCAAAACGGTTATAATCGTCCTGCACGACTTATCGTTGGCGATTCAATATTGCGACGCGGTAGTTGTAATGGTTGCGGGCAAAGTGTTGACGCAAGGCAAGACGGCGGAGATTATGCAACCCGCTCTGTTAGAAAAGATATTCGGCGTTCCGTTCGTGAAATTCGAGCGCGACGGGCGCACATATATAAATTATTGAAATGTACGAGCAGGCAAATTCAAAAATTGGAGGCAGTTGTTTATGAGGAAAAAGTTTTTAAAGAAAGGCATCGTGATAGGGCTGTCGGCATTAGCTCTTACATTCGGGCTGACGGGTTGCGGAGAAAATCCTACGCCTCAACCTGCGGCAACGTCGGAAGTTTCATGGACGGAAATGCTCGACGGGCAGGAAGTCACCGCTAAAGTCGACAAGGCACCTGCGCGGGCAATTTCAATGTCGCAAGCCACAACGGAAATGATGTTGGCACTCGGCTTGGAAGGCAAAATGGTCGGCACGGCAATGAAGGAAGAAGAAATTTATCCGCCGTTGCAACAAGCCTACGACAAAGTCAAAGTGCTCGCGGAGAAATGGCCTTCCTACGAAACGTTTATGGCTGAGAATCCCGACTTCGCGACGGGTTGGGAAGTTCCATTTACAAAGCGCGGCATTCCCGCCGAAAGAATCACTTCGCAAGGCGTCCCGATTTTTATTCCGTCATCAATGCAGAAGCTCGACGCAGATTTGGATACGGTCTTCGAGGATATGATTAAATACGGCGAGATTTTCGGCGTCACGGAGGAAGCAAAAACTTGGGTCGACGCGCAGAAAAAAATTTTAAGCAACGTCCAGAGTAAGATTAAAGACTTGCCGCATAAAAAAATTTTCGTCTACGATTCAAGCGACGGGCAACCGTTTACGGCGTTCAAAGGCTACACCACGAATATTCTTAAGCTCATCGGCGCGGATAACGTCATGGAAAATGCCGGCGTCGATAAAACTTGGGCGGCGACGAGTTGGGAAAGCGTCGTGGCGGCTGACCCCGAATACATAATCATCGCCGATTACAGCAACGGTGTCCGCAACGACGAAGATTTTCAAGAGAAAGTCGCGACGATTAAAGATAACCCGCAACTCGAAAACGTGACTGCCGTCCGCGAAAATCATTTTATCAAAGTCAAACTCTCTGAAATTACGCCGGGCGTTCGCACTGTCGAATCACTTCAACGCCTCGCCGAAGAAATTCACGGCGTCAAAATCGATTAACATTGTCCAGATTAAAATTCGGAATAAAATTTTTGTCGGCGGTCTTGCCAACTTGAATGAAACAATTCTTAATGCCGGTATTAACCGCGTGCTCGACGACAGATTGATATTCAAAAGTCGTCAAGGCGCGGCTTATTTTTTTGAATTCATCTGCGCGGAAAATCGGCGTGTACTGATTCATGAGGCTGATAAAAATTTCGTCGCCAAAAGTTTCGTAAAGCCAATCGATAATTTTAATCGCGTCGTGTCTGTGATTCGGCAAAATTAAATGACGAACGATAACCCCGCGCGTCATTTTATTTCCGTCAAATTTTGGCGTGCCAACCAGTTCAAACATTTTCTTAATCGCGGCAGTCGCAACGGCAAAATAATTCGGCGCGTTGGAAAAAATTTTAGCGGGCTCATCGTCAAAATATTTCAAGTCTGGCAAGAAAATATCTACACGCCCGCGCAGATTCTCCAACGTCTCCAAATTCTCGTAAGCATTCGAGTTCCAAACTATCGGCAACATTAAGCCGCGTTCCTTAGCAATATCAATCGCCGCGCAGATTTTATCGGAGTAATGCGTCGGCGTCACGAGTTCAACGTTAGCCGCGCCGCGATTCTGTTGCTCAATAAAAATCTCCGCCAATCGTTCAATCGAAACCTCCGCGCCAAAACCACCGTGACTGATTGAAAAATTTTGGCAGTAAACACAACGCAAATTGCAATGCGAAAAAAATATTGTGCCCGCGCCGTTCGCTCCGATTAAACACGGCTCCTCCCATTTATGCAAACTAACCAACGCAACTCTCAAATTTTCTCCCGCGCCACAAAATCCTAATCGATTCACGCGATCAACTCGACATCTGCGCGGACACATCTCACACAACATATCATCACCCTCCGCAAATATTTTATCACAACGGCAGGAAATTCGCGGCGGCGCAAGAATCAATCAGCAGAAAAAATTTTGGACAAGGTGATTCTCTTGAAAGACAAAATCGCGAGTGTCTTGCGTAAGATACGGAACATCATTATCGGGCTGATTGTGCTGACAGTTTTAATCGTCGGCGCGTTCGTGGCGGCTGTTAAATTCGATGTCCTAAGCACGGAAGATGTCGCCATGCTAAACGAGGAACTCGGCTTATATCGGTTGCCTTTCGTCGGTAATGGCAGATATTTCGAGGTGCCCGAAGGTATCGAATGGCCTCCGCCGCCCGAACCCGAACCGGAGCCTGAACCTGAACCGGAGCCCGAACCTGAGCCTGAAGAAAAAGCTGAACCCGAACCCGTCGAAAAACCTAAGCCTAAAAAAGAAGAAAAGCCCCGTGAAGTTAAAGTTGATAGGAAAGCTATCGACGAACAACGCGCCCAACGTGAGGCTGAAGAGAAAAAACGCGTCGCACGGTTGGCGAGAATTTACGAGAGCATGAAGCCCGAAGCCGCCGCTAATGCCTTAATCAACGTCGATTGGGATACGACAGTTTTAATCTTCCAGCGCATGAGCGAGGAATCCGTTGCAAATATCTTGGCGAAGATGGAGCCAGAAGCCGCCGCGCAGTTGACGGAAATGCTTTACGCGGGCAATCAACGCCGATTAACAACACCCGCCGACACTTTGCGCAATGAACCTATCACTCCGCCCGAACAAATTTTATCAACAGAATAAATTGACAGAGGCGATTGAATTGCTGATTCGTATCGCGGGGATTGTTCCGGAAAGTTACGTCGACGGCGACGGCATTCGCTACGCAATTTTTATGCAAGGTTGTCTTCGTAACTGCGCGGGCTGTCATAATCCCGAAACTCATAACCTTAACGGCGGGCGGCTCGTCGACACTCAAGAAATTATCTCCGCCATAAAAAAAAATCCCCTGCTTAACGGAATTACTCTCACGGGCGGCGAACCTCTCCTCCAACTCGACGCCGCCAACGAACTCGCTATTACCGCTAAAGCTTTGGGATTAAATGTTTGGTGCTACACGGGCTTTACTCTCGAAAATATTCCCAGCGACGCCCAAAAATTTCTTGATAATGTCGACGTGCTTATTGACGGGGAATTTATTGAAAGCCAACGCGATTTGGATTTGCAATTTCGCGGCTCGGCTAATCAGCGCATCATCGACTTAAATAAAACTCGCGCACAAAATAAAATCGTGCTTTGGTCTGAATTTGGAGGTTGATTTATGGATAATGATTTTGCCGAAACTTCCATAAGCGACGCCTTCACCGGTTTATTTGAAATGCCGCCTATGGATGTCGCTATCGGTCTTATCGGAATTTTAGTTTTTGGTATCATGCTCGGCGCACTTATTTATCTGCCCGTCGCTGAAAAAAATTCTAAGCTCTCACTCGAACGACTCAGCGGCGAAATTATTTGGCGTTACAAACCCGATTGGATTATTTTCGTCGTCGGCTGTGTTGTCTTCTTATGTGTTAGCTTTCTAATGGTCAGCGGCTTGCTGAGAGTTATCTAAAAAAAAATTGGCGCGATTCACACCGCGTCATTTTTTATTTGTCGCTTGATTGAGCCACTCCTTAAGATAATCGCCGATAGCTTTTACAACTTGCGACTCGCGAATTGTCCTTGCTATGTTGACGCATTTAACGCCGCCTTTGAACACGTATTTACCAATCAGCTCGCCGACTTTATCCGCTATCATCCGCGCTATCACGAATAAAATTATCGAAACTTTTATCCCTAAAATCGTCAGCGCAATTCCGCCGAATAACGGCAGTAAAAATATCATCGCCAACTTTATCAGCAAAAACGAAAACGCTACGCTGAACGCCGCCCGCGATAATCTTATGAACAACGGAGCTTTACGCCGAATTAATTTCCGTGTGTCGTCGAAGGCTAATCGCGGATGCCGTATCGCTTTGACTAAAAAATTTCCGGTTCGTTTCGCGTAGAATGTAAAAAATTCCCCGACCTTCTGTATCAGTTTGTTTATGTCGGTTGGAATGCTCGTTACTGTTGCTATTAACATTTGCGGGCTGAAATCAGTTACGAAGCCGCGCATTGAACGGAATGCCTCGCCGAAAATAGCCGGTGGTTTGCTCATGTTCGCGACGGCGTCGGGTATCGGCAATGCCGGAATAAACGCCATTAACACATACAAAACTATCGCCAAGACGCGCCCCAAAATCATTCCGAGAAAATATTTTATTACGGCTTTTGGGTTTCGTCTGAAGGCGGCGGGGAAACTTCTTATCCTGCGCGGGACTTTGCGTTTGACTTTATCGATTTTTTTCTCGTGCTTTTTAGCCTCAGCCTCTTCGCGAGCAAGTTCCTCCTCGTTTTCAATTTCCAACGTTCGCGACAATCGAATCATTTTCTGGAAGGCGTCGGCGATATTTTTTTCTTGTTCCTTCTCGCGCTGTTCGACTTCTTGGTCAAAGGAGCGTGTCACGTGAATCATTTTCTCGAAGGCGTTTTTCAAGTCATTTGAGCGCGTCGCTTGCATCATGCGTTGTAATGCCCGTTCCAAGTCCGATTGTTTAGTTGTCTTCATCATCTTCTGAAGATTTTTTTGTAAGTCGCAAGGTTTTTTATCCTTATCGTCCAATCGCCTCGCCTCCGCTCAGAAAATTTTCAACACCTCGTACTTAGTATTTCGTTGCGCGGGGATTTTTCCTGCCGAACGGATTAAGTCTATCATTTTTTGCTTAGACATTTCAAACGCCGTGCCCGCCGCCCTTACGACGTTTTCCTCCAACATTATCGAACCTAAATCGTCCGCGCCGAATGTTTGTGTTAATTGCCCGATTCGTTCGCCCTGCGTCACCCACGAGCCTTGAATATGTTCGACGTTATCCATAAAAATTCTCGTCATCGCCAACGTCCGCATATAATCATGCGCGGAAACTTTATCGCCGCCCAGAATTTTACTCGGCTGATAAGTCCAAGTGATAAACGCGCGGAAGCCGCCGGTTTCATCTTGGAGGTTACGAATTTTTTGCATATGTTCGAGGCGTTGGGATAAAGTTTCGCCAAAGCCGATAACCATCGTCGCGGTAGACTTCATGCCGATTGAGTGCGCGAGTTTCATAACGTTCAGCCAATCGTCGGTCATGATTTTATGCGGGCTGATTTTTTTTCTGATGTAGTCAACCAAAATCTCCGCGCCGCCGCCGGGTAAGCTGTCGAGCCCCGCCGCTTGAAGTCGTTTTAAAGTTTCAAGAATGGATAAGCCCGCGCAGTTTGCGAAGTATTGAATTTCTGTCGCCGTGAACGAGTGGATTGTTATGTCGAAATTTTTTTTGATAAGGCGGAGCATGTCCTCGTAATAACTGAGCGGCAAATCGGGATGAAGTCCGCCTTGAATCATGACTTGAGTACCGCCCGCGTCGACAGTCTCGCGGACTTTCTGCAGAATTTCTTCGTGCGTCAATAAATATGCGCCGCTTTGATTTTTCCGTCGCCAAAACGCGCAGAATTTGCATTCATTCTTACAGACGTTGGTATAATTTATGTTACGGTCGATGATGAAAGTCGTTTGATCGCCGAATTTGTTTTTACGAATGTTATCAGCCGCCTTGCTGAGTTCCAATAAATCTTCAGTCTCGAAAAGTTTCAAAGCCGCGTCACCAGTTAATCTCAAATGGATTCGCCTCACTAAAAAGATTGGAATAATTTTAACACAGCCGCCGTGAATAAAAAATACCTTCGCAAAACGAATTTGGAAGGTACTGGTTTTAAATGTTTATTGCGAGTTCAATCACTATAGCCAAATTCTTTAGCTTTAGCGAAGTCTGCTTGCGCTTTCTTTTCATCGCCGAGTGCTTTATAAGCATTACCGCGATTGTAGTACGCTTTGTCATAATCTGGTCTGAGTTTTATAGCCTTGTTGTAGTCTTTAATTGCAAGCTTGTATTGCTTTAATCCTTGATAAGCATTGCCGCGATCATTATAAAAACCGACTAGATAAGGACTGAGTTCGATAGCTCTGTTGTAATCTTAAATAGCCTGTTCGTATTGTTCAAGTTTGTAATACGCATTTCCGCGAAAATCATACATAAAAGAATCACTTGGCTCTAATTGAATCGCTTTTGAATAGTCTTGAATCGCTTTTTCGTATTGCTCAAGATGATAATAATCACCAGCACGATTGCTGTATGCCTTTGCATTGTTGGGATCAAGTTCAATCGCCTTTGTGTAATCGGCAATCGCCATATCTCTCTCATTTAAATTACTATAAGCGACACCACGAGTTAAATACAAATCAGAATTATTAGGTTTGAGTTGAATCGCTTTAGAATAATCATCAACAGCTTTGTCGTAATCGCCTTTAGCTTTGTAAATCATGCCACGAATTTCATAACCGTAATAGTCGTCTTGCACAAGCTGAATGTATCTGTTCAAATCTTCAATTGCTCGTTCGTGTTGGCTTAAATAAGAATATGCAAGCCCGCGAAAAGGATACGTTTTAAAGGAATTTGGATTAAGTTCCAAAACTTTGGTGTAGTCTTGAATCGCTTGCTCATATTGACCTAAACAGAGATAAGCAAAACCGCGATTACCGTATATATTGTCAACGTTTGGGGCAAGCTCGATAGCTTTATCATAATCTTGAATCGCCCGCTCCAATTGATGTAACTCGAAATATGCAAGACCCCGATTGTTGTAAGCGGCGGCATCATTCGGATCGAGTTCAATTGCTCTGGTACAAGTTTCAATTTCTTGTGTGGGATCAGCGGCATTAACGATTGACGACATAAACAAACCACCAGTGATTAAGAAAACCGCCATTATCGCTCTTTACTACAGTACATAAAAATCGCCCCCAAGAAAAATTTTTAGGCATTATAACACAAAGCTTTAAAATAAAAAATACCTCCCCAAAAATTTTCGGGAAGGATAAAAATTTTCCTGCTTATCTTTAAGCCGACTTGACGAGGCGAACAATTTCCGCCGCGCCGCCCTCCATAGTTTCAGCCATGATGACGTTGGCAATCGGCGAATCTTTAAGGATTTGTCTGCCGCGTTCGACGTTGGTACCTTCCAATCTTACGACGACGGGCACGGGCAACGATTTACCGTCGGGCGAGATGATTTTAGCGGCGTCGACGATACCTTGAGCAACGAGGTCGCATTTATTTATACCGCCGAAAATGTTTACGAAAATCCCTTTAGCCTGCCCGCCCTCCAACATAATTTTAAAAGCCTCAGCGATTTTTTCGGGTGTAGAATCGCCGCCAACGTCGAGGAAGTTAGCAGGTTCGCCGCCGAAATGTTTAAGGATGTCGACAGTCGCCATTGCCAAGCCCGCGCCGTTTACCATGCAAGCAACATTGCCGCCGAGATTAACATAATTCAAACCGAGTTTCGCCGCGTGAAGTTCCTTAGCATCTTCTTCGGTCTCGTCGCGGAGAGATTCGATATCGGGGTGGCGATAAAGCGCGCTGTCGTCGAAATTTAACTTGGCATCGAGTGCGATAACGTCATTTTCTTCCGTCAAGACGAGCGGATTAATTTCGGCGAGCGAACAATCCTTCTTGACAAACGCAACATAAAGATTCGTCATGAGCTTTGTAACTTTGCGGATAACTTCCTTAGGGAAATTCAATTTGTAAGCCATGCGCGTTGCTTGGAAGGGCGCGAGCCCGACGGCAGGGTCAATATACTCTTTGAAAATTTTTTCGGGCGTTTCAGCGGCGACTTTTTCGATTTCGACGCCGCCTTCCTCCGAGCCCATCATCACGACGCGAGCGGTTTTCCTATCGCCAACGAAGCTCAGATAATATTCTTTTTTAATGTTGGAGCCCGCCTCAATCAGCAGACGCTTAACGACTTTGCCCTCCGCGCCGGTTTGGTGAGTGACGAGAGTTTTGCCTAACAGCTCCTCAGCATATTGGCGGACTTCGTTGAGATTGTGAGCGAGTTTGACGCCGCCAGCTTTGCCGCGTCCGCCCGCGTGAATTTGTGCTTTGATGACAGTAACGTCCGCGCCGAGCATTTGCGCTTGCTTAACAGCCTCCTCGACGCTGAACGCCGCGCCTCCGTCCGGAACGTTGACGCCGTAGCCGCGCAGAATTGCTTTGCTTTGATATTCGTGAATGTTCAAAGTATCGCCTCCAAAAATTTATTACGCTATTGATAATTCTAGCAAGTTAATTTTTTGCAGTCAATCAGTTCAATGCCCTGACTTCTTGAAACGCCCGCCGACAATGTCATTGACAGGATAAATCGTGATAAAGGCGCGTTCGTCCATGTCAAGCACGATGCCTTTAAGTTTATCGACTTCCAAACGAGTAACGACGCAGTACAAAATTTCTTTGCTCTGACGAGTGTAACCGCCCTCGCCGTGCAATAAAGTTACGCCGCGCCCGAGCTTGGCATTTAATTCATCAGTCAATTCGTAGGGGACGTTCGTAACAATCATGACGGCGTACATTTCGTCGAGCCCCTTAATCACAACGTCAATCATCTTGGAAATTACAAAGTAAGCGAAGAGCGAATACATAGCCTTATCCCAGCCGAATAAAAGTCCCGCGCCGCTTAGGATAAAAAGATTTATAAACATAACGACTTCGCCGACAGACCAGATAGTTTTTTTGTCAACGATAATCGCAACAATCTCCGTGCCGTCGAGAGAGCCGCCTGCCCGCATAATCAGCCCGACGCCGATACCGTCAATAATTCCGCCGAAAATCGCCGCGAGGAACGGATCCTCTGTTACTTGCGGATATTGCCCGACGACTTCAGACCAAACACTTAAAAAACAAATCGCAACAATCGTCGAGATGACAAAAGCTTTGCCGATTTGCTTATAGGCGAGCCACAGGAACGGAATATTAAACGCGATAAGAAACACGCCCAGCGGTAAGCCCGTGACGTATTGCGCCATAATCGATAAGCCAACAACGCCGCCGTCGATAACTTCATTTGGAATCAGAAAAAGTTCAAGACCAACCGCCGCGATAACCGCTCCGATACAAAGTTGAATATATTTCTTGACGTAAGCCGAAATGTTACTGCGATGAATTTTTTTATCAGTCAACATTATCACCTCGCCGCGATTATAAATTAACTGCCGCATATGTGCAATGAATTTTATCAGCAACGCAGGAATTTCAATCTACGCGGCAAATAGACTTGTAGTTTCAAGCAAGGAGGAGATGGGATGCTCAAATCTTACGACGTAACGGAGCTCCGCTCAGGAATGTTGGTCGGGCGGGCGGTTAAAGATTTGGATGGTAAAACGTTAATCCCCGCCAATGTCAAGCTCACAAGTGAAATGCTTGATAATCTGCGCGGCAAAAATGTTTTCTCGGTTTATATCGACGTGACGCCCGAAGACTACGCGCCTGTTAAAGACAAGCAGGAACATTTACTCGACGTCGATTATCTTAAGTGCTACAAGAAATGTTTTGGCGTCACGCAGAATATTTATTACGGCTTCGCGAACACCGGCAAGTTAGACATGGCGGAGCTGGCTGAACTGATTCGGGCGCAAAATATTTCGGAGCTGTGCGACGACGGCGCGAAGGCTATCACGCAAATTCACAACATGAAACGCGACGGCGATTACGTAATTCATCACGCGCTCAACGTCGGAATTTTAGCGGGGATTATGGCGCATTGGTTGGATTATAAAGCAAAACAGGTCGGCGAATTGGTTATAACGGGCTTGCTGAGTGAAATTGGTAAAATGCAAATCTCTAAAGGTATCCTAAACAAAACCGGCAAGCTCGACGAGGAAGAATTGGCGGAAGTTCGTAAGCACGTCGTCTACGGCTACGCAATGCTGATAAATTCGCCGCTTAAAAATTTAAAAAATGTTCTGCTCGGCGTTTTACATCACCATGAACGTTGCGACGGTTCGGGCTATCCGAGCAAATTGGTTGGCGATAAAATTAACGACTTCGGGAAGGTTATCGCGATACTCGACATTTACGACGCGATGGCTACCAATCGTTCCTACGCCAAGAGAAATTCGCCCTTCGACATTATAAAAGTTCTTTACGGCGACGCGCTCGGCGGCAAATTGGATACGCGTTTCGTCGTCGTGTTCGTGAAAAAACTTTTGCAATCTATTAACGGCAGTTGGGTTGGCTTAAGCGACGGGCAACGCGCTAAGATTGTTTATCTTGACGATTCGCGAGTTACGAATTTGCCTGTCGTGCAGACGACTAAGGATGAATTTATTGATTTAAACAGGCGCACCGATTTGAAAGTCGACGCGCTCTTGACCGCCAATGAAGTCTAAAAAATTTAAAGTCGTATCGACGTTCCAACCGACGGGCGACCAACCTCAAGCGATAGATTCATTAGCGGAAGGGCTTGACGATGGTTTGATGTCGCAAGTTTTATTGGGCGCGACGGGCACAGGCAAAACTTTTACAATCGCCAAAGTTATCGAACGCATTCAGTTGCCGACGTTGGTTATTGCTCACAACAAAACTTTAGCCGCGCAACTTGCCGCCGAGTTCAAAAGTTTTTTCCCCGATAATTATGTCGGCTACTTCGTCAGCTACTACGATTATTATCAGCCCGAAGCGTACATTGCCGCCACCGACACTTACATTGAGAAGGACGCCGCGATTAACGACGAGATTGACCAAATGCGCCACTCTGCCACGTGCAGTTTATTTGAACGGCGCGACGTTATAATTGTGGCGAGCGTCTCTTGTATTTACGGCTTAGGTTCGCCCGAAAGTTATTATAAGTTGTTGTTACACCTGCGCGGCGGACAAATTATTTCTCGCGATAAAATTTTACGGCGGCTGATTGAAATTCGCTACACTCGCAACGACATGATTATTGAACGCGGAAATTTCAGAGTGCGCGGCGATACAATCGAAGTGACGCCTGCGGGCTATAACGGGCGGGCGATTAGGATTGAACTTTTCGGCGACGAGATAGATAAAATTAGCGAGTTTGAAATTTTGACGGGCAAAGTTATCGGGCGACGCGACGAAATTTTTATTTTTCCCGCGTCCCATTACGTGACTGATGCTTTTGATTTGGAACAGGCAGAAAAAAATATTCGCGCCGAAATGTCCGCGCAGGTTGAAAATTTCACGGCGCAAGGAAAATTGATTGAGGCGCAGAGGATTGAACAGCGGACGCGTTTTGATTTGGAAATGATGGCGGAGATGGGCTACTGTTCGGGGATAGAAAATTATTCGCGGCATTTGACGGGCAGAGCAGAGGGTGAGCCGCCATTCACGTTGATAGATTATTTCCCGGAAAAATTTTTGACAGTAATAGATGAATCGCACGTGACGTTGCCGCAACTTCGAGCGATGTACGCGGGCGACCAATCGCGGAAAAATTCTTTGATAGAAAACGGATTCAGATTGCCGAGCGCACGTGATAACCGAACGCTGACTTTCGACGAGTTCAACGAAAAAATTTCACAGATAATCTTTGTGAGCGCGACGCCAGCCGAATATGAACTTGCCGCGTCGCAAAACACGGTTGAACAAATCATACGCCCGACGGGTTTGCTTGATCCGCTTGTCGAAGTGCGCCCGATAGAAAATCAAATCGACGATTTAATTTCAGAGATAAATTTGCGTGTGGCGGCGAACGAACGAGTTTTAATCACGACGTTGACGAAAAAATTTGCGGAGGAATTAACGGATTATCTGAGCGGCGTAAAAATTCGCGTGAAGTATTTGCATTCGGACGTAGTGACATTGGAACGGGCAGAAATAATTCACGACCTCCGCGCAGGAAAGTTTGACGTGTTAGTCGGGATAAATTTATTGCGCGAGGGTTTGGACATGCCGGAAGTGTCGTTGATAGCGATTTTGGACGCGGATAAGGAAAGATTTCTGCGTTCGGAAACGTCGTTGATTCAAACAATCGGACGGGCGGCGCGTAATGTTCACGGCAAAGTAATTTTGTACGCGGACAAGGTAACTGACTCAATGCGGCGGGCGATGGAAGAAACTTTACGGCGGCGGACGATTCAAGAGGCTTACAATAAAAAATTCCACGTGACACCGCGAACGATTCAAAAGCCGATAGCACCGCTGATAGAATTGCCGCTAAAAAAATCTGCTAAGAAACCTCAATCGGCGAGCGAGTTGATAAAAAAATTAACGCCCGCGCAGAAAAAAAATTTAGTCAAAAGTTTAACGGCGGAAATGCGGGAGGCGTCGCGAGCTTTGGAATTTGAACGTGCCGCTGAACTTCGAGACATAATCCTAAAGCTTGAGGAACACTTGTAAAAAATTGCCGCGTTGTGATATTATCGCGAAAAAATTTTTGGCTGATTGCGGGGAAGCAAAATGGCAAAAGATAATTTTTTGGGCAAGAAATATTTATACGAGGTATTGCCGATGTTGAAGTGGTTATCCGAGCAAGTACCGGGCGGATTTTTCGTTTACTCTGCCAAAGAACCTTACGAACTTTTCTACGCCAACAGCGAAGTTCTGGACATTTACGGTTGTGCGGATTTGGAGGAGTTCAAAGAGCTGACGGGCTACACGTTTCGCGGAATGGTTTATCCCGATGATTTTGCTGAAATTCAATCGTCAATCGAGGAGCAAATCGCCAATCCCGATAATGACCGCCTCGACCACGTGGAGTATCGAATCACGCGCAAGGATGGCGAAATTCGTTGGATTGACGATTACGGGCACTTTGCTACCTTCCCCGAACACGGCGACGCTTTTTACGTTTTTATCAGCGACATAACCGAACGGCGGCAAATGCAGGAGGAAAAGTTGCGCATGGAGATAGAATTGGATAAAGCAAAGCAAGCGAACGAAGTTAAGGCGGCGTTCCTGTTCAATATTTCGCACGATATTTTAACGCCGCTCAATTCAATCAGAGGCTTTACGGAATTGGCACTGCGACATCTAAACGAGCCCGAACTTTTAAAAAATTATCTGGCGAACGTCGACGAAAGTAGCCGTCAAATGCTCACGTTGATTAATGACTTGCTTGACATGAGCAAGATAACTTACGGCAAAACACAGTTGAGAAATGAAATTTGCGACTTGGCGGAACAAGTTCAAAGCGTCCTGCAAATCTTTAAGCAACGGGCGGAAGCTAAAAATATTTCTCTGGAAAGTTCAATCGATTTGCCGCGTGAACTCGTCTACACCGACGACGTGAACCTTAGGAAAATTCTCTCCGCGCTGATTGATAACGCTATAAAATTTACGCCGAGCGGCGGGCACGTCAAAGTTACGGCGCGCAAGAAAAAAGTTTCTGATTCGGGCTACGTTCGTTGCGAGTTCATTGTTGAAGACGACGGCATTGGTATCGACGAAAATTTTATGAAGCGCATGTACGAGAGCTTTGAACGCGAGGAAACTTCGACTAAAAGCGGCATTCAAGGCACGGGGCTCGGCTTGACGATAACTAAAAAACTTCTCGACGCGATGGGCGGTTCAATCGACGCCGTCAGCAAAAAAGGCGCGGGCTCAACTTTTACCGTCGGCTTGCCGTTCAAAATTTATCGCGAGAATGACGATAACGCCGTTGCCATTGAAAAAATTTCCGACGATAACAATCTGAGCAATCGAATTCTTCTGGTTGATGATATTGAACTTAATCGAATGCTCGCCGAAACAATTTTGGAGGAGTCGGGCTTTTCAGTTGAGACGGTTGCCGACGGCGTGGAAGCTGTGGAAGTTTTTATTAAGCACCCGCCCGGTTATTACGATTTAGTTTTAATGGATATTCAAATGCCGATAATGAATGGTTACGAAGCGACGCGCGCAATCCGTGCCCTTGACCGCCTCGACGCTAAAGTCCTGCCGATTATCGCGCTGAGTGCCAACAGTCGCGACGAAGATAAACGCATGAGTATGGAGAGCGGCATGAATTATCACATTGCCAAGCCCTTCGACGTTATGCAACTTATTACCGCTGTCAACAAATATATCGCTGCAAGAAAGGAAATGTAAAATGGAAATCAAACAGGAACAATCCGGCAACGCATTGACAATCAAAGTTATCGGGAGGCTCGACGCGGCAAGTGCGCCGGAACTTTCCAAAGTATTAACAACCGCGCTCGACGGAATAACAGATTTAACATTCGATTTAGCGGAACTCAAATACATTGCGTCAGCGGGACTGCGCGTCTTACTCGTGGCTCAAAAGCGTATGAATAAACAAGGCGCGATGAAACTTACCAACGTCAGCGAATCGGTTTTGGAAGTTTTAGACATGACGGGTTTCGCGAGTTTAATGACGATTGTTTGACGGAGAAATTTTTTTATGGAAAGAATTACGATTGAGGCGACGGTTGAGAATTTGCAGAAGGTTATAGACTTCGCGACGGAACAACTTGAGGCTCACGATTTTCCGATGAAAATTTTAATGCAGTTGGAACTTGTTATCGAAGAAGTTTTTGTGAACATTTCAAGCTACGCCTATCATCCTGAAATTGGCTCGGCGACTTTTTGCGTTGAGTTTGAAGAAAATCCTTCCGCTGTTTTGATGACATTCATTGACGGCGGCAAACCTTACAATCCTCTTGAAAAACCCGATCCCGATACGACGCTTGCCCTTGAAGAACGCGACATTGGCGGGCTGGGGATTTTCCTCGTCAAAAAGAATGTCGACGAAGTTGCTTACGAATATTCCGGCGGCAATAATATTCTGCGCTTGAAAAAATTTTTCTGAGGTCGCGCCGATGAAGTGGAACATACAAAAAAGACTGCTCGTCCTTGTCTTGGCGGCGGGGATATTGTCATTCTTGACGTTGAGCGGTCTTTCTTTTTACGGCATGAGCGTCGTGCGCGGCGAGATGACTGAACTCGGCGAAAATGTCGGCAAGGCGGGCGCGAATTTTACTGAAACGCTTATGACCTATCAATTAAAGAACACGCTCAGCGAAGTTGCGACTGCCCGCGCAGAATTTATTGCCAACGAAATGGATTTGATTCGCTCGGACGTAAAAATTTTGTCGCGGATGATGACTAAAATTGCTTCAAACCCCGCCGATTATAAACCCGTTGCCGTTGTCGACCCGCGCAGTTCTTCCGTAAAAATGGGCGAGAGCTACGTTATTTACGCGCCCGAACTCAAAAAAAATCTTACGCCCGAAATTCAATCCGAACTTTTAATCGCGGGCAACATTCGCACTTTTCTTATGCCTCTGGCGAAACCATTCAAAGATTATAAATCTTCCTTCTATGTCGGCTCGCGGCACGGCTGGTTTATTTGCAGCAGTGTTTTTCCCGGACAAGAATTCAGCCCCGTAACCGACGAAGAAATTAATAAATACGACCCGCGCAAACGTCCTTGGTACATTAACGCGATTAATGCGGGCGACGCGGTTTTCTCCGACCTGTACACGAACATTGACACCGACGAATACCAGTTGATTGGTTGTTCCGCGCCCTACTACGACAGAAACGGCGTGGCGGGCGTTGTCGGGCTTGACGTTTCGAGTGCCGACATTTACAAAGCGATTGAAGAAACGGCGATTGGCGCGAACGGCCTCAGTTTTGTTTTGAATGATAAAGGCGAAGTAATTTTCTCCTCGCGCACTCAAGGCGATTTGGTAGCGACTTCGGGCGGAAAAGATTTACGGCAAAGTTCATCGTCAACATTAGCGGAAGCGGCAAATAAAATGTCAAGCGGCGAGAGCGGCATTTTGCCCGTGACTGTCGACGGAGAAGAATATTATTTGGCGTTCGCGCCCATGAAAAATATCGGCTGGAGTTTCGGCACGCTGACTTTACGCAAAGACATTGCCGCCGCCGCCGCCGATAGCAGAAATTATTTCCTCGCGCAGATTGAAGGTTTTCTTTCGCGCCTGCAAGACAAATTATTTATGATGACTTTTGCGGGAACATTTTTATTGGCGGGGCTGAGTTACATTTTTTTACTGGCGAGCAAAAAAGTTTCAGCGCGATTCGTCAAGCCGATTCATGAACTCGCCGACGGCGTCAGAGAAATTTCCGGCGGCAAACTCGATAAAAAATTAAACATTCACACGGGCGACGAAATCGAACATCTCGCGACTTGTTTTAACGCTATGACTGATGAACTTCAAACCTACATGAAAAATTTAACGCGCGTTACGGCGGAGAAAGAACGTATTGCAACCGAGCTTGATGTTGCGACGGAGATTCAACGCGGGATGTTGCCGAAAGATATACCTGCGCGGAATGACTTTGAACTTTATGCGACGATGACGCCGGCAAAAGAAGTGGGCGGAGATTTTTACGACTTTTATTTTTTGGACGAAAAACATTTGGCGATAACGGTTGCTGATGTTTCGGGTAAGGGGATTCCTGCCGCGCTGTTCATGGTTATCAGCAAAACTATCTTGAATAATTTTATGGTCTCGACGCACAATCGCGAGGGGCTTGCCGAAGTCGTCGCCGCTACCAATGATAAACTCTGCGCCAACAACGAGGCCATGATGTTCGTGACGGCTTTTATCGGCGTGTTAGATTTGGAGACGGGTGAATTTATTTTCGTCAACGCGGGGCATAATCCGCCCGTTATTTATCGCGATAATCATTGCGAGTTCCTTGACGTTAAGAAAAATTTTGTACTTGGAGGAATGGACGGAATAACTTTTGTCGAACAGAAAATTTTACTTGGGCGCGGCGACTTGCTGTTTATTTATACAGACGGGGTGACGGAGGCATTAAACGTTTTGGAGGAAGAATATTTGCCCGAACGCTTGATAAAATTTATGAACGCGACGGACTGCGCGGCACCGTTAGAAATTTTGTTAAAGAATGTTCGCGCTGATGTAGTTGAACACGTTGGGGCGGCTGAACAGTCTGATGATATAACAATGTTTGCTTTAAGATTCAATGGAGGAGATAAATCTTGAGGAAATTTTTAATGACAGCGGCGATTATCGGAAGTTTGCTCTTTATGCCGACGACGAACGCCGAATTTAAAACTTATACGGGCGTCGGCGAATACGCAATGGGCGAACGCGATACCCTTGAAATTGCCAGACAGGGCGCGAAGGAAAAAGCTATGCGCAATGCTTTGGAGAAGGCGGGCGTTTTAGTGACAAGCCGCTCGCGCACGGAGGATATGGAACTCGTCGAGGACGTTATCACTTCGCGGACAGGCGCGATTTTAAAAGTTTTGGAAGTTACTTTCGAGCGGATAGATTTAATCGTTCGGGCGACTGTTAAAGTAGACATTGACCCGGAAGATTTGAATCGCCGCTTGCAAGGTTCCGAAAACGGCACCGCAACCAATTCAATTCCTCCTCCGCCAATCAATGATGAAAACGAAAAACTTTACCTGTCGAACAAAAAAGCTGAGGAAGCCGGCAACCTTATGAGCGCGGGCAAAATGGATAACGTCTTGTCCCTTTTGAACGAGGCAATGGAACTTAACGCGACTAATTCGGCGGTTTATGAGAAACTCGGCTTGTTCTATAAATCTCAAAACGATTACACGAACGCGCTCACGAATTACAACAAGGCGGTTAATCTCGACCCGAATAACGGCAACGCTTTCAAAGGGCGCGGCGAATGCTTTCAAGCTCTGGGCAATAAGGATAAAGCCCGCGCAGATTTCTCGCAAGCCAAGAAAATTGCTTCCGCCACAGAAAATATAAGGGCGGCTCGGAAACTTTGCGACGAAGAAAAATTTGACGCGGCGGCACCTTTGGCGAGTGAATCTTTAGCGTTAAATCCTAAAAATGCTTGGGCTTGGGCGACTGTCGGCAACATTTACAACGGCAAGCTCGAATACGACAAAAGCATTTTCTATTATCAGCGGGCGATTGAACTCAATCCGAATATCGGCGAGGCTTACAACGGTTTAGGGGTTGCTTACATGGAGCTTGGCAAGTACAACAAGGCGATTCCGAATTTCAGCAAAGCGGTTGAGTTTAGTCCGTTCCATGCAAGCGCGTTGACTTATCGCAGGCGCGGCGAATGTTACAAAGCTCTTGGCGATGTTAAACATTCGCAGGAAGATTTTGTCAAGGCAAAGCAACTCGGTTGGGAGAATTGATTGTGAAGTTCAATATTCACAAAAAAGTTTTGATGTTAGTACTCGGCGCGGGGCTGACGACGTTTATTGTGCTGGGAATTTTTTCGTACTTCGCCAAGAATGTTGTTGAACGCGATATGGCGGAGATGAGCGTTGAACTCGGCGAGAACAGCGCGACTTACACCGATAACCTTTTGATTGAACAGCTTAAGCAGACGCTCGGCGAATTGGCAGAGGCTAAAGCGCAATTCATTGATAGAGAAATGAAAATTACTCGTGAGCAGGCAGAAATTTTGGCGGATGCAGTGGCGGAAATATTTACACACCCCGAAAATTATTCGCCGAAAACTTTACCCGACCCGCGCAATGTTCCAATTAAAAACGCTGAACTTTATCGGATTTACGCCCCCGACATTCGCGACAACATCACGCCCGAAATTCAACGCGAGCTTGAACTTGCCGCTAACGTTTCCGATGTCTTGACTGAACTTTTAAAAAGTTACACGGGTTACAATGCGACGGCTTTTGTTGGCGGCGAAAAGGGTTGGTACATGTGCGCCCGCCTCGTCCTCGACGCTGAGGGCAAGACTGATTTTTATAATCCGATTTACTTTTCTCAAGAGCGGATTTACGAGTTCGACCCTCGCAAGCGTCCTTGGTACGTTGCCGCTAAAAATGCCAATGCGCCGGTTATCTCCGATTTGTATCGCACGATTGAGGCGGATGGTTATCAGCAAGTTGGAGCGTCGGCTCCTTTCTACGACGCGGCGGGCAATCTTATCGGAATTGCAGGCTTAGATTCTCCCAACACCGACCTTTACCACGAGATTAACAAATTGACGGCGGGCAAGGGCAGTGTTAATTTTGTTTTGAATGGGCGCGGCGAGATAATTTTTTCTTCGCAGGAGAGCGGCGCGCTTGCCGTAAATGTTGACAATGATCTTACGACGCGTTCGGGCGGGCGCGATTTGCGTAACAGTTCCGAACAAACTTTAGCGACGGCTGCCGCGCAGATGGTTAATGGCAATCAAGGTGTTTTGCCGGTGACTTTGAACGGGAAGAATTTTTATTTAGCGTTCGCTCCCGTGCCGTCAGCGGGCTGGAGTTTCGGCATGATTATTTCGGAGGAAGAAGTTTTAAGCGAAACTCAAGGCACTCGCGATTATTTTCAAGAGCAAGTCGCCAATCTGCAAGCGCAAATGCGGCGGGAGCATTCTTATTTAAACGACGTTGCCGGTGCGATACCCGTTGCCCTGCTGATAATTTTATTTTTAATGAGCACGGGACTTTCGCGGCGATTTGTCAAGCCGATTCACGAACTCGCCGACGGTGTAAGAGAAATTTCTAGCGGTAAACTCGATAAAAAATTAAACATAAAAACGGGCGACGAAATCGAACACCTCGCGACTTGCTTTAACGCCATGACTGATGAACTTCAAACCTACATGAAAAATTTAACGAAAGTCACGGCGGAGAAGGAACGCATTGCAACCGAGCTTGACGTTGCGACGGAAATTCAACGCGGGATGTTGCCAAAAGATTTTCCTTCGCGGAGTGACTTTGAACTTTATGCGACGATGACGCCTGCAAAAGAAGTGGGCGGAGATTTTTATGACTTTTATTTTTTGGACGAGAAACATTTGGCGATAACAGTTGCTGACGTTTCGGGCAAAGGCATTCCAGCCGCGCTGTTTATGGTTATCAGCAAAACGATTCTGAATAATTTTGCCGCGAGTTTTTATAAGCAGAATGGTTTGGCACCGGTAGTTGCCGCCGCTAATGAGCAACTTTGCGCCAACAACGAGGCTATGATGTTCGTGACGGCTTTTATCTGCGTTTTGGATTTGGAGACGGGTGAATTTATTTTCGTCAACGCGGGGCATAATCCGCCCGTTATTTATCGCGATAATCATTGTGAGTTCCTCGACGTAAAGAAAAATTTTGTACTCGGAGCAATGGACGGAATAACTTTTGTCGAACAGAAAATTTTGCTTAGACGCGGCGACTTGCTGTTTATTTATACGGACGGCGTGACGGAGGCATTGAACGTTTCAGATGAAGAATATTTGCCCGAACGCTTGATAAAATTTATGAACGCGACGGACTGCGCGGCACCGTTAGAAATTTTGTTAAAGAATGTCCGCGCTGATGTAGCTGAACACGTCGGCGAAGCTGAACAATCGGATGATATTACAATGTTCGCGCTGAGATTCAACGGCGGATAAAAAAATAAAACCTGCTCAATCGGCAGGTTTTTTTTGTCACGAGATAAAGTTTTACTTAGAGCCGACAATCAGCTTGCGTAAAATATCCACAGGAATAATCGTAAAACTCATGGCGATGACAAACAGCCATTCATTCGCCGTCAAACCGTAGCAACGTAAAATCGCGCCGCCAAGATATGTCATTGCAATTTGAACAACGACGATTAAGCCCATAACTTTTAAGAAGCCGCTGTTGCCGCTTATGTTGTCGAAAAGATTTATTCTGTCAGTGCGGGCGTTGAATGCGTTGAAGACTGCCAAGAAAATAAAGAACGCGAAGTAACCCGTGAGAACGTAGACTGAATCGCCGCCGAATGTGATATTGACACCTTCGGGGTTGAAGTCTCTAAAATGGTCGCGTGAAAAATCCGTCAGCAAAAATACGAGCCCCATCGCAAATCCCCACAAAGCTCCCGTACCAATCGCGCTGTACATGTATTTGTTAATAATCGGCTCGTCGCGACGTTTAGGAGCCTCTTCCATAAATCTATCCAAAGCCGGTTCGCCGCCGAATGCCAATGCCGCAAGCGTATCCATAACCAGATTGACCCAAAGGATTTGCGTAATGGACAACGGATTTTCTAAGCCGAGCAAAGGACATACAAACGAAATCAAAACTGCGCTGACGTTGATTGTAAGCTGGAAGATTATAAACTTGCGGATTGAATTAAAGATTGTGCGCCCGTAAAGAATCGCCTTGCCAATCGATTTAAAGTTGTCGTCGAGGATAACAATTTCGCTGGCTTCCTTCGCAACTTCAGTACCGCCGCCCATTGCAAAACCGACATCAGCTTTTTTGAGCGCAGGAGAATCGTTGACGCCGTCGCCCGTCATCCCGACAACTAAATTTAATTCTTGCGCCAAACGAACCAAACGGCTTTTATCAGTCGGGAGTGCGCGGGCAATGACGCGGAGTTTCGGGAGCTTTTGTTTAACTTCGTCGTCGCTCATGGCGTTGAGTTCGGCACTGGTTATGACAATGCCATCGTCAATTTCAAGGAGCCCCGCCTCTTTAGCAATCGCCTGCGCGGTTTCTTTCCTGTCGCCGGTTATCATGACGACTTGAACGCCTGCGCTGTGAACTTGTTCGATAGCTTTAATCGCGTCGGGGCGCACGTCGTCGCGAATGCCCATGACTCCAACAAACGTCAAGCCGCTGTCGGGAATGTTGCCGTCGGTAACTTCGCCGTCGTAAGTGACAAGCGCGAGAGTTCTTATAGCGCGATTGGCGAGCTCATCAATCTTGGCATTAATCTGCGCGGTCGAGGAAAGTGTTTGCTTATTGCCGTCGGCGTCGTAATAGTAACTGCACTTGTCGAGGAGACGTTCGGGCGCGCCCTTGATAAGCCAAAGATTATAATCGCCGCTGACTTTCGCCATAGAATATTTTTTTGCGCTGTCGAAAGGAACGGTATCGCCAACCTTGACATTGGGGGGCGTGTCCTTGCCGATAACAAAACCTAACAACGCCCTATCCGTCATGTTGCCGCCGACAATTTTATCGCCGGTAATGACTGCGCCGCTGTTGAATCGGACGCTGAGCGATATTAACGATTGAATTTTTTTACTGAGCTTGTCAAAACTGTCTGTAAAAGTCGCCGTGCCGTCGAGGAACGTAACAACTTCAAGCAAGCCTTTGGTTATCGTTCCCGTCTTATCGCTGAAAAGTAAATTCAAACTGCCTGCCGTCTCAATGCCCGAAATTTTACGGACGAGGACGTTATCCTTTAACATCTTGCCCATATTCTGCGCGGAGACAATCGCAATCATCAGCGGCAAACCTTCAGGCACCGCCATAACGATAATTATAACGGCGAGCATAACCGCTTCAACGAGGCTGTTTAAAATGTTCATCCAATCGGAGCAGTAAGCCGCCATCAACGCGCCGTCGAAATTATTTTGAATAACGATACGCTCGAACATAAACGCAACGGCAATCGCGATACCGCCGATATAACCGAACTTAGAAATTTGCCCCGCGAGGTCGCCGAGTTTTAATTTCAACGGAGTATCGCGGTCTTCGTCGACTTGAAGTTCGCCGGCAATTTTCCCGTAAACAGTATTATCGCCCAACGTTACAGTCCGCATGACGGCACTTCCACCCGCTACGACTGCTGCGCGGAAAACTTTATGCGGATTCAAAAAGTCTGAACTTTGTGCGGCTTCGGCGTCGGTAGCGGCGTCGGACGCGGGAGTTTTAGTTTCTTCCTTAGCCTCGCCGTTGAGAATCGATTGGTCGACTTGGATTGAGCCGTCGATAATCACGCCGTCGGCAGGAATTTTATCGCCCGTCTGCAACATGACGCAATCGCCCATCGTTATTTCGTTAATCGGAATTTCTGTGACGACGCCATTACGATAGACTTTGCACTTAATCAGCGACGCCTCGCCTTGTAACTTTTGGAACGCGCTTTCGTTTTTATATTCGGAGAAAGTTGATACGAGCGTCGCGAGCAAAACCGCCATCGCTATGCCGACTGATTCATACCACTCCGCCTTGCCCATGAACGCAAAAAATACATTCAAACACAGCGCGAAGATTAAAATTTTTATAATCGGGTCGTCGAAATTCCCCTTGAGCTTATCCCAGAAGCCTTCGCGAGCCTGTTCGGTTATGGAGTTATCGCCGAACTTCGCCTTAGCCTCTTGAACTTGCGCATCGGTTAAACCTGTGATTTTCAATTTACAACCTCCAAAATTATTTTTTTAAGTGTGTCTACTTGATTTCTGAGAGAATATATCTCCATCTCCTGTTGAGTTGTGTAAAGTTTTAAGACGTTCGCCGCCATGAACAGATAAGCCGTCAGCGCGACATTATCTTGAGGTTTGACGGAAAAAATTTTTTTACTAAAGAACTCATACAGGTCGCTGATGTCGTGATTAACCATGAAATTTTTAGAGAAAGTATCCAAACGTTCCTGCATAAAAAAATTTATAGCCTCGTACTTGTACCGGAGATTTTCCTCAAAAAATTTTCTGCCGCTCATAAAATCATCTAAACTCTTAACGACTACCAACAAATTGCCGACGAACCGCGCAATGTCAATGCCTTCGTGAGAAAGTGAATCCTCTCTTATGCGATAATAGTAACTCACGAACGGCACGCGGACATAATTTTTCGCGAGGCACAAACATTTAAACACGACAACAAAATCCTCATAATTTCTTATCGCGGGGAATGTAATTTTGTTATCGATTAAAAGTTTGCGGCGGAAAAGTTTATTGCAAGCCCACCATAAATATTTTTTCTGCGTAAAGTCCGTAACGCGTTCGCCAATGTCAAAAGTTTCAAGCGTCGGCTCCGTGACAAATTCGCCCGTCTGAAATTTTATAGGCTCCGCACCGCTTACTCCGTCCGCGTCGAAGAACGCAAAAGCTTTATCGCAATGAACAACATCCGCTTTGAATTTCTCCGCAACGTCATAAAGCTCCGCCAAAGCCGTTTCGCTTAAAAGGTCGTCGCTGTCGAGGAAATAAATGTACTTGCCGCGAGCCGCCTCCAATGCCAAATTTCTCGGAAGGGCTGAACAACCGCTGTTTATCGAAATTGTCGCGAGCCTCAATCTGCCGCCGAATGTCGCAAAAAAATTCTCGACGACTGCGCGGGAGCCGTCGGTCGAGCAATCATCGACAATGATAATCTCAAAGTTTTGGAATGTCTGATTCGCGAGGCTCGTCAAACATTCGCCGATATATTTTTCCGCGTTATACATCGCGATAATCACGGAGACGGCGGGAGGATTCTTCGCCATTCAAACAAACCTCTGCGATAAAGTGCTGAGTCCCGTATCAGTCGTGCCGGAGCCGACGGCGTTAAATTTCCATTCGTTGCCGCGCCTGTAAACTTCGCCCGCAATCATCGAGAGCATATCAGTATAATCGTCGCTGAGATTGAAGCGGCAAAGTTCCTCGTTAGAATCGGAATCAACAATGCGGATGTAAGCGTTTTTAATCATGCCGAAATGTTGCTTGCGGTCGACGGCTTTATAAATGTTGACGACGAAAATCAGCTTATCGTATTGGCTGGGAATTTTATCGAGGTCGACAAAAATTTGTTCGTCATCGCCTTCGCCCTCGCCAGTTAAGTTGTCGCCCATATGCTTAATCGCGTGGCTTTTATGTTCGAGGTTGCCGAAGTAAACCAAATCTTCCTTGTCAACGAACTTGCCGCCTTGACAAACGAAAACCGAAGCGTCGCAGTCAATATCTTTTTTGCCGCTGAACAAATTGCTGAAGAAGCCGCCGCTTTTTTCAACTGCGTCCCAACCGAGCCCGACCATGAGTTTGGAAAGTTTACTGCCGTTGGATTTTTTGAGTGAAACTTTTTGTCCCTTTTGAAGATTAACAGCCATGATAAATTTCTCCTTTCAAGGCAAAAGTGGTTAGCGATTAGAAATTTTCCCTAACCACTAACCACTAATCCCTAGTTCCTAGTTCCTAATCACACATTAACGCCGTAGTTTTTGCCGAGAGCCGCCAAGCCGCCGCTGAATCCCGAACCAATGGCGTTGAACTTCCACTCGCCCTTGTTGCGATAAAGTTCGCCGATAACAACTGCCGTCTCGATAGAAAAATCTTCGCCGAGATCGTAGCGGATAAGTTCCTGATTATTCTCAGCGTTCACGACGCGAATAAAAGCATTTTCGACTTGCCCGAAGTTTTGCTTACGTTCGTCAGCCTCGTAAATCGTGACGGTGAAATCAATTTTCTCGACGTTTTCGGGGACTTTGCTGAGGTCGATTTTAATTTCTTCATCGTCGCCTTCGCCCGCGCCCGTCAAGTTATCGCCGAGATGTTCAACCGCGCCGCTCTTGTGCTTAAGGTTCCCGTAGAAAACAAAATCATCGTCGCTGTTGACTTTGCCGCTTGCGCCGAGCAGGAAAACCGAAGCGTCCAAATCAAAATCCGAGCCGCCGTCGTATTTGTTCGTATCCCAGCCGAGCCCGATTAAAATATTTTTCAAGCCGGGGTTTGTCTTCGTGAGGTCAACTTTCTGTCCTTTTTTCAAACTGATTGCCATGAGATTAAAACCTCCCAGAAATTTTTAAGCCGCAAATAATCTAGCACACTCTGAAAATAAATTCAAGTCACAGAGCAACGTAACCGTTTAATCGGAAAAAATTTTTTGCAAAAATCTGCGCGGGGGAATAACACGGTTATCAGCGGGACGAACGAAGACGATTACTTGTACAACACGGGCGACTTCGTGACGATGATTGGCGGCAAGGGTAAGGATTCGCTTTACAATGATAAACCCGATAATGTAACAATGCTGGGTGGCGACGGCAACGATTACCTTGATAATTATGCCGGTGGCTATCATGTGCTGGTAAAGGGCGAGGCAGGCAACGACACCATTAACAACAGTAGCGGTCGCTGGGATGGATACGCGCAGAGCGTCACTCTCGACGGCGGCGATGATGATGACATTCTTTTAGGCGAGGCAGGTAACGATACAATTTACGGCGGCAACGGCAATGATGATTTGTCGGGCGGTGACGGTAACGATAAAATTTATGGCGGCTCCGATAATGATACGCTTCAGGGCGGCAAAGGTAATGATTCACTTTGGGGCGACGCAGGCGCGGATACTTTCTTCTACGAACTCGGCGACGGTAAGGATGTTATCTTCGGCTTCGACAACGACGACACGCTGACGCTTGATGGTATCGAGTTCACGGCGTCCTACAGCAAGAACAATAAGGCAGTCACGTTGAAATTCGACAATAACAACTCCATAACGTTTAAGAATTTCACGGCGACAACCTTCCACATTGACAACGCAACTTATAAAATCAACAGCAAAAATAAGTTCGTCGCGACTTAATAAATTTTCAGTGACAAAAAAAATCCCCTACGCAACAATCTGCGCGGGGGATAATTTTTTTATGGGAAGAAAATTTTCAGCGTTGATTCGTCGGAACGTTTGCCGAGATACGAGCCGATTAAAAATAAAATCAGCGAACAACTTATCCCGATTGTAATTTGGTGGAGGTTGAAAATTTTAAAGCCCGCCGCTTGTGTCGCGCAATAAATTATCGTGCCGCCCGTCATGGATAACATCGCGCCCAATTTATTTGCCCGCTTCCAAAATAATCCGAGTAACAACGTCCAGAAAAATGCCGTCTCCAATCCTCCGAACGCGAACATATTTATCAGCCAAATCAAACTCGGCGGTGTCAAAGCTATCACGAAGACTGCCGCGCCGATTATCGCCGTCGTTGCCATTGATAAAAATTTTACCCGCGCAGGCGTAACAACTCGATTATTTTTTTCGGCGTAGTGGAGGTAAACGTCTTTGATTATCGCGCTCGACGCCACGATTAAAAGTCCGGAGATTGTCGAAATGCTCGCGGCTAAAGGTCCGATTATCGCCAAGCCCACGAGTTCGGGAGGCATCGCCTTAACAATCGTCGTAGGGATAATGTTGTCGACGCCGCCATAATCAGCCGCCGTGCCCGTCAAAACTCCGTGCGCCAAAATCCCCGTGAAATTTATCCCGATATTCATGAAGCCGACGACGACCGTCCCGATAAGCATCGCTTGATGAAGCCCGTGAGTATTTTTGTAGCTGATACCGCGCACGACCGATTGAGGCAACGCGATTGTGCAAATGCCTACCAAAAGCCATTGCGTAAAATAAATCGTCCAAGGCATGTTCCCGAAACTAAACGGCTCAAAAATTTCAGGGTTATTCGTCTCCAACGTCGTCATAATATTTTCGTAGCCGCCGCCCGCCGCCAAAACATATTTCAGCAATAAAACAATTCCAATCATCATAATCAACGCGCAACAAGTATCAGTCAACGCGACTGCACGGAAGCCGCCAATCGAAGTATAAATAACAACCGTCAGCCCAAATAAAATTAATCCCGCCTCGTAACTGTAGCCCGTCACTGCAGAAAATAATTTCGCGCCGCCGACAAATTGCGCCGTCATCGTTCCGCAGAAAAATAAAACTATCACGAACGCCGCCACTGCCGCTAAAAAATCCGATTGAAATCTTGCGCGGATTATATCGACGACTGTAACCGCATTTAATTTCCTCGCCAACAAAGCAACGCGCTTACCGAAAATCCCCAGCACTAAAAATATCGCCGTCACTTGAACGACTGCCATATAAATCCAACCGAAGCCGACTTGAAACGCCATGCCCGGACCGCCAACGAAACTTGATACCGAGCTGTAAGTCGCGACCGTTGTCATTGCCAATACAAAGCCGCCCAGTTGCCTGTTGCCAACAAAATAATTGCTGACAAAATTTTTTTCCGCCTGCTTATGTCGCACAAAAATACTTATCGCGACCATGACGAACATAAAAAATATCAGCGGCAAAAGTGCAGACAAATTCCCTTCAGCCATCGTCCTCGCCTCCCAAGTCAACGTCTTTGAATAAAACTTTGCTCAAGAGCGCGCTGATAAAAATTGCGACGAACCACACGCCCACGCTACCGAGTACAGCCCACAACGGCAAGTGAAAAATTTTCACGTCGAGCGATGCCGTCCCGAATCCCGCGATTAACCAAAAAATAATCAGCCCCGCCAACGCAAGCCCCGTATAAATTGCCTCGCGCCTGGCCAAGCTGAACTTTTGCGCGTCGTTCAACGCACGATTATTTTGTTTCATAAGAAAAACCTCCAAGTCTCGTCTCCTCTCGCTGAAGAGTACGAGCTTATTTTTCGCGCCGAATTTTATATCACGAACGCCGCGCTGTCAAACCGATTGATTTTGTAGTATAATCTGCGCGGTGATTGACATGAAAAAATTTTTAATCGCGCTGATGATTGCGCTGACGATGATTTTAAATTCCGCGCAGGTTTATGCGGCTGATGCCTGGGCTATCGCGGCGGAGGCTCTCGGAGTTTTGGCGGCTTATCAATCGACACTCCGAGAAATGCTCGCGCTCGGAAATAACGCCGAAGCTCAAATGGCAGTTCGTAAACAAGACAGAAAACAAAACGGCGTCGATAAAAATAAACGCGACGTTGAGATTGTTGATTCGGTGATGACGCGGCTGGTAAACGGCGGACAATATGAATTGCGCGTAAATTCTTTGCCGTTCGTGTGGAGCGTCAACGACGACGAAAAATTTAACGCCGCCTGCTACCCGATGAATTATATCACTGTCAATCGCGGGCTCGTTCGCAATTTGAACAGCAATGAAAATATGATTGCCGCTGTCCTCGCGCACGAAATGATTCACGGGCTTGAACAGCATTCCGCTAAAAGTTACGCGCAGGCAGTTGCTCAGAGGCTCGGCGCGATGATGATTGGCATGAATGCCGACAACGGCAGGAATATTGATTGGGGGAAATTCGCGGGGATGGTTGATTATTCAATCGCAAAAAATATTAACGTGCCTGTCGAGTACGCGGCGGACGAGGGCGGCTTTTATCTGATGACGAGCGCGGGCTTTAATCCGGGCGGCGGCGCGGCGGCTATGAATCGTCTTGGCTATTACGTCCGATACGAGACAACAAATTTCTTGGAGTTCGACGCGCACGATAAAAGCAGTGATGAAACTTTCAGCGACCACCCCGACACCGATAAACGCGAAGCTAAGATGGCGGAGCTGATGAGCAACTACGGCGGCGGGCACGTCACAGTTCGCAAGATTGATCGCGCTTACAAAGTTTTGATTGACGGGCGCGAAATTTTTTATTCGATGAACGCGGGCGACGATACGACTTCGGCGGCGATTAATGCTTATCTTTTTGCGGGCGGCTTGGCTAAGGCGTTTCATGATTATGATTCGATTGACGCTTGGAAATTTCGGCGCGAGGATAATCAGACAGATTTTTTGAATGATGATTTTGCTTATCGGGAAGTGCGCGAGTTGTCGAGGCTGTACAATTTGGGCGATAAGGTTCAGACGTTAGTGGAGCTTGCTTATAAGTATGAAAATCCTCGAACGCGGCAAAGGATTCGTGAGGCTGATGAGGCGCGGAAAATTTCTTGGGCGAAAATAAAATCGGAAGCGGATTCTGCTAAGGCAAAGGCGGCGACTCAACTCCGCGTCAATGCCGATATTTATAACGATTACGGGCAGGGCGAACTTGCGCTTAAACAGATTGAGCGAGCTTTGAACGCAAAGAATCAAGATGATATTGCGGAATGTTTAGGGATACGCGGGCGGGCGAAGGCGATTTGCGGCGATTACGACGGTGCGCTTGCTGATGCTAATGCGGCTGTTGATAAAGACTCGGCGAACTTGTATAATTTTTTAAATCGAGCAGACGTTCGGCACATGCGCGGCGAATTGGATTTGGCGTTGGAGGACATCGACCGCGCCTTGAACCTTGACGATAACAATCCAATCAGTTACAAGTTGCAGGCAGAAATTTTTGATGAGCAAAATAATTCCGCGCAGGCTGAGGAAAGTTACAGAAAAGTTTACGAGCTGACTAAAAAGAATCCTCACACCGTGCCGCTGAAATATTTGGAGAAAATTGACGCTAAGGCGGCTGAAAAAATTCGCAAGGAGAAAGCTAAGGAGAAAGCTGATGACGAATCTTGAACCGTTTGAAAAAATAATTTTCGTGACGCGCCCCGTCTTCCCGACGCTTGAGGAAGTCACGGAAAAATTGCAAGACATCTGGAACTCGAAATGGCTGACGAATAACGGACCGCAACACACAATGCTTGAACGCGAGCTGACAGAATCTTTAAAGGTGCCGTATCTGTCGCTGTTCAATAACGGAACGATAGCATTAATGGTAGCGTGTCAAAGTTTGAGGCTCAGTGGAGAAGTTATCACGACGCCATTTACCTTTGCCGCGACGCCGCACGTTTTGAGTTGGAACAATATCACGCCGATTTTCTGCGACGTTGATAAAGAAACCATGAACATTGACGCCGATAAAATTGAATCAATGATAACGCCGCACACGACTGCGATATTGGCTGTGCATGTCTTCGGGACGCCCTGCGACGTTGAAAAAATTCAAGATGTTGCTGACAGATACGGTTTGCGCGTTGTTTACGATGCGGCTCATGCATTCGGCGTAGAAATTAACGGGCGAGGTATCGGGAACTTCGGCGATATTTCAATGTTCAGCTTTCACGCGACGAAACTTTATCATACCGTCGAAGGCGGCGCGTTGGTTCACGGCGATAAAAATCTTAAGCGGAGAATTGACCTGCTGAAAAATTTTGGTATCAAGAACGAGGAAGAAGTTGTCATGCCCGGCATAAACGGCAAGCTGAATGAAATCTGCGCGGCGATTGGGCGGATTATGTTGGGCTACGTTGAAGACGAACGACAGAAACGAATTCGCCTGCACAAGATTTATAACGAAGAGCTTGCTGACGTTGACGGGATAAAATTAATGCCGAACTGCGCGGCGGACGTTAAGCTGAACTATCAGTATTGTGTGATTCGGATTGACGAAAAAATTTTTGGGCGTTCGCGGGATTATGTTTACGGCGCCTTTAAAAATTTCAACGTCTACACGCGCAAATATTTTCATCCGTTGTGTAGCGATTATACTTGCTATCGTCAGCTGAATTCGTCGCGAGTTGAAAATCTTCCCGTCGCAAATGTTATCGGGCAACAAGTTTTGAGCTTACCGATGTACGGCGAATTGACGGAGGACGACGTCAGGAAAATTTGCGCCATTCTAAAAAGTTTTAGGAGATAAAAAATGTTCGCGAGGATAAAAGCAATTTCAACTTACTTGCCCGCGCAGATTGAAAATAATTCGGAGCTTGTCGACGCCCGTTTTATAAAAAAAATCGGCGTGAAGTATCGTCACGTTTCTGCTAAGGAGGAAGCGGCGGGCGATTTGGCATTCAAAGCCGCCGAAAAACTTTTTGCTGAGCACAACATTAACCGCGACGAGATTGATTTTATTTTGCTTTGCATTCAACACCCCGATCATCTTGGTCCGCACACTTCCGCGCATTTGCAATATCGACTCGGCTTGAAAAAATCTGTCGGCACTATGGATATTTCTTTGGGTTGTTCGGGTTATATTTACGGGCTTGCGGTTGCTAAGGGTTTGATTGAAACGGGGCTTGTCAAAAAAATTTTGTTCATAACGTCGAGCGTCTACACGAAATATATCAACGTTCGCGATAAAGCGACGCGTCCTTTATTCGGCGACGGAGCTACTGCTACTTTGATTGACGGCGGCGACACGGAAAGTTTGAAGGCGTTTGTATTCGGCTCGGACGGTTCGCGCTACGACAAATTGATTATTCCCGTCGGAGGCAGTCGTTTTATGCCGCGTGATAATCCCGAAATTTTTTCAACCGATGACAACGGCAATTACCGTTCCAACTACGAAATTTTTATGGACGGCATGGCGATAACTTATTTTACTCTCCGCGAAGTCCCGCCACTCGTCGAAAAAATTTTGACATCAGCAAATTTATCCCGCGCAGATTTGGACTATTGCATTTTCCACCAAGCCAACAAGTTCATGATGACTTACCTGCGCGACAAGGCAAATCTTAACGACGTACCTTTTCATAACGACATTTCTACGACGGGCAATTTAGTTTCCGGAAGTGTGCCGCTTGCGATTGAACAGGTTATAAAAAAATCCGGCGCGAAAAATTTAAAGCGCGTCATGCTTGCGGGCTACGGCGTCGGTTTGAGTTGGGCGGGTTGTATCGCCGATTTATCGAGCATGGAGGTTGTAAATGACGAATCCTAAAGTCAGCATAATTTTAACCAGTTATAATCATGCGGCTTACGTGGCGACGGCGATTGAGAGCGTCTTGAATCAGACGTTCACGGACTTTGAACTTTTAATCGTTGACGACGGCTCCGCCGATAACAGCCGCGACATTATTAAAACTTTCGACGACCCACGCATAAAAACTTTTCTGTACGAGGAAAATCGCGGCACGGTTCTTGCGATAAGCGACGCCGTTCAATCTGCGCGGGGGGAATATATTGCGGTTCATCACTCCGACGATTTATGGGCTTGCGATAAGTTGGAGAAACAAATTACTTTCCTCGACGCCAATGAAAATTTTGCGGCGTGTTTTACGTGGGTTGAATTTGTCGACGAACGCGGCGATTCGTTGACGCTTGACGCCAAAGATCCTTACAAAAATATTTTCGACCAGCCTAATCGTTCGCGTGCGGAGTGGCTGAATTATTTTTTTCATAATGCTAATTGTCTTTGTCATCCGTCGGCAGTTTTGCGCCGCGGAGTTGTTCAGAAATATCATCTGCATGAAGTTCACGGCTTTTGGCAACTGCCCGATTATTTGATGTGGATTCGGCTTTGTTCGCACGCGGAAATTTATATTTTGCCCGAACGCCTTACGAAGTTTAGACTTCGCCGCTCGCGTCAAGAAAATACTTCGGCGACGACTTACGACAAACTTATCCGCGCAGAGTTGGAATTTTATTTTATAGCGCGGGAGTTCGTCTACAACTTCACGGACAACGAATTTTTTATGGAGGTTTTCCCCGAAGCCGAGAAATTTTTTATCGACGGGCAAATCAATCGCCGTTTTGCCTACGCTAAAATTTGCCTCGATAAAGATAGAGCCGCCTTCCAACTCGCGGGGCTTGAACTTCTTAAAGATTTGTTGAACAGCCCCGCCAATGCCGCTGAAATTAAAACCCTCTACGGTTACGACGAAAAAAGTTTTCTGCGCGACGGCGGAAGTTTTGACATATTTAACTTTGCGCAGAAACTTTCCATGCTCCGAACAGAAATTTTTATCAGCGACGGCGAGGATTTTTCTTTGGTTGCGGAAAAAATTATTGGCGTCGATGCGGCTGGGAAATTTTATGGGCGCGTTGCCTTCGAGCTTTATCACCCGATTAAATTTCTGCGTTTCGACCCCGACATAAATTTTATTTCCGTCAAGCTGAATCGCGTTTTGATTAATGGCGCGGCGCATGAAATTTTCGAGAGCAATGCGGGCGAAGTCGTCGACGGCTTCCACAGATTTTGGACGAGCGACCCGCAGATTATTTTTAGCGTTGAAGATTTGTCGGGACACGTGACGTTGGAAATTTTCGGCGAGCGTGAGAAAAATTATCCCGTCATCCTCGAACAAACTTTAAAGAAACTTCAAGAGGACAGCCAACGCCTTGCGCAATTAAATGATTCGTTTTTGAATTTCAGTCGCCGGAAAATTACCGCGCCGCTCGATGGTTTTCAACATTGGTTGCAATCGGATAATAAGGAAAAGTTGCTGACTGCCGCGCGTTTCTTTTATAAGGCGTTGCCACTCGACGGCGATAAAAAAGTTTGGCTCAAGGATAAATTTTACACGACCTTTGCGCCCTTCGTGAGAAATACTCGGCGTTATAAAAATTGGCAAATATCCAGAATGTGGCAGAATGCGGCGAGTTTTGGTAACGATGATTTTCAACAGGCGGAAGAAAAATTTTTCGACGGCGAACTTTCTACTCAGCCCGGCAAAATCGCGATTCAAGTTCACATTTTTTATACCGACCTCCTCGATGACATGGCGAGTTATTGCGCCAATATGCCTTACGAGTTCGACGCGCTGATTTCAATCGTTGACGAGTCCGCGCAGGATAAAGTTCGTGTCGCCTTTGAAAAAATCCCGAACGTCAAGAAATGTATCGTTCGAGTCGTGCCTAATCGCGGGAGGGATGTTGCGCCGTTCATAGTCGGCTTCGGAGATTTGTTGCCTGCTTACGATTTTATCGCGCACATTCATTCCAAAAAATCTCTCTACACTGGTTCCGAACAACAGAATTGGCGCAATTATCTTTTTGACGCATTGCTTGGTTCGCCCGAACGTGTCAGGAAAATTTTTAAAGCCTTCGACGATGATAAAACTGTCGGCGTAATTTACCCTCGCCCCGCCGCCAATGTACCGTATGTCGCTTTTACTTGGCTGTCGAATCGCGCCGTCGGATTGAACCTCTTAAGCCGCGCAGGTATCGCGCCGAATAAAACTGATTACTTTGACTTTCCGGCTGGCACGATGTTTTGGGCGCGGACAAAAGTTTTAAAAAAATTTTTTGAGCTCGGTTTGACGATTGAAGATTTTCCTGTTGAACGCGGGCAAAACGACGGAACTATTGCTCATGCCTTTGAACGTTCAATTTTATTGGTGGCGCGGACTGTCGGGATGAATTACTACGAATTTAAGCCCGCCACCGATTCTTACTCCGTCAATTTCGGCAATAAAAATCTCCGCCAATATTTTTTTTCGCGCAACGGCACTGCTGACGAACTCGAATGGCTGATTAATCAGGGCGAAATCGTTACCTTCGACATTTTCGACACGTTGTTAATGCGTTGCGTCGCCGCACCTTATCACGTCAACGAAATTATCCGATTCAAGGTTGAGGATTTGCTCGGTCGCGATTTGAATTTTCCGAAACTCAGAGTTAAAGCGGAAGAAATTGCGCGGCAGAAAAAAAATGGCGACGTTACCCTTGACGATATTTATCAAAGCTTCGCCGAGCTGACGAAGTTAGACGCCATGACTTGTAAAAAAATTCGCGAGCTGGAAATTTCGACGGAGCTTAGTCTTATTCGCCCGCGTAAAGATGTCGTCGCTTGGTTCAAAGAAATTATTCGGCGCGGAAAAAAAGTTTGGCTTATCTCGGATATGTACATGCAGACGCCCGACCTCGAACGTTTGCTAAAAAAATGCGGCGTCGAAGGCTACGATAAACTTTTAATTTCTTGTGAGACGGGCTTGCGTAAAGATACGGCGGATATTTGGAATGCGTTGCTTGAACACGGCTTCGCTAGAAAAATAATTCACGTCGGCGATAACGAAACGAGCGATATGCAGTTGCCGGGCGATAGAAAATTCGGCGTCTATCACTTGATGAACGCGATAAATTTACTGTCACAAACTCCGTTCGGCAGAAATCTTTTGGAGCGGCTGGATTATAAAATGTCGTTGTACGCGGGGATTTGTTTAGGCGTCGTGTTGATAAAAAAATTTCAAAGCCCGTTCCGACTGCGCGCTTCATCAACTGACGGCACCAACAAATTAATCTTAAAAAATTTCCGCGAACTCGGCTATTGGTTTTACGGCGCACCGCTTTTAACTTTTATTTTATGGCTGATTCAATCGACGCGAACCGACGGCGTCAAACGAATTTTATTTCTGGCGCGTGACGGATATTTTTTACAGCCGCTTTATGAATTCGTAGCGCAAAAACTTAACGTCGAGCCGTTGCCGTCGGATTATTTCCTTGCGTCGCGGCGGGCAGTTACAGTCGCTTCGATTCGGGATATTTCGCAAGCCAAAGAGCTTTTGCAATTAAAATTCGCGGGCAAGACGAAACAACTTTTCAAGGCGCGATTTGGTTTACCTCTCGGCGACGACAAAAAAGTTTTTCTGCCCGAAAATGACATTGCACTTGTTGAAAAAATTATTGACAAGCACGCCGAAGAAATTTTGCAACACGCGGCGACTGAGCGGGCAAATTACGAAAAATATATCAGTAAACTCGGCGGCAAATTCGATTCTGTCGGCGTGGTTGATATGGGTTATTCGGGCACGATTCAATTTTATCTGCAGGAATTGACGGGGAAAATTTTCACGGGCTACTACTTTGCGACCGGCGCGGCTAATCGTTTTGGCGATAATGCTTCCGAGCGGATGCGTGGCTGTTTTACTGAAAACGACGACTACGGCACGACTAAATTCTCCGTTTATCGCTACCAACTTTTGTTTGAGAGTATCCTTACCGCGCCCGATGCCCAGCTTAAACATTTCGACGCGACGGGCAATCCTGTTTTTGGCGAGCCTGAGCAAGGGCAAAAATTTTTCAATGAGATTCGCGAGATTCATGAAGGCGTTAAAGATTTTTGCAGCGATGTCTTTGAAATTTTCGGCGATATTTTATTGCGCGTGCCGATTGATAAAGATTTTGTCGACGCGTGGGTTAGAGCTTTCGTGAACGACAAAAAAATTATCGCGCCCGAATTGCGCGATGTTTTTAATCTTGATGATGATTACTGCAATACATTTCACGGCAATGCGCTTGATTTTTATTCGGCGGCGAATTTTAAGACGCGTTGAGCCATTTCTTCCTTATCGCAAACGTCGTCATGTAAAATCTGCGCGGCTGATAATGTTGCAAGATTCTTGGGGATTTTGGCGTTGGTGAAACGATTCAGCAAAGCGATTTGCGCGAGGTCGTCGACACCTTCAGCAGATTTTTCCAAAGCATCCAAAACCGCGCCGGTAAATTTATACGGGCTGGCAGTCGCGGCACTGAGTACGGGCGTTAAGTCCTTAGTCTTGCCGCGATATTTGCTGAGAGCGCAAATTGAAACCGCGCTGTGCGTGTCAATCAGATATTTGAACGAATCATAAACGCGCTTGATAAAAAGTTTAGTCTCGTCTTCGGTGACGTATTCGGCGTGGAAAATTTTATCGAGACGAATTTTTAAAGGCTTATCGATTTTGTACTTGCCGAAATTATTTAGTTCGTTCATGTAGCGGCTGATTTGTTTGAAGTCGCCGCCCGATTCGTGATACAGCAGGCGTTCCAAGTTGCTTGAAATTAAAATGTCCATCGACGGCGTGATAGTCTTAAAAAATTCGCGCTTGCGATTGTAAGTGCCAGTTACAAAAAATTCCGTGAGGACGTTGTTGACGTTGGACGCGCAGATTAATTTTTTAACGGGCAAGCCCATTTTCATTGCGTAGTAAGCGGCGAGGATATTGCCGAAATTCCCGGTCGGGACGCTGATATTAATTTTATCGCCGAGCGTGAGTTGCCCCGACTTAACAAATTCGAGATAGCCCGCGAAGTAGTAAGCGATTTGCGGAACGAGCCGCCCCCAGTTAATCGAGTTAGCGGAGCTGAGTTTGACGCCGAGTTTATCGAGTTCGTCGCGGATTTTTTTATCGGAGAAAATTTTTTTAACGCCGGTTTGTGCGTCGTCGAAATTTCCTCTGACTGCCGTGACGTTGACATTATCGCCCGCCTGCGTGACCATTTGGAGCCGTTGAATTTTACTGACGCCGCCGTCGGGGTAGAAGACCATGATTTTAGTTTGAGGAACGTCAGCGAAGCCCGCCAACGCCGCCTTACCGGTATCGCCCGAAGTCGCAACGAGGATTAAAATTTTTTTAGTCTCGCCGACTTTTTTTAACGCCATGCGCATGAGGTGAGGCAACATTTGTAGCGCAACGTCTTTGAATGCGGCGGTTGGTCCGTGCCAGAGTTCCATATTGCCGACGGGCGCAGTCGGATTATTCGCGTCTTGAATCAAAATCGCAACGGAAATTCTTGCGTGAATATCGAACCAATTATAGGCAAGCTCCGCGCATTCGCCGAGTTCGTCAGCGGTGTAGTCCGTTAAATATTTTCCGATTATCCACGCGGAAAGTTCCTCGTAAGTTTTATCTTTAAATTCGCCGAGTTCTTCAAGCTTAACTTTAGGAATTTTTTCGGGAACAAATAACCCGCCGTCTTTTGCCAACCCTTGCAAGATTGCTTCCGCCGAGTTTATCGGTCTAATTTTTGAGCGTGTGCTTACATATTTCAATTTAAAGCCTCCTCATCTTGTACGTATTGAATTAGTTAAAATTATCACGCTGAAAATTGCCACGCCTGCCGCCGACGCTAACGGGTGCCAAGTTATCGGCGGAGTTTCGAGCGCGGACAATAACGCGGGCGGCACTAACAATATCCACGACGACGCCGCGAGCAACCGATTAATCTTTAAAGTTTTTACGACCTTGAACGCGATTTCTTTTACCGCCAAAAAACTTTCGAGCGTCGGGAGTTCAAAATCGAATTTAGTTTCGTCCGAAGATTTCAACGAGCCGCCCTCCAATAAAAGTGATACATCAGCGGCAGTCAACGCGGGCAAGTCTTGAATGTCATTGCCGATAACCGCGACGATTTTACCTTTGGCGCGGAAAATTTGCACCTCGCGAGCTTTACCTTCGGGCGTTAAATTCGTGCGGACATTGTCAAGCAAAAAATTTTTCGTTATCCAACTCGTCATCTTCTTTGGTTGCGCGGTGAGCAGGAGCGTTTCAATATTGTTCGCCTTCAACTTAGCCAAAAAAATTTTTGCGTCGTCGTTAATGTCGTCTTTAAGCGCGATGACGCCGCGAGCCGCCCTGCCCGTCGCCACAATCAAAACGGTTTTCCCTTTAACAAGCAACTGGTCAATCTTCGTGCGAAGTTTCGCGCTCATCGATACGCCTAAACTTTCTAACCAAATCGGATTGCCAACGCGCATCATCGTCCCGCTGACTTTTGCCTCTACGCCGCAACCCGCCAACTCAACAAAATCCGTCGAGGGTTGCAAACGCAATGCTCTGCTCGCCGCCGTGTCGTAAATTATTCGCCCTAAAATATTTTCCGCGTCGCGCTCGGCACTCGCCGCCATTGCCAATAACGTTGGTTGATTCAGACCCTCCGGCACCAAGTCCGTTATATAAAATTCGCCACCCGTCAAAATTCTGTTGTAAGGCAAACCCAAGACATTAACCTCCGTCAAAGTTTTTAGCGCGTCGAGTTTGTTGAAAGTTACTCCGAGCTTGGCGATTTGTTTCTTCGCGAGGTACAACGTGAACGGCTCCGCTAACATTAAACATATCGGCGATAACGCAATAAAAATTGACAGCCCCGACATCAACGCCGCGTCGACGCCCCGCGTAAAGTACAGCCACGCCGCAATCGCGCCGCTTATCAGCACGTCGAACAATAAGAGAAAAATTATCCGCCGCATTTCTAAGTTATACACTCCTTGCGAAAGTTATTCAATAGAATGCGAAAAAATTTGCCAACAACATCATCACGCCGCTGAAAATTCCCGCCGCAATCGCGATTAAATTTTTATGTTTCATTGGCGGCAAAATCGACAGCGCACATAAAATCATCGGAGCTAT
>CAJOHN010000011.1 GCA_905234235.1 uncultured Selenomonadaceae bacterium
GTAGCGAGCCCTGCGCGAATATTCAAGCGCGTCGTTGTAACGTTTGGCTTGTGCAAAAGTCGTTGCGTCGAGATTCACGGAAGAATTTTTCTGTTCGACAATAACATTTGAGTCGGGAAAATAAACATCAATAAAACCGTGCGGAATCGGTACTTCAAAGCTGATAAATTCTTCCGGCTCGTCGATATTGAAAACGTCGCGGATCAACGTTAGCCAAAACTTTTGATAATTGGCGCGTTCGCCGATGACGTTCGCCCATTGCTTAACAAATTCTTTTACGCTCATAAAAATCCTCCCTATCTGTTTAAAACCCTCAAAACGTTAAAAATTCGTGTCAGTAATTTATTTTTCGTCTTAAACATCAGGAAAATTCGTTTTGAATTCTCTATAAATTTAAAATCGCGTCGAAATACTCTTGAAAGTTCAATTATTCCCTGAGCAGAAATTTTTTCTACGTCATCAAAAATAATCTCGACGCGTAAATCTTTTTCGGTTATCGAAGTCACAAATAAATTTTTCGCGGCAATTTTTATCCTCGCAACCATCAAAAGATTCTCCACTGGCTCCGTTATGTTCCCGAATCTATCTGTAAGTTCCTCACGCAGGTCTTTTACCTCTAAATCGTCCTTCACTACCGCTAATCGCCGATAAATTTCTATCTTGTCGCCCGCATTCGATATGTATTCGCGATTTATGAACGCCTCAACCGGTAAATTGATTATCGGATCTGGTTTTTCGACGTTTTCAACCGTTTTATGCTGTAATTTGTTCACTGCTTCCTCTAAAAGTTGGCAATACATCTCAAATCCCACGCTCGCGATATGTCCATGCTGTTGTGCGCCTAATAAATTCCCCGCGCCGCGTATTTGCAGGTCTCTCATCGCAATTTTAAACCCCGCTCCTAATTGTGCAAACTCTCGCATTGCTTGAAGACGTTTTTCAGCCGTTTCACTCAAAATTTTATCCGCTCGGTGCACAAAATACGCAAATGCCATGCGACTTGACCTTCCAACGCGCCCTCTCATCTGATAAAGTTGCGCTAAACCGAAATTATCCGCGTCGTAAACAATAATTGTGTTCGCATTCGCCACATCAAGCCCACTTTCGATAATTGTGGTCGTCAAAAGCAAATTAAATGCGCCCTCGTAGAAATTCATCATGATATTTTCCAAAAAATCGTTCGACATCTGCCCATGAGCCGTTTGAATCTTCGCTTCGGGCACTAATTCCGACAATCGGTCGCGCATTAAGTCTATCGTCTCGATTCGGTTATAAACGAAATAAATTTGTCCTCCGCGACGAATTTCTCTGCGAATTGCCTCCGAAATTATAAAATCGTCGTCCTCAATCACATAAGTTTGAACCGGAAAGCGTTCAGCGGGCGCAGTTTCGATTAAACTCATATCACGCGCCCCGACAAGGCTCATATGTAAAGTTCTTGGAATCGGAGTGGCTGAAAGCGTTAAAACATCGACTCCGGCACTCAAAGCGCGAATTTTTTCCTTTTGTTTGACTCCAAAACGGTGTTCTTCGTCAATAATCAGCAATCCCAAGTCTTTAAACTGAATTTTTTTAGATAAAATAGAATGCGTGCCGATTAAAACGTCAATTTGCCCTGCGCGGACTTTTTGGAGAGTAATTCGCTGTTCTTTAGGCGTTCTGAAGCGACAAATCACATCGACGGTCGGCAAAAAGCCCGAAAATCGCTCTGAAAACGTTTGAAAATGTTGTTGAGCCAAAACAGTCGTCGGAACTAAAACTGCGCATTGTTTACCGTTCATAGCCGCCTTATAAGCCGCACGAATCGCAATTTCAGTCTTTCCGAAGCCGACATCGCCGCAAATCAGCCTATCCATCGGTCTTTGGCGTTCCATATCGCGTTTAATATCGTTTACAGCTCGAATTTGGTCCGGAGTTTCTTCGTATGGGAAAGCGTCTTCAAATTCGCGTTGCGTAGCGTCATCAACATCAAAAGCAAAGCCTTGAGCCTTCTCTCGGCGTGCATAAATCTCCAAAAGTTTCTCTGCAATGTCTTCAACGGCGGCTGCGGCACGCGATTTAGCTTTAATCCAATCGCCGGAGCCTAAACGCGACAATTTCGGGACTGTATTATCGTCTGAAACATATTTTTGCAGATAATTAACCTGTTCGACTGGAATATAGAGTTTATCCGCGCCCGCGTACTGAATATGAAGAAAATCTTTGCGTTGCCCGTTAAATTCGAGTGTTTCGACGCCTAAATATTTTCCGATACCGTTTTCGACGTGCACGACGTAATCTCCGGGCTTAATATCGCTGAAATGTTTAATTCTCTCGCCCGAATCGGCAAATTTTTTATTTTTATAGCGATGAACTTGTCCGCCGAAGATATTTTTCTCAGTCAGGACGGTCAATTCTATATTTGGGAGTGCAAAACCGTCGCTTAAATTGCCGAGCATAAAATTTACGCCGCGCAGATTATTTTCCTCGAAAAGTTTTTCTAAGCCGAGCATTTTAGATTGACTGCCGAATACGATAAAGATTTTTTGCCCTAAATCAATCAATCTGGACATTTCATCGAGGAAAAATTTAGTTTGCCCTTGAAAGTTAGTGATATTTGCGGCGTTGATACCGATATTTTCAGTCGGCTCAATGAATTTAATTTTTTTCAGCATGAGTTCGAGATAAACGAGACTTCCGGCGCGAGAACTCTTAACTAAATCGGCGAATGTAAAAATATTTTTCTTAAGGTCGGGATTTTCGACGGTCAAATTGTGAATCGCCTCATAAATTCGTGCAGGTTCATCGAAAATAATGGTCTTACAGCAACTTAAAAATGGTTCACTAGTCTTTGAAAAGTTTTTAATCGGCAAAATGGTTACGGAGTTGATTTTTTTCTTAGTGCGGAGAGTTTCAGCGTCGATTTGGCGTAGTGAATCAATTTCGGTGTCGAAAAACTCAATTCTGCAAGGCGTAGGCTCATTAATCGGAAATAAATCGACGATACCGCCGTGAATGATGAATTTTCCGACTGAATCGAGTTCATCAGCGCGTTCGTAGCCAAATTCATTGAGTTTAGAAATAAATTTTTCGAGCGAAATATTTTGCCCGACCTCGATTTTCATTTGGAATTTCAAAAAATCTTGGCGCGAGAAATCTTTTTTGACTGCGGCGACGGTTGAGGCGAGTACAATTAAATTTTCGCCGCGCAGAAGTCTTGAAATAATCTCCAAACGCCTTGCTTGCCGTTCGATACCGACTGTTGAGGCTTGCACGGTGATTAAATCGAGTTCAGGAAGCTCAACGACCTCGACATTGGGCAAAAATTCTTCCAAATCGTTTTTCCAAGCAGGGATTTTGTCTCTATCGCTGACTAAAACGATAATTGGGCGCGGATTGAGTTCGTAAGAGGCTGCGACGGGCAAAATTTTCTGAGTTCCGCTTACTCCGTAGACTAAAAACTCTCCGCGACATGAAAATTTCTTAGTAGCCGTTGAAATTGTCGTGTCGCGAAGGGTTTGTTCCAAAATTTTATGCATAATCATTACCTCGAAGAGTTTTTGAGGCGATTATATTTGCTGGCGGATTATTTTTCAATATTTGCGCGGAGCGTGAATCGGTTGTATAATGCGCTTGAAAATTTTTGAGGAGGGAGCAAATTGTTATCCAAAGTTACAAAAGTATACGGCGAGACTGCTCTGATAAAGTTAATCGCCATAGGATTGGTAATCGGAATCATTTTAGCGTTATTCGTGCCGCAAGTGGTGCCGGTAATTGCAGTTTTCGGCAAATTATTCGTGAATGCGTTAAAAGGCGTGGCTCCGATATTAGTTTTCGTGCTGGTAATGAACGCGATGAGCCAAAAATCGGAATCGAACGCGACGATGAAGCCGATAATCCAACTTTACGTGCTCGGAACGTTTTTAGCGTCGTTAGTAGCGGTTACGGCGTCATTTTTATTCCCGACGACATTAAAGTTGCAAATCGGTGAGGACGTTACGATCACTCCGCCGGGAGGGATTGTTGAAGTCCTACAAAATGTGATAATGAACGTCGTAGACAATCCGATACACGCGCTCACGACTGCGAATTACATCGGGATCTTGGCATGGGGCGTGATAATGGGTTTAGCGTTCAGAAGTGCGGGCGACAAGCTCCACGTCATCTTAGGAGACTTAGCGGCGGCAGTTACAAAGGTCGTTCAATGGGTAATTCGATTTGCTCCGTTCGGAATAATGGGATTGGTAGCCGATGCGATAGCCACCAGCGGCGTCGACGCACTTTTAGGCTACGCGAAACTTTTGGCGGTACTTTTAGGAGCATTCTTCAGCGTGGCGTTAATCATGAACCCGCTGATTGTCTTTTTCAAGCTTGGAATGAATCCTTATCCGTTAGTTTTGGCGACATTGAGGGAAAGCGGGCTTTATGCGTTCTTTACGCGATCGAGCGCGGCGAATATCCCCGTCAACATGAGCCTCTGCAAACGTTTGGGCTTGAACGAGGATTTATATTCGATTTCGATACCATTAGGCGCGACGATTAATATGGCAGGCGCGTCGATAACGATAGCGGTTTTGAGTTTGGCAGCGGCTCATACGCTTGGAATTTCGGTTGATATGCCGACTGCGTTATTGCTTTGCATAATCTCAACTGTCGGAGCTTGCGGAGCGTCGGGCGTTGCGGGCGGTTCGCTACTTTTAATTCCGGTTGCATGTTCGAGTTTCGGCATTGATAACGATATTGCCATGCAAGTTGTCGGCGTCGGATTTATCATCGGCGTATTGCAAGATTCGTGCGAAACGGCATTAAATTCTTCGAGCGACGCACTTTTTACCGCGACAGCAGAATTTGCCGAGCGTAAGAAGGAAGGCAAGCTTAAAGCCTCCGACTTAGTGCCGCGAGCCGAAGAATAAACGTTAATCGCAAAAAAAATCTCCCAACCAATATTCGGAAGGGAGTTTTTTTTATTTCAGCAGTCCATTCGTCCCGAAAACAAAATTGACTTACGTCCCGTTTTTGTGCTAAAGTGTAGTTGTTACGAATCTACAGCACACGGAAACGCAAGTCGAAACTTTTTCTAATCATAATCGTTTCCGCGAGCAAAGTCAAATTTACGGAGGCGATTTTTATGAATCACGAACAAGCAGGCGAAATTTTACGGACGAACGTCAAAAGTTTGTCGAAGCCGCTGAAATCGGCGGTTGAATTCACGTTGGCAAATTTCTATGCAACAAAAACAGCTACTGAGGCGATAAAATTTCTGGTATCTAATTTTCAAATGCTGAGTCCGGAATTCCAGAATGCAGTTAAAGCTGTACTAACGACTTTTGAGGAAAGATTAGGCGTGATCAACTTGCCAAACGAAGAATGGCGACCGGTCATCGGGTATGAAAGAATTTACGATGTCAGCAATTTCGGCCGAGTAAAGAGTTATCTTCGCGGGAAAGTTCATTTACTTAAATATCAAGTGGATGCTCAAGGTTATGTGATAGTTACGTTATATAAGAACGAACAAAGCAAAAGAGCTAAGGTGCATATTCTCGTAGCGCAAGCGTTCATTCCGAATCCCAGCAACAAGCCGCAAGTGAACCACATCGACGGAAACAAAGCGAATCCGCACGTATCGAATCTTGAATGGGTAACTCAATCGGAAAATATGTTACACGCATTCCGAATCGGATTAAAAAAGTCGGCAACAGGTTCGAAAAATGGAAAAGCAAAACTCACTGATGATGATATTCGCTATATTCGCAATCACTACAAAAAAGGAAGTCATCACTTTGGTTTAAAAGCGTTCGCAAGAAAATTTAACGTAGATATTTCTACCATTGCAAGAATAGTGAAATATAAAGCCTATAAGAATGTTATTTAAGCTTCCTTGCTAAAATCTTCTTAGCCAAAGTTGTCATGAGCTTGATTCTGTTAATTTGATTAACCTCGCTCGAACCAGCGTCACAATCAATCGCCACGACGTTTATATCATCAAAATTTTCTCTAAGGGCGTGCAAAGTTCCCTTCAAAATGATGTGGTTGGGCAAGCAAGCAAACGGCGACAAACCGACGATATTTTTAATGCCGTTTTCAATCAGCTCGACCATTTCGCCCGTCAATAACCAACCCTCTCCCGACAAGTTCCCGCTACTTAAAAATTTATTGGCAAGCCGCGCAGTATGTTTAATATCGTTTGGAGCGCGGAAGTGTTTAGAACTTTTCAGGGCATTTTTCATCGGGAGGCGGAAAAATTCAATAAAGCTGATAAACAACTCGGCAAAAATTTTATCTTTGCGACTGCCGCCCAACAATTCATGCTTAACAATCGCGTCGTGAGCGCAATAAAGGAAAAAATCTACGAACGAAGGCATAATTACTTCTGCGCCTTCGTCGTGCAAAACTTTTTCCAAGAAATTATTCGCGACGGGGTGATATTTAACTAGAATTTCTCCGACAATGCCGACTTTGGGCTTTTGAACGTCGTTAATCGGTATCGCATCGAATTGGCGGACAATCTCCTTGATGTTGCGCCGATAACTCAAATAATTTCCGTCAACCAAATCAGCTTTGGCAAGCGTCATCCATTCCGCGAAAAGTTTATCGGTTTCTCCGCGATTAATTTCGTAAGGGCGCATACGATTGGAAACATTCATCAATAAATCACCGTAAACGGAAGCTTTAATCGAGTCCATAAGGCAATCGCGGCTGAGTTCAAAGGCGTCGGTCTCGTCAGGCAATCCGTAGCACGCAAAAACGGGAACTTGACCGAAACCGGCGAATTTTAAAGCTCTGCGCAGGACAGAAATATAATTTGTGGCGCGACAACCGCCGCAAGTCTGAAATAAAATTATCGACGTGTTATTTGGATCGCATTCGCCCGACTTCAAAGCCGCAATCATCTGCCCGGTAACGATTATTGCCGGGTAACACATCTCGTTGTTCACGAATCGAAGTCCCAAATCAATCGCCGCCTTATCGGGGAGCGCGGGAATCAAAATTTTGTAGCCGTACTTGTTTAAAACAGTTTTTATAAGTTCAAAATGGATTGGTGCCATTTGCGGCGCGAGGATTGTATGTTTTTTCTTGCAATCGGCGGTAAAATGCGGGCGTTCTGGGAATTTTTTGGGCGAATAGACGACGGAAGATTTTCTTTTAAGAGCGGCGAGCAACGAACGCAATCTGATTCGAGCCGCGCCCAAGTTTGAAACTTCGTCAAGCTTAATCATCGTATAAATTTTGCCGTGCGTCTCCAAAATCTCTTTGACTTGTTCAATCGTGAGTGCGTCGAGCCCGCAACCGAACGAGCTTAGCTGAATCAGCGTGACATTTGGATTTTGGGCGGCGAACTGAGCGGCGTGATAAAGTCTTGCGTGATAACTCCACTGATTGACGACGGAAATTTGCGGCGCGTCAATTTTTGTATGATAAACGGAATCTTCGGAGAGAATCGGCAAGCCGTAGGATTGAATCATTTCAGAAATTCCGTGATTTATTTCGGGGTCGACGTGATAAGGGCGTCCGACGAGTAAAATTACATGTTCGCCGCTATTTTTTATGCGTTGCAAGAGATTTTCGCCGAAAGTCTGAACGTCGCGGCGATAATTTTCCATTTCAGCCGCCGCCTTATCGACTGCGCGGGAAATTTCATCAGAATTGACGCCTTCTGATTTAAATTCTTCGGCGAGACGCTTTTTTAATTTCTTCATGTCGTGGACGGGCAGGAACGGTTGAATAAATTTAATGCCGCGTTCCTTGAGAATGTCCATATTGTTGCGGATATTTTCGGGATAACTGGCGACAATCGGGCAGTTGTAAAAATTATCGGAGCGTGTATCAAAATTATATGGCTCGCAAGGATAAAAAATCTTTTTCAAGCCGCGTTCGACCAAATCCATAACGTGACCGTGCGCCAATTTCGCGGGATAACAGAGCGAATCGCTGGGAATCGTCGCCATGCCCTTATAAAAAATCTGCGCGGAGGACTTGGAAGAAATTTCGACGCGATAACCGAGTTCAGTCAAGAGCGTAAACCAAAAAGGATAGTCTTCATAGATATTTAACGTTCTCGGAATGCCGATTGAGCCACGCTTGGGATTTTCCAACGGTTGATAATCGAAAAGCCGCTGATATTTATAGGCAAAGGCGTTTAGAATTTCGGATTGAGCTTTGGGCTTGCCTCCGACGCCGCGCTCACAACGATTGCCCGTAAAATATTTGTCGCCGTCAGGGAATTTCTGCATGGTTATCAAACAATTATTGCCGCAACGCCCGCAACGATAAGATTTCGTGACGACGGAGAAATTTTCCAATTCATCAGCCGTCAAAAGCTTTGAATCGCCCGCGCAGTTTTCTTTAGCGAGAATCGCCGCGCCATACGCTCCCATAAGCCCGGCAATGTCGGGACGAATAACATTTTTATGAAGAATCTCCTCAATCGAACGTAAAACGGCGTCATTGTAAAACGTGCCGCCCTGCACAACGATATTTTCGCCCAAATCTTCGACGTTTTTAAGTTGCATAACCTTAAAAAGCGCGTTTTTAATGACGGAAAGGGCAATGCCCGCCGAAATGTCGTTGACGGTTGCGCCTTCCTTCTGAGCCTGTTTAACTTTGGAATTCATAAAAACTGTACAACGCGTGCCCAAATCGACGGGCGCGGAAGAATTCAGAGCTTTTTTGGCAAAATCGCCGACCGTCATGTTCAAACCCTGCGCGAAATTCTGGATAAAACTTCCGCAACCCGCCGAGCAAGCCTCATTGAGCGTGATATTTCCGATTGAGCCGTCCTTGACGAAGAAACATTTCATATCTTGCCCGCCGATGTCCAAAACAAAAGAAACGTCGGGGCAAAATTCCTGCGCGGCGGTCAAATGGGCAAAAGTTTCGACTTCGGAGCCGTCGGCATGAAGAGCGGCTTTAACAATCGCCTCGCCGTATCCCGTCGTGAACACGCCGCCGATTTTTGCAGTCGTGGGAAGATTTTCGTAGAGATTTTTAATTTGATTGACGACGATTTTAAGCGGCGCACCTTCATTCGAGCCGTAATTGGTATAAAGAATCTGTTTATCGTCGCCAATCGCGCAGATTTTGGTTGTGGTTGAGCCGGCGTCAATGCCGACGAAAATTTTTCCGCGATAACTTTGCAAATCGCCGCGTTTGACTTTATCTTTATCGTGCCGAGCCCGAAAAGTTTCCAAGTCCGCCGCGTCTTTGAACAAAATAAAATCAGTCTTGTAAGTTTCGGAGCGTGCCGCCTCATCAGACTTTTTAATTGATTCTTCGAGCTGTTTAACGGAAATTTCTTTAGCCTCGTCGCTGAGAGCCGCGCCCGTTGCCACAAAAAAATTTCCGTCGGGCGTGTCGACGACTTCACTTTGAGAAAGTCCGAGCGTCTCGACGAATCTTTTCTTGAGTTCGGGCAGAAAATGCAAAGGTCCTCCCAAAAACGCGACGTTGCCCGCAATCGGACGACCCTGCGCAAGATTTCCGATTGTCTGATTGACGACCGCTTGAAAAATCGACAGGGCAATATCCGCCTTCTTCGCGCCGTCGTTCATGAGGGCTTGAATATCGGTTTTGGCGAACACGCCGCAACGTGAAGCAATCGTGTAAATCTGCTTGCCCTTTTCCGCCAGTGAATTTAAGCCGAGCGCGTCCGTTGACAGCAAACTTGCCATGTGGTCGATAAAGCTTCCTGTGCCGCCCGCGCAGACGCCGTTCATTCGGACTTCAGGCGCGTTGCCGAGATAAATAATCTTCGCGTCTTCGCCGCCGAGTTCAACGACAGTATCGGTCTGCGGAATAAATTCTTCGACAGCACGTTGACAGGCGATAACCTCCTGCACAAATGGCAACGAAATTTTTTTTGCAATGCCCATACCCGCCGAGCCAGCCAACGCAATATTAAAAGTTTTCTCGCCGATGATGTCTTTCAGCGACGTTAAAGAATTTGTGAGCGCGTTTCCAATCTCCGAGAAGTGTCGCGCATAATTTTTAAAGACAAGCCGTTCCTCGTCCATGACGACAAGCTTTATCGTCGTGGAGCCGATGTCTATTCCGACTTTCATAAAAAAATCACCTCGCCGCCTGTAATTTTATAATTCAAGCGTCAAGGTGTCAATCTAAAAAGATTTTTAGTCGATTGTCTTTGCACGGTTAGTGGTAAACAGTAAGTCGGCTTGTCGGCTGCTGTCAAGAGTTCCGTAGTTTGTCCGATTAAGCTCCGCGTCTTCAAATGTGCTGTAAAAAGAATTTGCGCTGAGATTTATGTAGGGGCAAGTCACTTTGTAAACCATTTCGCCGCTGTTCCAAATTGCAGAGGTTATGGAATATGTTCTATTGGCAAGAGCTTCCGCAAGTACTTGTTTTGTAACGTTCCCGCCTGTGCGATTTACGATTTTGTAATTTAATCCGATACCGTGCTCTTCGCTGAGGTCGGCGGCAAGAATGTTATAAACGCCGTTGCCTTCTCTTACTTCAGTGTAATAATTATCGGAGTATTTCAGATAAGAAATGGTATGGTCGGTTAAATCGTAACTCCAAATTTTGTCGCCGTATTGCATGTACTTGGCGGGATTAAAGAGGGCTCGAGTCTGAACATTGCCGTTGGCGTCGACAATCATATCAAGATTACTTTGGACGTTCGTGATTTTGTAATAAACTTTTGTGGCGTCTCGGTTGTCGGTAATTGTATCGCCGTCTACGGTATAAAATTTATGTTCGTCGCCGTTTTCGTCGAGCCACTTGCCCAAATAATCTTCTTCCGTCGCCAAGCGTAGAAATTCATTTGCGACGACGAAACCTTCCAATTTATGACCGTTGCCGATAACTACGACGGGGCTGTTGGGCGCATATATACCGCCGCGCCAATCCGCATTGAGATTCAAGATAACAGGCTTTGAAACGCGCAAGTCGGAGGTCGGCTCCATTTTTTCGGGACCGTCATAGAAAATTACAACGGGACGATAGTTTTCATTCATATTGCTGTTGTTAATGTTGATTATAAGCTCGCGCACCGAATTAAGTTGAGTCATTGGTTTGATTGTGCCATCGGACTTTAGGATTTTATTGTAAATCGGCTCACTTTCAATGCGTGCCCAGAGAATATCGTTTTCTTTATCTTCACGAGTTTTATAGGGCGTGTTGAAATTAATCGTGGAATGTATTCGCAAATCGAAGGCAAGCCTTTTCCCATTTTTCCAATCGCCCCAGCCGTCTTTGGCAGCAGATACGGGGCTAACGGTTACACCTTCGGAAGTTTTGTAGTTGGAATCCCACGCGCCTATATCCCAATCTTTTAAAAAGGTACTGCTACTAAATTCAACGTCCTGCGAGAAATCGATATTAATCGAGTCGAGTTCGTTTTCGGTGTAATACTTACTGCCATTTGCGGATGTCGAAACACCACTGCCGCCCGTTGGCTGAACGTCTATTTTTTCATAGCGATATTTACTTGTGCCGTCGTAGCTGATTACTTTGCCGCTTTTTTGATATTGGAAATGGTTCCATTTTTCTCCGTCGGCTGTGTATATGGTTTTGCCATCTAAGTTACTGAATTGAGTTTTGGCTTTATAACTTTTGACGTTGCCTTTGAAATTACTTTGAATTTCCCAGTTCTGCATAACTTTTGTTTTGATTTCCGTGTAAGTCCAGCCGTTCGTCTCCAACTCCGTTTGTGAAATGCCGTCGTTTTTATAATCGGTGATGACTTTTTGAATGCCGACGGTATTTTGAGCAACATTGCCGTTCATATCGCGGACTTCCATACCTGCTTTGGGAGTGCCGTCTTCGTCTGTAGCTTCTATAACCATGCCGCCTCTATCCAAAAGCCAAAGTTGATTAAATAAGCTAAGTCCGTGTTGTTCATCGCCGTCATCAGTACCGGTTCCTTCTTTTGAAATTGTCGCAACGGCAATGACGGGCGCGGGTATCGGCTCGTATCTGCCCGGCATGAGAAAATGCTTAATATCTTCCGTCAGATGAACAACGTAATAGAAAACGTCGCCGTCCTGTCCCAAATGCGGCGTCATTGTAACTTGAGAGGCATTTTGACTCCAATTATCCGTCAGCGTGTAAGCGTAAATATTGCCCGCGTTGTCTGAGAGAGCCGTCACCTCATCATCGGAAGATAAATTTTTGCGTGCGTAGTTTGCGGCAACTTCATCGCTTTCGGAAGTAGGGATATTCAAATCAGGGTCGGGGTAGCCGGCAAATTTTTTATCAACGAGTGTAATTTGGTACCCGTTGAAAATCGTATTGTTACGCGCAACCAATTCTTGTGCGCCCGCCAAAGCCGCCGCGTCCGCCGCATTCTGTAAGCGTGACACGTTCAGATAATACCAAATGCTACGCCCAAGAATAAAAATAATAACGACAGCAGGAGGGCATAAAGTACCATCGCTTGCCCGCGATTATTATCCCCTCCCCCTGTATCATTTTTAACATAGTTATCGCTCCTTTTTGCTTGATAAGTTATAGTTAAATCTGCGCGGTGTCAACGATAAAAATTTTTCAGATTTGCGGATTCAGATTCTTGCCAATTTCTTCTAAACATTTCTTGAAAGCACCTTTACGGGCGCGAAGTGCACTGCCTTTGGAATTTTGCTCACTACTGGCGGCGAAAAAATCAACGACTCTCGCAGACGTGCAAAGGTAAGCGTCGAGTTGAACAGAAACGCGATCTTGCTGGCGATGACTGCCGCTGTTACGTTGGTCAACAACCGAATCCGTAATCATGACGTAAATAACTTTCTTGCAACCGCTCGTCGCCGCGAAATTTATAAAATCTTCCTGCTCAGGCGTCTGTTCGCCGACGAAACCTTTGCTAACCCAATACTTTTTATAACGCGTCTGCAAATCGTTTCCGTAAACAATCTCCGCGCCGCTCAGAGGCTTAATCACACTCTTAACAATCTTGTAATAATCATCAGTCTTGAACTCTACGCCGCCGATTATCACAACACCAACTTTTTGAGGATTCGCCGCCGCCATCGCAACGCTCGCCATTCCCAAACAAATCATCATCGCCAATAAAAAAATTTTCCTCAAGATAATCTCCCCCAATCAATGTGTACGCTCCAACAAAATTTTGAACGCTTCATCCGCCGTCTGAAACTTTATCTCCGAACGCGTGCCCGTAAAATGAAACTCCTTGACATCAGCAAAATCCGCGCCCGCTATCGCAATAAAAACCGTGCCAACATCTTTGCCCTCGCTCTTATCGGGACCGGCAACGCCTGTCGTACTCATTCCAAACGTCGAATCAAAAATCTCGCGGACATTTTTAGCCATTGCCAACGCCGTCTGCGAACTCACTGCGCCAAATTTTTCTAACGTTTCTTTATCGACGCGCAGAATTTTATTTTTTATCTCGTTCGTGTAGGCAACCACGCCACCCTTAACATAATTCGACGCGCCCGCGAAGTCCGTTAATCGGCTCATCAACAGCCCGCCCGTACATGACTCCGCGCAGGCTATAGTAAATTTTTCCAAGTCAATCAATCCTCTCCGCCGCAACGTCATAAACAAAACCCGCCAAAACTTTCACACGAACAATATCGCCCGCCTCACTGCGCCCGTCATTCTCAATGTAAACAAGCCCGTCGACTTCCGGCGCGTCGCGGTACGAACGCCCCGCTACAACCTCCGGAACTTCCTCGTCGCGATTTTCTATCAAAACTTCAAGCTCTTGCCCCTCCAAAGCTTCGTTCAACTGCTGCGATATTAAACTTTGCATGCTCATCAAATCGTGATAACGTTCCTGCATGACCTCTTCCGAAATTTGGTCGGGCAAGTCGTAAGCCGCCGTATCCTCCTCCCGCGAATACGTAAATATTCCAACCTTGTCAAGCCGTTGCGACTGCAAAAAATTTTTCAGCTCTAAAAAATCCTCTTCCGTCTCGCCCGGAAAACCTACTATAAACGTCGAACGAATCACGACGTTGGGAATTTTCTCGCGGATTTTCTTAAGCAATGCTTCGATTGATTCGCGAGTGTCGGGACGATTCATCAGCTTTAAAATTTTATTGCTCGCGTGCTGAAGTGGCAAGTCAACATACTTACAAATCTTCGACTCGGCGGCGATTAAATTAATCAGTTCATCAGTGAATCTGCGCGGATAAGCGTAAAGAATCCTTATCCAATGAACATCAACCTTAACAAGCTCGCGCAAAAGCTCAACAAGTCGCGGCTTCCCGTAAATGTCGACGCCGTAAGCTGTCGTGTCCTGCGCGATTAAATTTATCTCCTTAACGCCCTGCGCGGCGAGCCTTTCAACTTCAGATTTTATATCCTCAATCGGACGGGAAATTTGCCGCCCGCGTATCAACGGTATCGAACAAAACGAACAGCGATTATTACAACCTTCCGCGATTTTGACATAAGCAGTATAATTCGGCGTCGTAAAAATGCGGGGCGTCTTCGCGTCGTAAATAATTTCGCGCTCGCCAATCAAAATCACGCGCCGCCCCGATAAAGTTTCTTCGATCGCCTCCATGATTCTGTTCCAAGCACCCGTCCCGATAACCGCGTTGACTTCAGGCATTTCGTCTAAAAGTTCTTTTTTATAAAGCTGACCGAGACAACCCGCCACAATCAGCGAACGACATTTGCCCTTTTTATAATCGGCGAGATTTAAAATCGTCGTGATAGATTCTTCCTTAGCCGATAAGATAAATGCGCACGTGTTGACAATCAGAATATCAGCTTCGGCAGGATTCGCCGTCAATTCGATTCCGTGCGCCTCCATTATGCCGAGCATAACTTCCGTATCAACCAAATTTTTTGCACAGCCCAAGCTTACAAAGCCCGCTTTCAAATTTTTAGCCTCCTTACTTCAATCGAACGTCCCTAATCCACTTATCCAAAAACTCGCGTTGTTGTTCCCGTGAAAATTTTTGCTGATTGTCAAAGAGTAAAAGATTCTTGCCAGCAAAAGATTTATAAGCCAACGTCTGCGGATTCGTCGGGATAAAATAAAAGTCGTTCGTCTGCAAATAAACTTGCGCCTCGTCGCCCAAAAGCCAATCAGCAAATTTCGCGGCGACTTGATTCTTAGCGGCGTCATCAGTCGTTATCGCGAAACCCGTTAATAAATAACTCGTGCCGTCAGCGGGATAAATTATTTTCAACGGGTAGCCGTTCTGCAAATAACGGAATGTCTCACTCGCGACCGCCACCGATATATCAACTTCGCCCATGCCCGCCTGTCGAACCGGATTCGATAAAAATTTCGCGTACTGAACAACTTTAGAATGAAGCCCTTCCAAAATTTCATAAGTCTTCGTGTCGCCGAAGTTGCCAATCATCTGGAACATGAGATTAGCCGAAGCATCAGCCGCCAAAAAATCAGTTATCCCGACGCGAATTTTATGAGTGCTCGAAAGTTTCTCCCAAGTGTCGGGCAAGTCGACGGTCGTTTTAAGATAATCTCTGTTCGCGCAGAAAATTATCGGGTCGTACCAAACGCCAACCCAACGGTCTTGTTCGTCCTTGAAAATTTTTTTAACCGCGTCATTCGCCTCCGACGTGTAAGGCTTAAGCAGATTCAAATCAGCCGCCTCGCGCAAAATTTTACTGTCGGCAAGAACAATATCAACCGTGCGCACAACCGTCGGGTCGCTGACTGCGTCATCTCTGATATTCTGCAAAATTTCTTGCGAACTCATCGGCACAAAATTAACTCGGACATGATTCTCGCGCTCGTAAACCTCCGACAAAATCGCCGCCGTCTCCGCCGGTAATGTCGTGTAAGCAGTGAGCTCTGCCGTCGGCACGCCCATTATTTTTTTATCCGCGTCGACCGGAAATGTCATGCCCGCCACTGCCGCTAAAACTATCATGAATGCCGTTAAAACTAAGATTGTATATCGTCGCATTGCATGAAGCCTCCGTAAAATTTTTCAATCATTATATCGATTTTCCCACGCCATTACAAGAAAATTTATTCGCCTTGCTTGAATTGGCGGCGCATGTTAAAATCTTTAATAAAGGAGGCTGATTAATTTGATTGAAGAGAACAGAGTTGTAGTTACGGGGCTCGGAGTCATCTCGCCGATTGGCATTGGCAAAGAAAATTTTTGGACGGCTCTGACAGCGGGCACAAACGGCATCGGGCGAATTACTCAATTTGATCCAACCGGTTACATCGCGCAGATTGCCGGCGAAGTTTCAGATTTCGACCCCGCGCAGTTCATTGATAAAAAAGAAATTAAGCGCATGGACAGATACACGCAATTTGCATTGGCGGCGGCGAAGTTGGCTATTGAGGACGCGCAGATTAAAAATATCGACAGCGAACGCACGGGAGTTTTCGTCGGTTCGGGTATCGGCGGCATGGAGACGCTTCACAATCAGTACGAAAAACTTTTTACCAAAGGCGCGTCGCGAATCAGTCCGTTTTTTATTCCGATGATGATTGGCAACATGGCGGCTGGCAATATCGCGATTGCTTTTAAGTTGCAGGGAGCTTGTGAATGTATCGTGACGGCGTGCGCGTCGGGAACAAATGCGATTGGCGACGCTTACAGAATTATTCAACGCGGCGAGGCTGATGTTATGGTTGCGGGCGGCTCGGAGGCGGCAATTTCTCCGGCGGGCGTTGCGGGCTTTGCGGCGATGAAAGCTCTTTGCACTGACCATAATGAAGATCCGGCTCACGCGTCGCGACCGTTTGATAAAAATCGTAGCGGCTTTGTCATGGGCGAGGGCGCAGGAATTATTATCCTTGAAAAGTTGGAACACGCATTGGCTCGCGGCGCGCACATTTACGCGGAGATTGTCGGCTACGGACGCAACGACGATGCTTATCACATTACGACGCCTGCGCCCGGCGGTATCACTCAAGCAAAGTGTATGAAACTCGCGCTCGACGACGCGGGGCTTAAGCCGGAGGAAATTGATTATATCAACGCGCACGGAACTTCGACGCATTTTAATGATAAGGGCGAGACCGAAGCGATTAAAAATCTTTTCGGCGAACACGCTTACAAATTGGCAGTTTCCTCGACAAAATCTATGACGGGACATATGCTCGGCGCGGCTGGCGGTGTTGAGGCTATCGCGACGATTCTTTCCATTGAAAATAATATTGTCCACCCGACGATTAATTACGAAACGCCCGACGAGGGACTTGATTTAAATTACATCCCGAACACCGCGCAGGCTCGCACAGTCAACGTCGCCATTTCAAATTCTTTTGGATTCGGCGGACATAATGCTTGCCTTGCTTTCAAAAAGTTTATCGGCTAAGAATTTTCGACAAAAAAAATCTCCCGACCAAATTGCATCGGGAGTTTTTTTATGGATTGTTAAGTTTATGCCTCGTTGTCGACGACGGTAAGCTCACGATAACGCGCCATGCCCGTACCGGCGGGAATAAGTTTGCCGATGATGACGTTTTCTTTTAAGCCGATAAGCGGGTCGACTTTGCCTTTAATCGCCGCGTCGGTGAGGACTCTGGTTGTTTCTTGGAAACTTGCCGCGCTGAGGAACGAATCAGTTGCGAGCGAGGCTTTGGTTATGCCGAGCAAAATCGGTTTGGCGACGGCGGGAGCTTTATCCTCTTCAATCGCTTTGGTATTCGCCGCCTCGAAAATATTAATATCCACGAACTCGCCCGGTAAAAACTCTGTCGAGCCGCTATCTTCAATTTTAACTTTGTGGAGCATCTGGCGTACCATAACTTCAATGTGTTTGTCGTTAATCTCGACGCCCTGAGATTTATAAACTTTTTGAACTTCCTTGACGAGGTAGCGATGAGTTTCTTTTAATCCGCAGATACGCAGGATGTCATGGGGATTTTTTGCGCCGTCGGTGATGTTGTCTCCTGCTTTGACTGCGTCGCCGTCCTTAACTCGTGGAATTATTCCGTATGGTATCACGTACTCGCGAGGCTGCTGATTCTCCGCGTCCGAAGGCGTTATCGTTACTTGCGTCAAATCATTTTTCTCAGCCTTGCCTATCGACACAATGCCATCAATTTCAGCGATTATCGCGTTGTTCTTCGGCTTACGAGCTTCAAATAACTCCTCGACACGCGGCAAACCTTGAGTGATGTCGCCGCCCGCAACGCCGCCTGTATGGAAAGTCCGCATCGTCAACTGCGTACCGGGTTCGCCGATACTCTGCGCTGCTATTATTCCGACTGCCTCTCCGATTTCTACCGCAGATTTATTCGCCAAATCTTGACCGTAGCATTTTATGCAGACGCCTTGCGGGCTTTTGCACGTCAACACACTGCGGATCAAAACTTTGTCACGTACCGCAGTTATCTTGTCGGCAAGCTTGTCCGTTATCGTCTCATTTATTCCGGCGATTAAATTGTTATCATCATCATAAATATCCTCAGCTAACACGCGCCCTAAGATTCTGTCTTTTAAACTTTCTATAACGCCGCGAGTCCCTTCCGTTATCGCCTCAACTTCTATCCCGCGTATGTTATTGTTCCGAATCAGTATTTCGCCAACTTCCTCAGCGTCAAGTATCGCGTCCAACATGTCGTGAGTTAATATTTCCCCCGCCGACAACGTCAGCCCGCTTAACTCTACATCAGCCGCAAGCTCCTTGCCGATGTGTTCGTGAATGAACGCGTGCCGTAATTCTAGACGCTTTGCCTCGTCCCGCGTCCCTAATTTTATCGTCTCCGTAACTCGACTGTGTTTCGCCGCCAACGGCTCCGTTAAACTCGAACCGCGTAATACTAACTCCGTCGCGCCCGTCTCTCCGATTTTTATCAGCGTCTCGTCGTCAAGTATTGTGTCTTGCTTTACCGCAATTTCTCCGGTCTCAGGATTCACTATGTCTAACGCGTTCACTCGCTCGATTAACGATTCACTCAGTATTTCCAATGCGTCAAACGTGTCCTCCGCCAGTAACGCTCGTTCCAGTACCAAGTTCACCGTCTCTACGTCGCAATCTTCCTCGCGAACAATTACATCTTGCGCCACGTCGACCAATCGCCGTGTCAAATATCCGCTGTCCGCCGTTCTAAGTGCTGTATCCGCCAAGCCTTTGCGTGCGCCGTGTGAACTTATGAAGTAATCAGAAACGCTTAAGCCCTCGCGGAAGTTCGCCGTTATTGGCAAGTCGATTATTTTGCCGGAAGGGTCTGCCATTAATCCACGCATGCCGGCGAGTTGGCGCATTTGTTGCTTGTTACCGCGCGCACCGCTGTCCGACATCATGAAGATTGGATTGAATTCGTCCATATTCTCCATCATCGCGTCGGCGACTTTGTCCGTCGCTTCATTCCACAGTTCAATTACTTTGTTGTAGCGTTCACGTTCCGTTATTACCCCGCGATTGTAATACGTCTCGACTTTCTTAACTTTCTCCGCCGTGTTCGATAATATTTCTTTTTTCTTCGGCGGCACGATTACATCCGATATTGCTACCGTCATTCCCGCTATGCACGCGAAGTGATAACCCAGTCGCTTTACCGCGTCGATAACTTCCGCCGTCCGCGTCGAACCAAATTCATTGTAGCACGACGCGACCAGCTTTCCTAACGCTTTTTTGTTCATGACCTCGCCGAGTATCCATGAACCATTTTCCTTATGATAGTATCGAAGTTGCTGAGGCAGTTTTTCGTTGAATATCATGCGCCCGACCGACGTTTTAACCATTATCGATTCGTCTTCCTCGTCGAGTTGCTCAACTACAAAGTCCGGCAACCTATCGATACTGATTCGCACATTTATCTCCGCTTGTAAATCTAACTCGTGCTGATTGTACGCCATTAACGCTTCTTCTATTCCGGTATAATACTTGCCCTCGCCGATTACCCGACGTTCCGGCTTATCGCGGCGTATCTTCGTCAAGTAATAAGTTCCAAGCACCATGTCCTGCGTCGGTACGATTATCGGCTTTCCGTCCTTCGGCGCGAGGATATGATTTGCCGCTAACATTAATACCCTAGCCTCTGCTTGAGCCTCCGCACTTAACGGTAAATGTATCGCCATCTGATCGCCGTCGAAGTCAGCATTGTAAGCCGTGCACGCTAACGGATGTAATTTCAACGCCCGCCCTTCCGTCAAGACAGGTTCAAACGCTTGAATTCCTAACCTATGCAATGTCGGTGCACGGTTCAACAATACGGGGTGTTCTTTGATGACTTCCTCCAACACGCCCCAGACTTCCGCCGTCGCACGGTCAACTTTCTTCTTCGCCGCTTTTATCGTTAAATTATTGTCCGATGATAATTTCTTCATCACGAACGGCTTAAATAATTCCAACGCCATTTCCTTCGGCAACCCGCATTGATGTAATTTCAACTCCGGACCTACTACGATAACCGAACGCCCCGAATAGTCAACGCGCTTTCCGAGTAAATTCTGACGAAATCGCCCTTGCTTGCCTTTTAACATGTCGCTCAGACTTTTTAACGGTCGGTTGCCCGGTCCCGTTACCGGTCGTCCGCGCCGCCCATTATCTATCAACGCGTCGACTGCCTCTTGCAACATGCGCTTTTCATTCCGAACAATTATATCCGGTGCTTTCAATTTCAAGAGCCGATTCAAACGATTATTCCGATTGATAACCCGCCGATATAAATCATTCAAGTCCGAAGTCGCAAACCGTCCGCCGTCGAGCTGTACCATCGGGCGTAATTCCGGCGGTATCACGGGGATAACATTCATTATCATCCATTCCGGTTTGTTACCAGATTTCCGAAACGCCTCGACGACTTCCAACCGTCTTATCGCCCGAATTCGCTTCTGCCCGTTGGAACTTGTTAATTCCTTCCGCAGTTCCTCACTTAACGCATCTAAATCAATATCACGCAAAAGTTCTTGAATAGCCTCCGCGCCCATTCCAACTTTGAACGAGCCGCGACCGTACATTTCCCGATACGTCCGATATTGCCCTTCCGTCAATAAGTCTTTTTGCTTAAGTTCTGTTTCGCCCGCGTCTAATATTATGTACGAAGCAAAGTATAAAACTCGCTCCAATGCTCGCGGCGACATGTCCAGTAGCAAACCCATCCGCGAAGGGATTCCTTTGAAATACCAAATATGGCTCACGGGTGCCGCAAGTTCGATATGCCCCATGCGTTCGCGGCGGACTTTCGCACGTGTGACTTCAACGCCGCATCGGTCGCAGATTGTCCCTTTGTAGCGTACACGCTTATATTTCCCGCAGTGACATTCCCAATCCCGCGTCGGTCCGAATATTCGCTCGCAGAATAAGCCGTCGCGTTCCGGTTTCAACGTTCGGTAATTTATCGTCTCCGGCTTTTTGACTTCGCCATAAGACCACTCACGAATTTTTTCCGGCGACGCCAATCCGATTCTCATCGAGTCAAAAATATTAACGTCAAGCATTATTCATCCTCCTCGCGACGAAATTTTGTGAGGTTGTCAATATCGTCTTGGAAATTATCATCGAGGTTCAAATCTTCGGGGAGTTCCATTTCGCCGAGTTTTTCTAGTTGAGCGTCAAGCTCCGCGTCTGATAAATCGGGCTCAATGTCATCGGCAATAATGTCGTCAGCGGCAATATCATCGGCAACAACATCATCGGGCGGCGGTTCATCGGGGGCTTTAACTTCGTGGTCGCCGTAAGAACCGACATCGACGCCCATATCATCAGCCTTTTTGCGGACGGTGCGGTCGTCATCGTCATCGTCGTCGTGAATGATAATTTCTTTGGAGTCGCCGCTCAACACGCGAATATCTAAGCCGATAGATTGCAATTCCTTAATCAAGACTTTAAAGGATTCGGGGACGCCGGGCTCAGGAATATTTTGCCCCTTAACAATCGCCTCGTAAGCTTTGACGCGCCCGACGACATCATCGGATTTGACGGTAAGAATTTCTTGCAGAGTATAACTCGCGCCGTAAGCTTCCAGTGCCCAGACTTCCATTTCGCCAAAACGTTGTCCGCCGAATTGAGCTTTACCGCCGAGCGGTTGCTGAGTAACTAAGCTGTAAGGACCGGTTGAACGGGCGTGGATTTTATCGTCAACGAGATGATGAAGTTTCAACATATAAACACAGCCGACAGTAACGCGATTCTCAAAAGGTTCGCCGGTGCGCCCGTCATAGAGGATAGTTTTGCCGTCTTCGTCAAGCCCCGCCAATTTAATGGTTGCGGCAATATCTTCGTCGCGAGCTCCGTCGAAAACAGGCGTAGCGATATGAACGCCGGCTTCGGAAGGTTTAGGTAAGCCGTATTTATCGACATCAAAACCGAACTTGCGGAGGTCGCGTTCAATATTTTTATCGTGCGAGTTAATGCGCAAGCCGATTTTTCTAACAGCCATTCCTAAATGAGTTTCAAGGACTTGCCCGATATTCATACGGCTGGGGACGCCAAGCGGATTCAGTACAATATCAACAGGTGTGCCGTCGGGAAGGAAAGGCATATCTTCTTGCCGTCTAATATCAGAGACAACGCCTTTATTACCGTGACGACCGGACATTTTATCTCCGACGGAGATTTTACGTTTTTGAGCGATATAGACGCGGACTTGTTTATTGACGCCGGGAGCCATTTCGTCGTTATTATCACGGGTGAAGACATTAACGGCAACGACTTTACCGGATTCGCCGTGTGGGACGCGCAGGGAAGTATCGCGGACTTCTCGGGCTTTCTCGCCGAAAATAGCACGGAGTAAACGTTCTTCTGCAGTTAATTCGGTTTCGCCTTTAGGTGTGACTTTACCGACAAGAATATCTCCGGTACGAACGTCAGCCCCTATCGCTATAATGCCGTCGGAGTCGAGGTGGGTAAGGGATTCTTCAGCGACGTTGGGAATATCGCGGGTGACTTCTTCGGGACCAAGTTTAGTATCGCGGGCGTCGCACTGGTATTCTTCGATATGAATGCTGGTGTAAATGTCTTTTTTGATAAGGTTCTCGGAAAGGAGTATGGCGTCTTCGTAATTATAACCTTCCCAAGGCATATAAGCGACGATGATATTATAGCCAAGAGCTAATTCACCGTTGGAAGTAGCGGGACCGTCGGCGATAGGTTGGCGGGCGTAGACATGTTCGCCCTCGTCGACGATAGGAATTTGGTTAATGCAAGTGCCTTGATTGGAGCGTGTGAATTTTTGTAAATGGTAAACGTCGAATTTATCTTTGGCAGTAGCGAATCTATCATCGACTTTAATTTTAATGGTAGTGGAATCGACGTTGACGACAGTGCCGGGGCGTTTAGCTAAAATCATGACGCCGGAATCACAAGCGGCTTTAAATTCCATACCGGTTCCGACAAGCGGGGCTTGAGTTTTAAGGAGCGGGACGGCTTGCCGTTGCATATTAGCACCCATGAGAGCGCGGTTAGCGTCGTCGTTTTCGAGGAAGGGAATCATAGCGGTAGCGATAGAAACGACTTGTTTAGGGGAAACGTCCATATAATCTACTTTTTCGCGGCGAACTTTAGTAGTTTCTTCAGCGCGACGCACGGTAACGCGTTCATTCAAAAACCAATCATTATTATCGAGCGGCTCATTAGCCTGCGCGATGATAAGGTCTTCTTCTTCGTCAGCAGTCATATAACGAACGTCGTTGGTAACTTTTTTATTAATTTTGTCGACGCGGCGATAAGGAGTTTCCATAAACCCGAACTGATTAACTCTGGCGTAGTTGGATAAACTGCCGATTAAGCCGATGTTAGGACCTTCAGGGGTTTCGATGGGGCACATTCTGCCGTAATGGGAGTTATGAACGTCGCGAACCTCGAAGCCTGCGCGTTCACGGGATAAGCCGCCGGGACCGAGAGCAGACAGCCTACGTTTATGAGTAAGTTCGGACAGCGGGTTATGCTGATCCATGAACTGAGACAGTTGGGAAGACCCGAAGAACTCTTTAATAGCGGCTACGACGGGGCGGATATTGATAAGATTCTGTGGAGTAACTATCTCCGCATCTTGCGAAGTCATTCTTTCACGGACAACGCGTTCCATGCGAGCCATACCGATTCTAAACTGATTCTGAAGCAGTTCGCCGACGGCGCGGACACGACGATTGCCTAAGTGATCTATGTCGTCTTTAATACCGGAGCCGCTCATCAGTGCGAAGATATAATTGATTGAGCTGATAATATCGGCGATACAGATAGTGCGGTTGTCCTTGATAGAAAGATTGGGCGCGCAGAGCATAGTATAATTGCCGTTATCAGTTTTAATTTTAATAGGAATGGGAGTGATAAAACCTCTGCGGAGTTCGTCGGGAGTAAGTCCGAAAATTTCAGCCTCGCGTTCGTCGGGGATAGCGTCCAAGATTTTTTTAGTAACGACGGTATCCTTTTTGATTAAGAGTTCGCCGGTTTCCAAGTCGAAGAGATCTTCAGCGAGGGTTTGACCGAGCAATCTGCTTTTCCAGCCGAGTTTTTTAGTAATTTTATAACGTCCGACGGCGGCTAAGTCATATCTGCGCGGGTCGAAGAATTGTGAATGGAGTAAAGACGCGGCGTTATCAGCGGAAGGAGGTTCGCCGGGACGGAGCCTGTTGTAAATGCCGATTAGGGCTTTCTCCTTATTATCTTCGGAATTTTTCTTGTCAATGTCCAACATATCGACGAGAGCTTTATATCCGGCTGTTAATGGATTTTTATCATCAATCACGGTGAACAAATCGAGCAGATATTTGAGGTTAGAGATTCTGTCATTTTTAATATCGAGTTGCGAATAAGCGTTGAGCAGGGCGTTAAAAGTTTCCTCGTTGTGTTCGCCGGTACGTTGTAAGTAGCCGATAGTAAGAGAATTTCTGGGGTCGGGGCTGGCGTCGGAGTAGAGTAAATTAATTGTCTGTTCAGCAGAGTCATGAAGTTTCGAGGCTGTGAAAAATTCTACGTCGAACAGGTCGAGGATTTGGTCGTTAGTCTGGAAGTCGAGAGCGCGCAGGAAATAAGATACCGGCATTTTGCGAGTTCTATCGATACGCACTGAGATAGCGGCTGTATTATCCGTTTCGAGCTCAATCCACGCGCCACGATTCGGAATAACAGTTGCGGTGTAGATATTTTTACCGGTCTGGTCAATGGATTCATCGTAATAAGCCCCCGGACTCCTAACGAGCTGTGAGACGATTACGCGTTCGGCACCGTTAATAATAAACGTCCCGGTCTGAGTCATTATCGGGAAGTCGCCCATGAAAACTTCTTGTTCCTTGACATCGCCTTTTGCTTTATTAAGGAGTTTGACTTTGACACGAACGGGCGCAGCGTAAGTGCCGTCGCGCCTCTTACATTCATCGAGCGTGTACTTGGATTCGCCGAAAGTGAAGCTTTCAAAGAACAATTCCAGATTGCCCGAAAAATCAGCTATCGGCGATACGTCCTTGAAAATTTCTTGCAAGCCTTCCTTTTTGAACCAGTCGTAGGAGTTGCGTTGGATGTCCAAGAGATGCGGCATCTCCATGACTTCCTTGATTCTGGCGTAGCTGTAGCGTGTTCGTTTACCCACTTGAACAGGATTAAACATTAAAGCCGTCACTCCTTGCTTAATTTAAATGCGCGACGCAACCTTCTTAGAAACCGGAGTGGACACGACGCGCACAATTTTTCCATTCTATGTCAATCAGTAGCTTTGAATTGTATATTCAAATGATTTGTATGTCAAGCAGATTTATCGTTGACTTTCAGCGGGCGGCATGTTAAACTGCGCGCATGCGGTTGTAGCTCAGCAGGATAGAGCAACTGCCTCCTAAGCAGTAGGTCGGGCGTTCGAATCGCCCCAATCGCACCAGAATAGGAACTAGAAATTAGGGATTAGGGATTAGGGATTAGGGATTAGGAATAAAAAAAGCTCTCCGTAATACGCGGAGGGCTTTTGCGTTTCAAAAATTTTTACTTGGCAAGCAGTTTATCTTTGAGTTCAAAATATTTTTTCGTGAAGTGCACGCCGTTTTGAGATTCTTGACGCGCTCCGAAAGATGAATTCGTGACCGCAAGAATCGGCGGCGATTGAATTCTCTTGGCAACGCCCATAACCGTAAATTGTTTCCACCAACGCTCCAAATCTGCAATAAACGCCTGCGCGGTCGGGAAATATTTTTCAACAAGCCCCGCCTCGCAACCAATTTCCTTTTCAAGCTCGCCGCTTGTATAAAGTTTCAAAATATCTTCGGGCGTCAAATTTTCCTCAACAAAAGCGCGGAACAAATAATCGTGATAAGGATAACGGAGCGGGTCGCCCTTGCCCTCGTCGACGTTCTGCGCGGTTGAAAGTTCGGCACTCGGCACAATGTCAATTATCCCTTGCGGAATGACTTCGCGCTTAAAACGCGCCAAATCATAAACTTGGAACTTCCACAAGTCAGCCAACGCAGATAAAAATCCTGCCGAGTCGCCGTAAAGCGTGGCATAACCGACAGTTGACTCGGCTTTGTTCGCGTTGCAAGTGAAAACGCCGCCGACACTCGCCGCTATCGCCGCCAAAATCCTTGAACTCCTGTCGCGGGCTTGAATATTTTCCTTAACGAAATCGGAAACTTCAATCTGCGCGGATTCGAGTTGTTTAACAGTCCAATCGACGGATTCTTGAATCGGCACGACAAAATATTTGCAGCCGAGATTTTTTGCGAGTTGTTCGCTGAGATTTTTCGTCGTTGAGGAGTTAAATTTGCTCGGCATATTCACGAGATAAACATTTTCCGCGCCGACGACTTGAACATACAACGCGGCGGCTACTGCACTGTCAATCCCGCCCGAAACGCCGATTACAACCTTGCTCATGCCGATTTGCGACAAAAATTCTTTAACGCCGTAATGAATCGCACGATAAATTTTATCCGCCTCGCTGACTTCGGGAAGTTTAAGCGCAGGCATTTTATCAATCTCATCAAGCTCGATAAAATTCAAACTCTCCGCAAAAGGTTCGGCAATCTGAACGACTTCGCCGCGTGAATTGAAAACCGCGCTGCCTCCGTCGAATGTGTAAATCTTCTTGCTCATGTTCTGTACGCCGACGCTACCGATTTTAATTGTCGGATGTGCAAATTCATAGTAGGTTTCATGGGAAATACTTTTTATTGATTCAAATTGGCTGTCAGTAAAGTTTATGTAAAGATCAGCTTCATTATGAGGATTTTCAGCGTCGAAAGAAAATGCAACACGATAGATTTTTTCGTTAAGCTTAAATTTAGTTGCAGAAATTGTGTTAGTCGGGTCGTAGAAATATTTTTCTTCTTCACGTGACAAAAAGGTTTTCAAAACGGGAGCGGCAATTAATTTGCCGTCTCTTACAACAAAAATTGCGTTGAATTTTTCTAACCAATTAAGCGAGACGTTGCCGAAAATAACGGTGATATTATCGCTTGCCTCAATAATTTCTTCGCCGCAAAGTTCGCAATCACGCATGAAAGATTCTTCCCAAAATGTATCGCCGAGCATTTGTCCCGAAATTGCAAGCTCCGGAAAAATTATCATGTCCGCGCCTTGAGAGCGTGCCTCGTTGATGAATTGCAAAATTTTTTTCGTGTTAAGGTCAGGATGTCCCGCCGCGATTTTCATTTGCGCATAAGCTATTTTCAAGTCAATCGCCTCCTACAAAATCTGAGCCACGCAGATTGAAACCATGATTGAGAGGTCCGGAGTCCTTGCCGAGATTTAAATCTGTGCTCAATGCGCCCGTCAAATAACTTTTCGCACGCCCGACAGATTTTTTCAAGTCGAAACTTTTGGCGAGGTTGGCGGCAATCGCTGAACTCAACGTGCAACCCGTGCCGTGAGTGTTCGTCGTGTCGATTTTTTTGCCGTAAAACCATTTTCCCGCGCCGTCAAACAGATAATCATTGGCGTCGTTATGCCCGTGACCGCCTTTTGCCAACACTGCACAGCCATATTCAGCGAAAATTTTCTGCGCGGCGCGTTCCATGTCATTATCGGCGGCAATTACTTCGAGTTCGGGGATATTCGGCGTTAAAATCGTCGCCAACGGAAATAATTTCGCTTTCAACGTCTGAATCGCATCATCATCAATCAATTTCGCGCCGGAAGTGGCAATCATTACCGGATCGACTACAATATTTTTCGCGCCGTAGAATTTTAGCCGCTCCGCAATGATTTCAATCAGTTTTGACGATGAAACCATGCCAATTTTAATCGCGTCGGGGTAAATGTCCTCAAATATCGCGTCGAGTTGGTCGGCTAAAAATTTCGGCGTCGAATTTTGCACCGAACGCACTCCCAACGTATTTTGCGCCGTCAATGCCGTTATCGCGCTCATTCCGTACACGCCATTTGCCAAAAATGTCTTCAAATCGGCTTGTATACCCGCGCCGCCCGAACTATCCGAACCCGCTATCGTTAATGCAGTCTTCATAACGTCTTCAACAGCTCCAAAATATTTTTTACCACTTCTGCGCGGGCAAAATTCATAAATTCGCCGCTCCGACGGATTTTTACCTCGACATTGCCGCTCTCAAGCGTTTTCGGACTGATTGTTACGCGCAACGGATAGCCGATTAGGTCGCAATCCTTAAATTTCACGCCCGCACGCTCTTTTCTGTCGTCCAAAAGCACATCGACGCCCGATTTTGCAAGTTCGTTATAAATTTCTTCCGCGTAGGCAAGTTGCTTATCATCTTTTGCGTTGACGGGAACCACCACAACCTCGAACGGAGCGATATTTTTATTCCAAATTATGCCGTCAGCGTCGTTATTTTGCTCAATCGCCGCCGCCATCGTCCTTCCAACGCCGATTCCATAGCAACCCATTTCAAAAAAGCGTTCTTTGCCGTCTTCATCGAGGAATTTAGCGTTCAAAGCCTCAGAATACTTCTTTCCGAGCGTAAAAACCTGTCCGACTTCAATTCCGCGCGTCATTTTTAACGGTTTGCCGCATTTCGGACACGGATCACCCTCTTGAACCATGCGAATATCCGCAACAATTATTTTTTCCGCGTTAAAGTCTCTTTTCGGCGTCACGTTGATAAAATGCGCGTCAATTTCGTTCGCACCCGCCACAGCATTGTACATTTCCATAACTGTAGCGTCGACAATGATAATCGCGTCTGAAATTCCTATCGGACTCATGAATCCCGCGCAACTTCCCGCCGCATTTATCAATTTTTCCTCCGCCATGTACAAATGATTCGCGCCTTCAACGCAATTCATAACTTTTATCTCGTTTACGTCGTGGTCGCCGCGCACAAATGCCAAAATCAGCCGCTCGTCGTCGTCCATGAACGCAACAGCCTTTATCGTCTTCTCAATCGGCACGTTCAAGAAATTTTTAACCAATTCTATCGTGTGACACGCGGGAGTTTGCACTTTTTCAAGCGGTTTAAGCTCTTCGGGCGCACTTTTTATGATTTTAAGCTCGGCTTTTTCGTCAGACGCGGCAAAATCGCAATTTTCGCAGTAAGCAATGGAACTTTCGCCGCTCGAAGCCAACGCAGTGAACTCGTGCGAGTGTCCGCCGCCGATTGCGCCGTTATCAGCCTCGACAGGGCGAAATTTCAGCCCGCAACGCTTAAAAATCCTGTCGTAAGCGTCGTACATCTTCTGATACGAAATATTCATGCCGTCAACGTCTTTGTCGAACGAATAAAGGTCTTTCATGACAAATTCGCGGCTCCGCATGAGTCCAAAGCGCGGTCTGCGCTCGTCTCGATACTTATTTTGGATTTGATAGAGCAAAAGAGGCAGTTGTTTGTAAGATTTTACTTCATCGCGGATTAAAGTGGTAATCATTTCCTCGTGAGTGGGTCCGAGCGCAAATTCTCTGCCGTGACGGTCCTTTAAACGCATCATTTCGGGTCCGTAGACTGCCCAACGCCCGGATTCTTGCCAAATTTCGGCAGGTTGAACGATTGGCATCATAATTTCCTGTCCGCCTGCCGAATCCATCTCTTCGCGAATGATTTGCATGATTTTTTTCATTGTGCGCCAGCCCAACGGCAGATAAGAATAAATCCCGCCCGCTGCTTTGCGAATGAAACCTGCGCGGAACATCAGTTTATGACTGATAAGCTCTGCTTCTGCCGGAGATTCACGTAAGGTCGGCGCGTAAAGTTGTGTTGCTTTCATTAAGTTCACCTCTAAAAAATTTTCAGCCATTATAACAGAAATTCTTATCGTTAGCGCGTTTGCTCTCCAAAATATTTTCCACAGCCTCAAATACCAAATTCTTATCCAGTTCATCGAGTTTTAAACGCGCCGCTTTGAATGCCGCATTCAACATGGCGTTGGAAATGTCGGAGCCGCTTATCCCGTCAAATTTTTTTGCCAGCTCATCGAAGTCAAGATTATTCGGGACTTCGGGCGGCGTGTACATTCGCCAAAGTTTTTTACGGCATTCTTCATCGGGCAAAGTAAATTTTATGTGGATTGAAATTCTGCGCATAAACGCCGCGTCAAAATTTTCAATAAAATTCGTGGCGAAGATAATAAAGTCTTGGAACTCGTTCATCAACATAAGCATAACCGAGCGCGTCTGGTTGACGCTGACATCAACGGCTTGCGTCATATTCGTAACACGTTTGCTTAAAATGGCGTCGGCTTCGTCGAAAAATAAAATGCTGTTAGAATTTTTAGCGGCGTCGAAGGCTTTACGAATATTTTTAGGCGTTTCACCGACGAATTTTGATTCAATGTCCGCGTAGTTGACGATTAAAATTTTTCTGCCGAGATATTTAGCGATAGCATGAGCCGCCATAGTTTTTCCGGTACCGGGTGCGCCGTAGAGATTTATTCCGATTCTGCGCGAATATTTATGAGTTTTTTTGAATCCCCACAGCTCAAAAACTCTGTGTGCATTGTCCGCGTAAGTCGCTACGTCCAAAATCTGATTCTTAACATCGTCGGGCAAAATTATTTCGTCAAGCGACCATTTCGGTTCTTCGGGGATAAAAATTTCCTCGACGGGCTGATTTTTTTCTTGTTTAGGCTCGTCGCCTGCGTGCTTTGGTTTAATCGGCATTTTTATCACTCCTTACGTAGTGGCTGAAGTTCCCGATTGTTAAGTTAGGAAAATTCTTTTGAAGTTCGCGCAAGAATTTTTTGGTGCCTAAAAAATCTTTATCGGGCGGCATGATTCTAAAAAATTCGTCGGGGTCGTAGTTTAAATTTCGGATTTGAATCATCTGCACGGGCAATTCTTCCAAAAAATTTTTCCACGCGGCAAATTCTGATTCTCTGTCGTTGAAACCGGGCATGTAAAGCATATTCAGCGAAACATGAACATTTTTACCAAGCGCATAACTGATTGAATCCTTCACGGCGTCGAGTTTATAACCCGCGCGGTAATACTTTTGATAATTTTCGGCGTTCGCACTGATAATCGAGACGCGCATTGAATTCAAGCCCGCGTCGACGATTTTTTTTATGCCCGACGTAAAGCCAGCGTTGGTGTTGATGTTAATTTGCCCGCGCAGAGTTTTTTGACGAATTTTTTTTATGGCGGAGGAAATATTTTCGTATTGCAAACTCGGTTCGCCCTCGCAACCCTGCCCGAAACTGATAATCGCGTCTTCGGCGTGATTCAAATGGTAAATCCCAATGTCTGCAATTTCTTCGACGCTCGGCACAAAATTTATTCGACTCTGCGGACTCGGACAGCACTCCGAACTTTGCAAAGAGATACAACCCAAACAATTCGCATTGCAGACTGGCGAAGTCGGAACGCCGCACTCCCAACGTCGATAGAATAAATTCTGCGCGGTGAGGCAATGCCATTCAAGCGAACAATTTGCAACCTGCGCGACGATTCGATTGTCGGGCAAATCTTTTTTGATGCGGCGAATCAATTTCTTCAAGCTCGGCGTGTTGTAATTTTGCGGATCCCATTTAAAATTTTCGTCGGTATAAATTGAGGCGGCGTGCAACTCATTTTTATGCAAAACCACAGCGGCATAACCATACAGCGGCAAAATTTCGGCGTTGGGAGATTTTTTGAAGGCGGGTAAATGCGTCCGCGTGTAACCTTGCGGCAAAATCGCCGAGACTGCTCGTCCCTTTAACGTAAAAAATTCTCCGCGCTTAAATCCTACAGCTTTTCTATCGGGCAGGTACATTAAATCCGCCGAATCTGGAAGTTTGATTAAATCTTCGGGCTTGAGTTTGAAAAATTTTTCTCCGACGCGCCCGACGCCTTCAGCCTCCGGTACGTCGAAGATATTTCCGCGTTCATCAGCTATCAATGCCGTTATCTTCATCAGCTTTTTTCCTCTTAGGGTTGAATTTATTCATGGCGTTGTTAATGCCTTCCTTGAAAATGCACAACACGGCGGGCACAAGTTCCTCAAGCGCGGTGGAAATTTTATCGGCGTCCTCTTGATTGAACGGGCTCAACACGTGATTATTCACCGTCCAATTTTTGGGAGGGCGACCGACACCGATTCTTACACGCGGGAAATTTTGTTCGCCACCAAGATGTTGGATAATCGATTCGATACCGTGATGACCGCCGCCGCTACCTTTTGGGCGCAACCTAATCATTCCGAGCGGCAAATCCATATCGTCATGCGCGACAACCAAATCCTCAACGCCGAGCTTATAAAAATTCATAACCGGAGCGACCGCCTCGCCGCTCAAGTTCATAAAAGTTTGCGGCTTCACGATCAAAATTTTTTCGCCGTCAAAGAAACTCTCAGCGACAAGAGCATTAAATTTCTCGCGCCAATTATCGGCTGAAATTTTCTCGGCAAGTTTGTCTGCCAACATAAAGCCGACGTTGTGTTTTGTCGCGGCGTATTCGGGCGTCGGGTTGCCTAAGCCCACAAAAATTTTCATAAGTTCGCCTCCAAGAACTCAAAAACTTTATCAAAATAAGCTTTGGGATTTTTTGATTTTGAATCAGCATGCCCCGCTCCCGCGACGATGAATTTTTCCTTAGGAGCCGCGCAGGCGTCGAAAAGCCTCTCCATCATTTCAAGCGGAATAAGTTTATCAGCGTCGCCGTGAATGAACAGCACAGGAACTTTAATCTTGTCGACGACTTCAATTGGGGCGGCGTCGGAGATTTTTATGCCGGTTTTGATTTTGCAAACGATATTGGCGCAAGGCATGATTGGATATTCTGGCAAGCTGAAAATTTTATCAACCTGCGCGGTGAACATTTCATAAGCGGAAGTGTAACCGCAATCCTCGACGACGGCATAAAGATTCTCCGGATTCTGCGCGGCAGTAAGCAAAACGGTTGCGGCTCCCATCGAAACTCCGTGCAAAATAATTTTCGCGTCGGGAGGAAGTTTATCCATCCAATCCACAATGTCACGACTCTCCAATGCGCCCATCGTTATAAATTCGCCCTCGCTCTTGCCAGCCGCCCGTAAGTCAGGAATTAAAACATTCCAACCGCGCTTAAGATACTCTTCGGCGTAGTCATAAGCAAAAGTGCCGTCGCGCCCGTAACCGTGAACCAAAATCGCCCAACGATTAGACTTCTCAGCGGGAGAAAAATGTTTAGCGTGGAGTTTAAGCCCGTCGAAACTTTCAAGCGTCCAATCTTCATTCGGAAAGTTCGGCGCGGGCGGAGCTTTCAAATTGGGGTCGGCAATGTTCGCGCAAGCCTTAGGCGACGATAAATCTTCTCCGCGTTTCAATGCAAAATCCACAAAATAATTTCCGACAAAATATCCCGCGCCAGCCAACAAAATAATCAAAGCGACTAAAAGTTTTTTCATGACGAACTCCTTAAATTTAATTACGATAAGTGAAAACCCGGCGCGCACGGACGCGCGCCGCCCCGCATTGAAAACGTGATGTTTTCTAGCGGGGGGCGTCTTTCTTTGCATACTTTCTTTGACGCCCACAAAGAAAGTATGAACAAAAAATTAAAATGTGAAAGGCGGAAGTTTTCAGCTCCCGCCTTGAGATTTCAATATTGGTCGGGTTGACAGGATTTGAACCTGCGACCCCCGCGTCCCGAACACGGTGCTCTACCAAACTGAGCCACAACCCGTAAAACAGCGCAATTATAGCCGATTGGTTTTCAAATTGCAAGCAGAAATTTTTGCCGCTTAGAAAATCGACGCGATTAAATCCGCCACGTCGCCGATTATACTGTTGTTGCTTTCAACTGTACCCGTGAGGTAATTGGAAAGTTTCTCGCTGAGTCCGTCGTAAGTCGTCGAATAATCAGCCTCCTGCGCCAAAGAATTTATTTTTTTCTCAAGCGCGTCAGCCGTCACGCCCCGCTTAATTGCCGCGTCTAAAATTTTCCCGTCAAGCTTAAGGCAATAACTCACAAGCGCGTTGTAATGAATGTTGTAACGATTTTCGTAGAGAACATGCGTCAAATATTTCGCAAGCCCAATCTGCAACGCCGAAGAATCTTCAAACGTTATGTAAGCCCGCTGTTCAACCTCATTCAAATTGCAAACAGCCCAATTCTCCAGCGCGTCAACGTTACGGAAATCCTGTTCGCGTTCAAGTTCGCTGAGTTCCTTAGCCAAAGCCGAACGCATAACCTTTTCAAACGGCAACGCAGAAAATCCGTCGAGGGTACGCTTACAAAATTCATACTCCCGCCCCGTCAACGTTCCACATGGATTATAATCCTTGCGCCGCAAATTTTTTGTCAGCTCATGCATATGTTCAATCCCTCGTTTCGTAAATTTCATTGAGGAGTTTCTCTTGCTTATCCTTGCTGAGTCGCGCCAATGAACGGCTCGCGAAAATATTCGGCATTGCCGCGCCGATTGCTATCGCCAAAATTATTAACAGCGCGTCGACGCCCGATTGAACTGCCGATAATAATTCGTCAACCGTGATTCGACGGATATTTATTATCGCGAACAACAGCCGATAAATCAGCACGCCGGGAACAAGCGGGATAACTGCCGGCACAACCAAGACTAACGACGGCGCGTGTAACCAATGAACTACTTCGACTGCGATAACGCTGACTAAAGTTGCGCCCGCCAAAGTTCCGACCGCCGAACTCATGCCCAATTCAAATACTAAAAAATTTCTCGTGCAAACGCAAATTAATCCGCCCGCCGCTACTGCCAATAATAATCTCGGCGGGACGTTAAAGAAAATCGCAAAACTCATCGCGCCGATTGCCGCCGCCAATGCAAAAATCAGATAATCACTATCGGGACGCATTGCGAGATTCGTAAAAGAATCAAAATCCGCCATGCCGATTGCAAACACAATTCCAAAAGTCATCGCGCCGATAATTATCAGCGTGTGAATCGTCCGCGCCGCGCCGCTTATCAGATACGTGTTCAGCATGTCGCTTAAGGCGTTAATCATCGGGACGCCCGGCACTAAGAATAATGCCGCCGCTATCAACGGGTGCCAAGCCGTCGCCGTCGGCAGGAGGTGCGAGAAATAAGCGACCATCGTCGCCGAAAATGCTGCGCCCATCATCGAAACATAAACATTAACCCCGAAACGTTCGGCGCATTGCATTTGGACGAGCTTACCGATAATCGCCGCGACTGCCGTATAAATCGCCGCGTTAATGTCGCAACCAAACAGCGTACAAAATGCTCCGCAACCCGTGCCCGCCGCGCAAACTGTCATCCAATGCGGATAGCGCGGACGTTTGGCGACAGCTTCGAGTTCGCCTCTAAATTCGTCAAGCGTGTAATGGTCGCGTAAAGCCCGCCACGTCAGCCGACTCACTGCGGAAATTATTTTCATGTTGACGGCGTGCTTCGGACATTTCCTAAACGACGTATGCGAATGATGTTCATCACTGATATTCAACATTAGCGTCGTGTACATTATGTGCAGATGAAATTTTTCGGCGGAAATTCCCATGTACGCGGCAACTCGTTTCATATCGCGCACGATTTGCGGAGTATCCGCGCCATTCTCCATAAGCAACTGCCCGACCGTCAAAATTAGCTCCGCCTTCAAACCGATTTCGGCGAACGCCTCACGCAAGAGCTCTTGTTGCTCCGAGTAGTAAGTTTTAAAGTCGTCGTCTCTCATTGCAAAATCCCCTTCCGCGCAGATTATGAACTTCGTATCGTCGGGATTGTCAAAATGAACGTCGAACCTGCGCCGAGCTCGCTTTCTACCTCGATTATAATTCCGTGACGGTCTGCAATCCATTTGGCGACGGAAAGCCCAAGCCCCACCGAACTTTCCCCGTTGAATTGTTTGGTGCGCGATTTGTCTATGCGATAGAAACGGTCGAAAATCTTAGCGCGGTCTTCCGTCGCAATGCCTATGCCCTTGTCGATAAATTTCAACGTCGCAGTATCAAGCTCGGTAGTCAGCTCCACTTCAACGACGGTATCGGGCGCGCTGTAGCGGAGGGCATTATCCAAGAAGGCGGCGAACATTTTCTTTAAAAATTCTCCGTCCGCCAGAATTCTGCACGGCGTGAGCTTTGAAATTTCTATGCGTGGCGATTGATAATCTTCGATAAATTTTTTCAGCAGTTCGTCGAGTTCTATTGGCACTTTGTTAAGCGGCTGACGTCCTTGATCTGCGCGGGCGAGGAACAATAAACTTTCGATGAGGCTTTGCATATTCTGCGCGGATTTTTTAATTGACGTGACAGCCTCGTTAAAAAGTTCGGGGTCGTCCGCGCCGCAAGTCTCCAGCAAATCGATATAGCCGCGAATTATCGTTAAGGGAGTCCTCAGTTCGTGCGATACGTCGTTTATAAACCGGCGTTGTTCCTCCGCGTCAATCCCGAATTGCATAGCCGACGCCTCTGGTCGTGTGAATATATTTCTCGCCGAACCTGTCATCAATCTTGGAGCGCAGATAACTTATGTACACGTCCACAACATTTGTATCGCCGACGTAATCATAGCCCCAGACGCTCTGGAGAATTTGGTCGCGGCTCAGGACGTTGCGCTTATTTTCGACAAGATATTTCAACAGCGCGTATTCTTTGTGCGTCAACTCGACGGGCTCGCCATGAACAGTAACTTCGTAGCGTTCGGGGTAGAGAATCATATTTTTTACGACGTAACGAGTTTCCTCAGCCTCGCGCACGCGTTCGGTGTGGCGGCGTAATGTCCCTCTTATCCGTGCTAAAAGTTCTTCGGCGGCGAAAGGTTTAGTCATGTAATCGTTTGCGCCCAAGTCAAGCCCTTCGACTTTATCGCGAATTTCATCACGCGCCGTCAACATAATTATCGGGACTTTGCTGACTTCGCGGACGCGTTTGCAAATTTCCATGCCGTCCATTACGGGGAGCATAACGTCCAGCAAAACCAAATCATATTTTTCCTGCAAGATTCGTTCGTAAGCGCGCCGCCCGTTTGATTCGGTAGCGGTTTTGAAGCCCTCGCGTTCGAGTGTTAATTGGAGCAACCGCGCTATTGGTCGTTCGTCTTCCACGATAAAAATTTTTTCGCCCATCTATCAAGTCCTCCTGTTTTTTTTACAGCTTATCACAAACGCGAGCAAAAAAAAAGCGTCAAGAACATTCAAATTCAATCTGGAAAAAGTTTACGGTCGTGCTATAATTCATGAAATAATTTTAGTGCCGGAGGCGATTTTATGCGGTTCGATTATCACATGCACTTTGAATACGGCGATTACGATGCGGCTTGGGTTGAAGGATTTTTTGACGCGGCGAAGTCTCACGGTCTCGACGAAATTGGCGTAAGCGAACACACGCACACCTTCCCCGAGTTTGAAAAATTTTATTACGACGATCTGATTTTGGATTCGTCGCCCGTCGGTGAGTTTCAAAAGGTCTGGCTTAAGACGAACAAATTTAAGCACACGCTCAAAGATTATTTTGAGTTCATGGCGCGGCTTAAAGAAAATCACAACGTCAAGATTGGGATTGAGGTTTGCAACTTTAAAAATCAAGACGCCGTCAAAAAAATTCTCGACGCTTGGGATTTTGATTATCGGATTGGTTCGGTGCATTTTTTATGGGGCTGGGGCTACGACGCTTCCAAACTTATCGACGAGTGGAATAATCACGCCTTGAAAAATATTTACGACGAATACACCGCGCAGGTTGAGATGTTAGCGGCAAGCGGCAATTATGATATTCTTGGGCATCCGTTCAACATTCGGCTGTTCAAAATTTTTCCCGACTTCGACGCGACGCCTTACCTTGAACGAGTTGCCGCCGCGCTTAAGAAAGCTGATATGGTTATCGACGTGAACACCGGCACACTTTACCGCTACCCCGTCAAGGAAATTTCTCCCTACGCCGATTTTATGAAAGTTGCCGCCGCTTACGATTTACCCATTACGATAAATTCCGATGCTCATCAGCCCGAAGACTGCGGGAAATTTTTTGAGGAGGCTCGTGATTACGTTCTCGGGTTCGGCTTCAAAAAAATTGCGCGCTTCGATAAAAGACGCCGTGAACTTGTCGACTTGACTTAAAATCTTTGATATAATTTTAGGGGTCGGGTGTCAGGGACTAGGGGTTTTAATCCCTGTCCCCTGAACCCTAAAACCTAATCCCTAAAACCTAATCCCTAAAACCTAATCCCTAAAACCTAATCCCTAAAGGAGGCGTGCGTTCATGAGGCAAGTAGGAATATTCGGCAAGCGCAAGAGCGGCAAATCGGCGTTGATGTACGCGCTGACGAGGCACAAAGTTAATGCGACGTTCAAGGCAATGGAAATAAGCGGCGTGACACGCGTTATGCTGGTTGACACGGTCGGCGTTGACGTTGAAGGCTCAACCGCTGAAAAATCCGCGCAGACTGTCGAAGTCGCGCTGATGTTAATCTGTGATGATTCATTTGAGTTGGAGCTGGCGTGGATAAGCAAACTTCGCAAAGCGGGCTCGTCGGTTATCGTCGTCATAAGCCAAGCGGATAAATTCACGGACGGCGGATTGGCATTGGCGGCGGCAGTCGAGGAAGTATCGGGGCTTAAAACACTTTGTGTAAGTTCTGTTACGGGCGCGGGTGTCGTGGAACTCGACGAGGAAATTAATCGCCGACTCGCTAAGGAGTGATTGCTTTGCTTAGGAAATTTTTATCACTCGCGATAATCTGCGCGGCAATTTTTATCTGCAACAACGCCTGCGCGGAAACACAATGGTTTTGGCTCGACTCCAACGACAAATACAGCAAGTACTTCGACCCCGACTCCGTGATGATTAAAAAGAAAGTTGTAACCGACGACGGCAGAGAAGTTGCGATTGAAATTGAGGCTTGGACGAAAACGACTTACTCCTACGAAGGCGCGGCGGAGACAATTAAAAATTACGGCATACAAAACATTTTGCCCGACCCTAAATCGTTGAATTACAGTTTGGCGTTGCTCAGGGTTAATCCGCAAAATCGCACGCTCCAATACATCCGCGAAGATTTTTATAACGCGAATCATCAAGTTGTTTGGTCTAAGGAAGAAGGGCGCGTCAAAGAAATTACCTCGCGTTCCTTCGACGAAGAATTTTACTGCGCGATTGTCGACGAAGTTTTTAGGTTAGGCGAGCGCGATAGAAAACGTGCCTCGCGACAGGAACGTTGGCTTGATTTATGGACTTATACTGACGGCGAGGGCAATACGATAAATTTAACAGCCGACACTACAACCATGCGACTAAAGGGCACTAATTTAATTTTATGGGAGTGGCAAGTTAAAAAGGACGCGAGCGATAAGACGGTTGAAATTCGTTTCGTTAAAAAGTCTGTCAACTTGACGCAAGGCACCGAAGTCATTAAGGGCGGGCAGATGTGGACGCCGACGAATTCTTGGCAAGAACTTATGGACGAATACGACGGGGCTTATCGCATGATTCGGAGCGACGAGCCCGATTATAAAGGCTTGGTTCGGCTCCGCGCTTACGTCAAAAATAATTCTAACTGGGTAACCCGCTACTCGCTGGATTGAGAGGTGAATAATCATGCCGATAAAAATACCGAACAATTTACCTGCGGCGCACGTTTTGGAGGGCGAAAATATTTTCTTCATGCGTGCCGACCGAGCCTACGCGCAAGACATTCGCCCGCTGAAAATTTTAATCCTAAACCTCATGCCGATAAAATCAGTGACGGAAACGCAACTGCTGAGGCTTTTGGGCAATACGCCGTTGCAAGTCGAAGTTGATTTCATTTACACGCGCACTTACACGCCGACGCACACCTCCAAAGATTATCTCACGGAGTTTTATGGGACGTTCGACGATGTTAAAAATAAAAATTACGACGGCTTTATAATCACGGGCGCACCGATTGAACTTGTAGATTTTGAGGACGTTGCTTATTGGCGTGAGCTTGTTGAAATTATGGAGTGGAGCAAGTCTCATGCTTGGTCGACGTTCCATATTTGCTGGGGAGCGCAGGCGGCTTTATATCATCATTACGGCGTGCCGAAATATTTATTGCCGGAGAAATTTTCGGGCGTGTATAAGCATCATCTCTGCGTTCAACACGAAAAACTTCTGCGCGGTTTCGACGATGAATTTTTTGTGCCGCATTCGAGGTACACTGAAGTTCGCCGTTCCGATATTGAAAAAATTTCCGAGCTTACAATTTTAGTGGAGTCTGATGAAGTTGGAATTTATGCCGTTGCCGATTTGGACAAGAGATTATTTTTTATCACGGGGCACGCCGAATACGACCCGAACACTTTGCAAAACGAATATGAACGCGACGTCCGCGCAGGCTTGAATCCGAACGTTCCGCAAAATTATTATCCGAATGACGACCCGACTAAGGAGCCTGTAGTTAAGTGGCGGAGCGTGGCGCATTTGCTCTTCGCTAACTGGTTGAATTACTACGTTTATCAAGAGACGCCTTACGAATTGGAGGCGATCAGCAGTAAATCGTTTCTCTGAAATTTTTGCCGTCGATAAAAAATATTTGGGAGGGAGTGGCGATGATGTTCAAGAAATTTTTTAAGCAACGGGGGCAGGCGGCAGTTTTTTACGCGTTCCTTATCCCGACGTTATTCCTGTGTGTCGGCGTTGGGATAGATTTGGGCTGGTATTATCTGAATGTGTCGCGGCTCCAGAATGCGGCAGATGCGGCGGTTTTAGCGGGAGCTTGGAAACTCGTCGAAGACGATAAAACCATGAGGGATTACTTCGTTGACGGTTTGACTACCGAGCCGAGTAGCGTAAGAGATGAAAATTATTACAGCAGCTTTAATGTCGATACGGGCGAAGTCGATGAACAAGGCAACGTCATAATTGATAGAATAAACCTCGCGAAGAAAAATGGACTTGAAATTAGTGAACTTCAGCAGGGCAAGCGGGAGGCTCGTTCCTATGCAACCGAAAATCTCTACGATGTCGCCGGTGAACACGCTACCATTAAAGATGAGAAAAAAGTTGCTAACGAGTGGACGAAAAATAAAAATGTTACCTTCAGCGCAACGTTGTTCACGAGAAATTTAGACGCAGACCGCGAAAGATTTTCAGACATTGTCAGTATCGGTTTCAGATATTACAAGGTTGAACTCACCGAGAAAATTGCCCATTTGTTCATGCCCGGCTGGTTCGACCCGATGGACGCCAAAGTTGTTGCTTGGGCTGTCATCAAGCCGCGCGACCTCGACTTAGTTACCATTCTTAACGACAAGGACAAATCCGAAACTATTCAGAACATCATTTACCAAGACAATAATAAAAACAATCCGGAAGCAAGTTATAAAGGCAAGTGGGCGCACTTCCAAGAATCAGACCAAGATGGCGTTCATTATACAGCGGGCGATGTTAATCGTAGGGAAGTTGTAAACATTCATAACGATTTGCGCAGTAGCACAAACAACAGCGACCGTACACAAAATGTCTACACGGGGGGCGGCGGCAACAATAACGGTACAGATCTTGACTCTATTAACCTTGACTTCAGAGTAGAGTATACCTTCAGCAAGAAATTCAATGGCACCAACTGGGATTTGCGCTCCGCTTTACCTGAGGGGGTAACCAAATCGGCAGGTGGTGCAGCGAAAGGTTGGACTTCAACAGACAAAGCCGCCGATATGCGCTTAATCACCTCGTTCAATTTTAATTACGCTTGGACAGACCGCAACGAAGACGACTTGCAAACCGATGTTTTGTGGACGCATATTGAGAGCGACCCGCTCTGGTTTGAATACGGCAGCAGTTGGAATTCCGTTCATCAGATAGTTTTAAATGCTCACGTCAAAAATACCGGAACCGACGAAAAGAATGGCGTTACCTATTACACACAGCGTCCGTTTATTATCTTTTATACGGGGCCCGAAATTTACGGCGTAAGTAGCACTGTTCGGCAATCGCAACCCGTTATCCTGAATCTTTACAACGATTGGAACGCCATTTTGTACATGCCAAACAGCCCCATAATCATAAACGGCAACGGATACAAGCTCACGGGTTTTGTTGTCGCTAAGGAATTTCGTCGCCTCAAAACCGCAGCTGACATGCTAGCCGAAGGTTATACGCAAGTCACTGATATGTACAACAAAAAGCTGTTTACTAAACAAAAACTTTTCACCGAAGACGAAGTCGCGCAACTGGTAACGGACAATACCAGAAAAACTACCGACGATAAAGGTAATATCCAGATTAAGGAAAAAATCAACGCGCCGAATCATTTAATCTTGAGCATAACCAGAGCTAAATTCTCCGAATACGGCTACAGCGATTTGGCTACGTTTAAACAATACGGTCTTTCCACGTATATAGCCGCCACTTACAAGGAGCAGTTTAAAAAATTCAGAGGAATTACCGATGATAACTTGCTGACGACTGTCAAATTCCCAACGGGTGCATGGAAATATGTAAATACCGAAGAGGCTTATACCGTCGCCAAATCCGACCTTTTATCCGCGCCCGGCAATGAGAGCGGCGTCACTTACATTAAAGTTATTGATACGGCAGACAATGCGGAAAAATATCTCGACAAGGACAAATTGCCCTACATAAAAATTCGCAGAAATGAACTCAGACCTTACATTTCCGTTTACGATCTCGGTAACAAAAAGAATAACGGTGACGGTTCCTACGCCGGTGTAACGATTCAAGACGATAGCCTTACTGCTTCCGGTAACAATAACAGTTCTGACGTTGGAACTGATGTGAATAATGTTAAAGACCACAGAAGCGTCCAGACAAATCCTTTCTTTTCCGGAACACAACAGTATAAAAATTATCTAGAGGGAAATACTATTAGCGTATACACTGACGACGAGGGCGGCTATAAATACTTTGTGTTCAAATCGGACGAAGAGGATCCGAAAGTACTTTACGAATTCCGCAGAGTCAAAGATAGCACGGGCAATGTTTTCTATATCGAGGAAAAAGAATGGAGCGCGGATAATGCGGCTTATTATATGGAAGTGCTCCCCGACGGTGCTGAAGGTAAAAACGCTGCTGGCAACGACATAACCAATCCTATAATCGTCGACAACTGGGGCGACCTGCAGACAGAACAAATTACGCCGCTTGGAATTCTCAATATCGAAACAGTAGCTCAAAATGCTGCCGCAGAAAAAAATCCTGAATTCAGTGATTATTACAATGCCTATACTCGTCCGGCACACGACGACGACCACCCCTACGAAAAAGGTATGATAGACTATCCTGTAGATGACAGTACAGGTAAGTACAGAGGAAGTACAGAAGCTCGAACCAAAGAAGATTATCTTATACCGGCATTGGAGCGCGTCTACTATCCTTCCGTAAAAAAGGATAATAAAGAGGTGGGCTTCGGCTTAAGCGAGGATTCTTGCTACAGTTACTTCGGAGTTGAAGAGTTTAGGCGCGTAAATTATTACTATCTGAATGTCAACGAACTGGATAAGGATGAAAACGGTAAGTTTGACAGGCACGTAAAAGATATGTTCTTCACGACTAAGCGAGCGAGTTGGGTAGACTGAAAAAATTTTTTGCGTCGCGGGGAGAAATTCCTTGCGGCGTATTTTTTTTATTGTCAATCTGAATATTGACTGAAAGTTAAGGATTTGTTACAATCACTGAAAGATTCACTCGGCATGGAAGAGGTGAAAAATTTTGGCGAAGGTATTTCAAGCGACAAACGTCGGGAGGGTGCGCGACAACAACGAAGATTCGCTGATAATCATAGAACCGACAACATACGCAGTAGCGGACGGAATGGGCGGAGCTCAAGCCGGCGAGGTAGCGAGTCGGATGTTAATCGAGACCGTGAAAAATTTTTTATCGAAGACGCCACAACTTTGGGACGAAAAAATTTTGGCGCAGGCAATTCTCTTGGCGAACGATAAAATTTTAAATTTGGCTCGGCGGCACGAAGAATATCACGGCATGGGCACGACCGCGACGATTTTACACCTGCGCGGCAATCAAGCTTACTTCGCGCACGTCGGTGACAGTCGGCTTTATCGGCTTAGGGATAACGTCCTTGAACAAATTACCGAAGATCATTCCTACGTTGAAACTTTGGTTCGGCGCGGCGAATTGACGGCGGAAGCGGCTCGTATCCACCCGATGAAAAATGTTTTGACGCAAGCAGTAGGTGCGATGGCGACACTTCATATCGACACGGCAAATTTTCCCATTGAAAGCGGCGATATATTTTTACTGTGCACGGACGGCTTAACGAACATGGTTGACGACGCAACAATCCAAAAAATTTTACAAACCGCCTCCGAACCCGCCGCCGCATTGATTGAAGCCGCACTGGACGCGGGCGGCAAGGATAATGTTTCTGTTATCGTCGCAGGAGTTGATTAGCCATGTTCCGCGAAATTTTTAACAGCGCGTTGAAGTTTTACTACGCGATGCGAGGCGCGATTAATTGTGCTTGCCGCATTGCGCACGACGCATTAACTTAAGGGGCGGGGAAAATGATTCAGGAGGTCTTAAGCGGGCGATATGAGCTCGAAGAGAAAATCGGTAGCGGCGGCATGGCTGAAGTCTATAAAGCTCACGACCGACTTCTTGCTCGTCCCGTTGCAATAAAAATTCTCCACGAGGAATATCGTTCGGACGTGGAGTTTATAGAGCGTTTTCATCGCGAGGCAAAATCGGCGGCGCGTTTGTCGCATCCGAATATCGTCAGCATTTACGACGTAGGCGTCGCGGGCAACGACCATTACATTGTTATGGAGTATGTGCAGAGCAATACTCTCAAGAAAAAAATTCAGGACGAGGGCGCGCTCGACATTTTAACGGCGATTCGCATTGCCAAAGATATTGCCAACGGGCTCACGCACGCGCACGCCAATAACATTGTCCATTGCGATATTAAGCCGCATAATATTTTGATGACGGACGACGGACGCGCTAAAATTACTGACTTTGGCATTGCCCGCGCAGTGACCGAGTCGACGCTGACTTACGGCGGGAGCGTTATCGGTTCGGTGCATTATTTTTCACCGGAACAAGCTCGCGGCGGCGCGATAACTCCCAAATCTGATGTTTATTCGCTTGGAATTGTGCTTTACGAAATGTTGACGAATCGCTTGCCGTTTACCGGTGATAATCCCGTTGCAATCGCGATGAAACATATCGAGGAGGAGCCAATTTCTCCGAGCCGTTATCGTCCGCAAATTCCGCCGATGTTGGAGGCAATCGTCTGCCGCGCAATGAGTAAAAGCCCGGAAATTCGCCCGTCGAGTTTCGAGTTGGTGCAGGAACTTTCAAACGTCGAGGCGGCATTGAGCGTATCAGTAAAAAGCGACCCAGACGCCACGCAAGTTTTACCGCGAGCAGAATTACCGTCGCGCCGCGCAGTCCGTCAAGGATTAGGCACGCAAGCCGCGCAGGAAGAAAAACCTAAAGAGCCCGAAGTCGAATCCAAACCTTTTTACAAGTCAAAATTTTTTATGCTGATGATGACGTTCGTATTGCTTATGGGCTTTGGGATAGGGATACTCGGCGCGTTCGGGAAAGTTTGGACTAAAGAGGAAACCGTCACAGTTCCCGAAGTCAAAGGCAAACAGTTGGCATTGGCGCGGCAGATTTTGGAGGATAATAAACTCCGCGTCAACGTCGCCGAAACTTACGATGCAAACGTTCCTGCGGGGCAAGTTGTTTCTCAAGACCCCGACGTCGGCAAAACCGTTAAGAGCGACCGCTTAGTTACAATTTACGTCAGCAAAGGCGGCGAGGCGATTGATATGCCCGACCTCGCGGGGCTTGCCAAATCTGCGGCGATTGAACGCCTTCAAAAACTCGGCTTGAATTTGGGCAGTGTTTACGAAAAAGATTCTTCCTCTGAACCTGGTACTGTTTTATCGCACGACCCGACGACCGGCACTAAAATTATTCGCGGGCAATCGATTGACTTGGTAGTTTCTCGCGGCGAGCCTGAGAAAAAAGTTGAGGAGGTTAAAGTTACGCGGAATGTTACGCACGTCCCCAACGTCGAAAATGCAAGTCTTGGCGTCGCGGAGGACGGCATAGAAAGTCGCGGGCTTTACGTCGGCTCGGTTACTTATCAAGAAAGCTCGCAGGCGGAGGGCACGGTTATAGCGCAATATCCCTCGCCTAATTCCGAGATTGAAGTTGGTTCAAGTGTTGATTTGGTTATCGCTCGCCGCGCAGAAGAAACACAACCTCCCGCGCCGGAACCCGAACCTCAGCCCGAACCGGAACCGCAACGTGAGCCGGAGCCGCAACCTTCAAGCGAACCCGTAACCATCGAACCCGAACCGACTCCGCAACCCGAAGTGCCAAGCCCAGAAAGTGATTCGCCAAAGGAACGTTGACATGAGAGAAATCGGACGCGTCATAAAATTTTACAATAGTTTTTTCTTCGTCAAGGTCGGCAATGAAATTATTCCCTGCAAACTACGCGGGCTCTTGAAACGCGATAAAAAAATCGGCTCTGCGGTTTGCGTCGGCGACTTTGTAGAAATTTCTAGGCTAAAAGATAAAAGCGGCGTGATTGAAAACGTTCAGTCGCGCCGTAATATTTTGATTCGCCCCGTCGTCGCCAATGTCGACAGAGTTATTTTAACTTTTGCCGTCGACGAGCCGAAACTCCATCCGCTCCTGCTGAACAGATTTTTAGTTCTCGCAGAAAAATCCGCGCTTGACGAAATAATTATCTGCGTGAACAAAATCGACTTGGCGGCGGAGAAAAATTTTTTATCGGGATACGAATCGCTGTATAAAATTTTGCGCGTGTCGGCTCTAACGGGCGAGGGCGTCGCGGAGTTGAAAAAAATTTTATCGTCGGGCGTAAGTGTCTTCGCGGGAGCTAGCGGCGTCGGTAAGTCTTCGTTGCTTAATTCCGTTGATAAAAATTTAAAATTAAAAGTCGGCAAGGTCAGCGAAAAAATTCTGCGCGGCAAGCACACGACGCGAGTCTCGGAACTTTTGGAATTTGGCGGCGGTTTTTTAGTCGATACGCCGGGCTTCAGTGCGGTTGATTTGACGGAGGCGGGGCTTGATAAAAATAATCTCCGCCACTGCTTCAAAGAGTTTAAAAATTTTGTGGGCGCGTGTAAATTCCGCAACGTCTGTTCACACAGCCACGAGCCCGATTGCGGTGTCAAAGCGGCGGTTCAACGCGGAGAAATTTTGCGCGAACGCTACGACGCTTATTTAACTTTGCTGGCGGAAGTTCATTAAGTTAGGAGAGGATTTATTATGAGCGAAATTAACGCGCAGGAAGTTTGGTTTGTACTGGAAGCTCTCGGAAACGATTTGCAACAAACTTTGATTAAACGAGTGCGACCGGTTATTGTGCTTGAAATTCGTAACGTCGGTAAAAATTCCGAACAAATTTTGGTTGCCGATATTGTTGACGGCACGTTTTTAAAAAATCATGGTTTGTTCGAGGAAAAATTTGACATCCCGATAAAAAATTGCGCGGCTGTTGATTATTTGATTAAACCTCTGGCGATTGCCCGCGTTGGTCACATGAATTACATAGACCGCGAAAAATTTACCGAACTTAAAGGACGCGTGGACGACGATAACTGGCAAGAAATCAAGGCGGCTAAAGAAAATTATCTTAAGGAGCAGGAAGATACATACGGCGAATTTTTAAAGCGTCGTTTAGCTTTGAACTTTGCTAATTACAGCATAAAAGGCGATGCTCCTAAGTTAGGGACGATAAAATACCAATTTAGCAGCGCGAAGGAACTTTTAAAAGCTAAGGAAGATGACATTGACAAGGGTTATTGGGCGTTTAATGATTGTATTTTTCGCGGGCATTCTTCCGAGCATTATAAACTTTTGCCGGGCGTCAAGCGCGAAAACGATAAATCCTTCTTGATAGAAATTAAATTACTGAGCGCATTAGCCGAACAATTAAATCGTCGCGGCTTATTTATGCCGAACGGAGCCTCGTTATTTCCGCGCCCGATTGATTTATTAATGACTATGGACAGATGGATTCCGTTAAATCAACTGGATTTCGTGGCATACGCGCAACACGAGGGCATAGAAACCAGAATGCTTGATTGGACGTACGACCTTAAAACCGCAATTTGGTTCGCGGCTTCGGGCGTAGTTAATAAAGTTTGGGAAATTTTGTTGCCCGAAGTAAAAAAAGAACGCCAATCTACCGGCGTAAAAGAATTGGATAATGCGCAAGCCATGAAAATAATTAAAACTTGCATGGATGACTTGGATAAATTCAAAAAAGATAACGGCGACATGAACGTCTGGGCGTTTAACGTTCAGCTTTGGGACGAAATGACTAATCCGTTGAAAGCGGGCTTCTATAGAAAAACTTATGATGAGCCGTTGCGAATACATACTCCTTATTACGGCGAAAATAATAATGCTCGTGCACAAAAAGGACTGCTGACTTATTTTATCTTGCGGAATAACGACTTTAACAGCTCAAATCTCCAAAAAATAATTAACCATTGGGATTATCTCTCCGGAAAGCCCGAAGATAATTTGCCGCTTGATGATTATATCGCCGATTTTGTCAAAAGATTATTGGCTGACGGCAGAGCAATTCTTTTTACGGTGCCATTCTTGTATCTGTTTGCTATCCCGTGTTCTGAAGCTCTGGAAATTTATGATAGACTTCGCGCTGAGAGTTACAAAGAGAGTTCGATTTATCCTACGCCGGAAAACGTCGCCAAAGAAATTAATTCCGAAATGGATTATCGCCTTTTATACGACGCATTCCATTACCTAAAATAAAAACAGCCTCAATAATTTTGAGACTGCCTGATTTGTTAATTAACGATTATTCGCCGTCGGCTTTTTCATCGGGTATAGGGACTTCAACGAGGCGCGTGATTCTGCCGACTTCAATACCATTCATGCCGACTTCGTTAAGATAATCAGCGAGAATTTCATCGCAGGTGCCGAGTTCGCCGGTAATTTTAAGGTTAGTCAACATGTTATAATCGTCGCCGCCGGAAGTTTGGAAGTCGACGAGCGCGATCGTATAAATTTTATCAGCGTTTAGCGGTTGCCCGCCGATTAAAATTTCTTCGACGCGGTGTTTAGCGGGCTTTGAGGGGTCGTAACTAAATTTCATGCCGCTGACGTTGAGGAAACCGCCGAAGCTCGCGGGATAATATTCAACGGAATGCTCAAGCATGGCGCGAATGGTTTTGCCTTGAATTTCGGCGACGCGCAGAGTATTTCCAAACGGGAAAATCGCCATCGTGTTACGCTTTTTAACGTCGCCTTCGGGCAAATCGTCGCGAAGACCGCCGCCGTTGGCAATAGCAACATCAGACTTCGCCGCCCAACGGAATGCATCCGCCGCAAGGTTACCAAGTTCAGATTCATTACGGCGAACGAGCAATCTGTTGCTTGAAAGATGTTTATCACTGTGAGCGACGACTTCATCTAAAAGTTTTTCAGCCTTAGCGTTGACTTCAGCGAGCGTCGCGAGGATTTTTTTATCGGGCGTCGGAGCAATAGCTTTTACGTCGTCGGCGTCGAGAAGTTCAGCCTTCTTGGAAATAATTTTGTGGTTGTCAACTTCAATCGTGGCGCGACCGAGTCTGTATTCGTGCCAACCAGTTTGAACAATAAGCGTATCGTTGACGAGTTCGCCGTCGGCAAGGGCGGTGTGGCTGTGCCCGTCGACGATTAAATCAATGCCGTTAGTTTCGCGGGCAATGCGTTCGCTGGTAAATTCGGAGCTGGCGTCAACGCCCATGTGCATAACGGCAATTAACACGTCGCATTTAGGGCGGAGCTTTTTAATCATAATCTGCGCGGCTTCAACGGGGTTCAGAAATTCAATCGTCGTGACGTTAGCGGGATTAGTTTTGAAAGCGCATTCGGGCGTTGATAAACCAAACACACCGACTTTAATTCCATTGAGCTTGAAAATTTTATACGGCTTGAAAACGTATTTGCCGTTGCTTTTGCGGACAACATTGGCGTCGAGGATCGGGAACTTGATTTGTTTGGCGAGCCTTTCGAGTTGCGCGGAGCCGTAATTAAAATCGTGGTTACCGGCGGTCATCGCGTCGAGTCCGGCTTCGTTGAGGAGCGGCACGAGATTTTCTCCGCGACTGATTGTAATCATCGGCATACCGTGAAAAGTATCGCCGGCATCAAGCCAGAGCGTCGCGGGATTTTTTGCTTTGACAGCTTTAACAGCCGCCGCCATTTCCGCAAGCCCGATACTTTTGCCGCTGTCGTCCGAAGTCTGAACGCGAGCATGCATATCGTTCGTGTGGAAGATAATTAATTCAGCCGCCGCGCAGATTGACACGTTCAAAATCAACAAGGCAATCAGCACGCCGAAAAACTTTTTAACCATAAAAACACCTCCAAAGATTTTGAGGAAATTATAACAGAAAATTGACGCGCCGCTAAATTTTTTTTAAAATCTGCGCGGGAAATTTACAGTCAAAAAATTTTGGAGGTAGAAGAGAATTTGTTTATAGCTGATAGATATGATGTGATAGTAATTGGTGCGGGGCACGCGGGCATTGAGGCGGCATTGGCAAGTGCGCGGCTGGGTTGCAAAACTCTGCTGACGACTTTATCTTTGGAAAATTTGGCGATGATGCCTTGCAATCCGTCAATCGGCGGACCGGCTAAAGGGCATTTAGTTAGGGAAGTCGACGCGCTCGGCGGGCAAATGGGCATTGTTGCTGATTTAACTTGCATTCAATTCCGCACGCTCAACACCGGCAAGGGATTTGCTGTTCAAGCGTTGCGCGCCCAAGCCGATAAAAAAATTTATCAAGCCGTCATGAAAAATTTTTGCGAGAACGTCGACGGGCTCGACCTTAAGCAGTTGCTGATAGAAAATATTTTGGTCGAGAGTAATAAAATCGTCGGCGTCGAGGCGGAGACGGGCGAAACTTTTTTGGCAAGCGCGGTGATTCTTGCGAGCGGCACTTACCTCAGCGGACGAATAATTATCGGCGAGAGTATTTTTGACGGCGGTCCAAACGGTCAGCGGGCGGCGATTAAACTTTCAACCTCGCTGAAAAATCTCGGCGTCAAACTTATGCGCTTTAAAACCGGCACGCCTGCGCGGGTCGACGGTAGAACTTTGGATTTTGACAGAATGGAATTGCAACGCGGCGACGAACCTCCGCAAAATTTTTCCTTCATGACAAAGACGCCGCCGATTAATCGCGTCAACTGCTACTTGACATACACCAACGAACGCACGCACGAGATTTTAAGAAAAAATTTACACCGCGCTCCGATGGCGAACGGAATTATTGAAGGTATCGGACCGCGCTACTGCCCGTCGATTGAGTCAAAAATTATCCGCTTCCCCGATAAGGAACGTCATCAACTTTTCTTGGAGCCGGAAGGTTTGAACACGCAAGAATATTACGTTCAAGGCATGTCGACTTCAATGCCAATGGACGTGCAGATAGAATTTTTGCACACGATACCGGGACTTGAACACGCAAAAATTATGCGGGCAGGCTACGCGATTGAATACGATTGCTTAGACCCGTTGCAACTCAAGCCGACTTTGGAATTTAAAACAATCGCGGGATTTTTTTCGGCGGGACAATCCAACGGCACTTCCGGTTACGAGGAGGCGGCGGCGCAAGGATTAATCGCCGGAATAAACGCGGCGGCTTTCGTCAAAAAATCCGAGCCGCTCATCCTTAAACGTTCGGAGGCTTATATCGGAGTTTTAATTGATGATTTGGTTACGAAGGGCACGAAAGAACCTTATCGCATGATGACTTCGCGGGCTGAATATCGTTTGCTTTTAAGACAGGACAACGCAGATTTAAGATTGACACCGCACGCGATTAGAATTGGTTTAGCCTCGCCCGAACGCCAAAAAACTTTCGAGACTAAGCGCGACGAAATTTTATCGGCAACTCAACGCCTCAACGAAATTAAATTGACGCCGAGCGCGGAAGTTAATCAAAAACTTTCCGAGCTTGATTTGGGAGAAATTCATAACGCAATGCCACTCGCCGAACTTTTACGTCGCCCCAACGTCACTTATGAAAAAATCCGCGCCGCATTCGATTTGCCCGAAATTTCTGCTGAAGCCGCCGCGCAGGTCGAGATTGGAATTTTTTACGAGGGCTACATAAAAAAACAGGCGGAGCTCGCAAATAAGCTTGACCGCCTTGAAAATAAAATTATCCCCGCCAATATCGATTATCACGCCATGAAAAATTTGCGCGTAGAGGCTCGCGAAAAACTTTCCGAAATTCGTCCGCATTCAATCGGGCAGGCGTCGAGAATTTCTGGAGTATCGCCCGCCGATATTTCAGTCTTGCTCGTCCAGCTTGAAAGCATCCGCAACTAATACGAATTTTTCCCGCGAAACAAGCATTAACTCAATTAACAACAACGAAAATGCCCGCTTGCGCAAATCGTACTTTGTCGGCAACATTTCCGCGATAAAAGATTTTGCGTCCGTGCCCGTGAAAAATTGTTGTCCGAGAGCGTAGAAGCCGTAAGCCAACGCATAAATCGCCGCAGCTATCCAAGACAAAAGCCTTAAGGATTTTTCTAAGACAAAACAAAGCAATACAACCAGAGTCGTTAAGATGTACTTCAGAAGTTTAAGCGCGTGCGGCAACAACGCAATAATCAACGCAATAGCCACGCCGAGCGAAAAGAAAAGGGCTCCCAAAAAATGCATAGTGTTCACGCTCCTTTACGACGAATTTGCAACAATAAAATCGCGACGAAAATCGTAACGCCCGCAATGTCCGTGACAAGTCCCGGCTTAATCATCATCAGACCGCCCGCCCCTAAAATTAAACGTTGCCAACTTATAAGCGGCGCGGCAAGATAACCGATAAGCGACGAACTCAGCGCGACCATTCCGACTATCGCCGTCAGCAACGACCAAACTAATCCTAACGTCAAGCCGTCCATTAACAACAATTCAGGGCTCAATACAAACATGTAAGGAATTATGAACGCCGCGATTGCCAATTTCGACGCGTTGATTCCCGTGCGTAGCGCGTTGCCGCCCGATATTCCCGAACCCGCATATGCCGCCAATGCTACCGGCGGTGTCACGTCCGCGATTATTCCGAAGTAAAAAACAAACATGTGCGCCGCCAACATCGGCACGCCCATTTGAATCAGCGCGGGAGCCGCTATCGTCGACGTGATAACATAATTCGCCGTCGTCGGCACGCCCATTCCCAATAAAATCGCGGTTATCATCGTCAAGAACATGCTCGGCAAAATCATTCCGCCCGATAAATCCAACAACGCTGACGCTAATTTTAATCCGACGCCCGTTTTCGTCACGACGCCGATTATTATCCCCGCCGCCGCGCACGCTACCAATACTCCCAAAACATTTCTCGCGCCCGTTTCCAAACCTTTTAAAATTTCTCTTGGAGTCATACGCGTGGATTTTTTTATGCTCGAAACCAGAATCGATAAAATTATCGCAACCAACGCCGCCCGCATCGGAGTGTAGCCGCTCACCAATAAATAAACGATTACTATCAACGGTATCGCCAAATGTCCCCGCGTCTTTAAAAGTTCGCCAAGCTTCGGCAACTCTGCGCGGGGCACCCCCTTTAAATTGTTTCGTTGCGCCTCGAAGTGCACGCCGAGCCATACGCCCGCAAAATATAAAAACGCAGGAATGACTGCCGCCTTGACAATTTCAACGTAAGGGACGCCGACAAATTCCGCCATTAAAAACGCCGCCGCGCCCATGACAGGAGGCATTAATTGCCCGCCCGTTGACGCCGCCGCCTCGACTGCTCCCGCAAAATCTTTGTGATAGCCAAGTTTTTTCATCATAGGGATTGTTAATGAGCCGGTACCCACGACATTTGCAACGGAACTTCCGCTGACCGTTCCCATTAATCCGCTCGATAAAACCGCAACCTTAGCAGGACCGCCGCTCGCCCAACCTGCCACCGCATTTGCAACGTCGATAAAAAATTTCCCAAGACCCGTGCCTTCCAAGTACGCGCCAAATAAAATGAACAAAAATATAAACGTCGACGAGACGCCCAACGGTATCCCGAAAATTCCTTCCGTCGTAAAGTAAACGTGGCTGACAAAATAATCAAGCGTCAAACCTCTGTGCGCCAAAAGCCCCGGCATGTACTCTCCAAAAAATGCGTAGCCGATAAAAAATAAAACTACGCAGACCATTGGAATGCCGACAACTCGCCGCGCCGCCTCGATTACCAATAAAATTCCAAGCCCGCCGATTATTACGTCCGTCGAAGTCGGCAACGCCGCCCTCAATATTAATTCGCGGTAATTTATCACGATGTAAGCCGGAGTCGCCGCGCCCATGGTTGCCAATATCAAATCAAGCGGATGAAGTTTATCGCGCCGCCAAGATTTTCGCGTCGGGTACAATAAAAATGACAAGCACAGCCCGAAGCCCAAATGAATTGCCCGCTGAAGTTGCGCGTCCAAAAGCCCGAAGCTCGCCGTGTAAATTTGGAACACCGAGAAACTTATCGCGATTGCTGAAATTATTTTCGCCATCACGCCCGTATATTCCATTGTGTTTGATTCGGCGTCGTATTTTTTCAGAACTTCTTCGGCAGTCAATTCTTTTTTATCGCTCATGAAAATCACCTCGCAAAATTTATTTTATGGTGACAAGCGTCGCGCCCGTGCCGCCTTCGTCTTGGTCGGCGAATTGAAAACCGGCAACCGAATTATTGCCGCGCAGATAATCTTGCACGCCCTTGCGAAGTGCGCCCGTCCCCTTGCCGTGAATTATCAGAACTTGCTTAAGTCCGGAAAGTTGCGCGTCGTCGATGAATTTGCCGCAAATTTGTTCCGCCTCGTCAACCGTCATGCCGCGAATATCGATACTGCGCATAACGTTCGCAACTTTCTGCAAAAGCCCCGTCGAACCGCGATTTTGATTATACGTTGGCGAAAAATTTTCCTGCGAATTGTGACTGACGAAGCGACAAGACGAAGTTTTAACGGTCGTCCGCATTGCGCCGATTTGAACGCTGAGTTCGTCGCCGTCCTTTTCAATCGCAAGCACTGTGCCCTTTTGGTCAAGCGGCTTGATATAAACGGTGTCGCCGACAAAAATTTTTTTCTTGTCAATGCGCGTGCCGACGTATTTATCGGCGATAATGCCCGTCGCGGATTCAAGTTCCGTCTCGCGAAGTTTATCGCGTGCCTGCTGAATGACTTGCTGACGACGTTTAACGCCCGCGTCATCGAATTGTTCTTTGAGGGCGGCGATAATTTCTTCAGTCTCGCGCTTAGTCTCGCGAACCATTGCGGCAGATTTTTCCTTAGCCTTGCGAATAATTTCGCCCTTAGTCTTGGCAATTTCGTCGCGCATCTCGGCGATTTTTTTCTCGTGCTTGATGACTTGTTGCTGACGTTCAAAAATTTCGGCGTTGCGCTGTTCAAAAAGCATTCGTTGACTTTCAAGCTCGGAAATAATTTTTTCAAAATTAGCGTGGTCGGCGGTGATAAGTTGTTTAGCGCGGAGAATCAAACTCTGCGGAAGTCCCAAGCGTTGACTGATTGCAAAGGCGTTGCTCGCGCCGGGAATTCCAATTAACAATCGATAAGTCGGGCGCAAAGTTTCAGAATCAAATTCGACGCAAGCATTTTCAATCCCGTCCGTCGAGTAAGCAAAAGTTTTCAGTTCGGAGTAATGAGTTGTGGCGATAGTCGCCGCGCCGATTTCCAACAGCCGTTCGAGGATTGACATAGCCAACGCCGCGCCCTCGTCGGGGTCGGTACCTGCGCCGATTTCGTCGAGCAGAACCAAATCGCTTGCCGTCACGTCGTCGAGAATCGCAACGATTTTTTTCATGTGCGCCGAGAAAGTCGATAAGCTCTGTTCAATGGATTGTTCGTCGCCGATGTCCGCAAAAATATTCGTGAACACAGCAATTCGCGAGCCGCTTGCCGCCGGAATGTAAAGCCCCGTCTGCGTCATAAGCGCGAGAAGCCCGAGCGTCTTCATGGAAACGGTTTTGCCGCCGGTATTCGGACCGGTAACTAAAAGCATTGAAAAAATTTCGCCGAGTTGAATGTCAATCGGAACGACGCTTGCCGAATCAATCAGCGGGTGCCGCGCAGATTTTAAGTCGGTGAAATTTTCGAGAATCGGCTCCGTAGCGTTGAGGTCGCGGGCGAGTTTTGCTTTGGCGAATAATAAATCAACGTCCGCCAAAATTTTAATGTTGTTAGTGAGCGCGTCGAGATTTTTTCTGACGGCGTCGCTTAAATTCCTTAAAATCCTCATGACTTCGTGACGTTCGGCGGCTTCCAATTCCTTGACGCTGTTATTTAAGTTGACGACGGCGAGCGGTTCGATAAACACAGTCGCGCCGGTCGCTGATTGGTCGTGAACAATGCCGGGAAACTGCGCCTTATATTCAAGCTTGACGGGCAAAACGTATCTGTCGCCGCGCATCGTGACAATCGCATCTTGGAAAAATTTTTGCTTACCGGCGTCGTGGAGGATATTAAAAATTTCGTTCTTGATTTTATTTTGAGCCCCGCGCAGGTCTCGGCGAATTTTTTGGAGTTCGACGCTGGCGGTATCGCGAACGGTTCCGTGTTCGTCAATAGCGTTATCCAGTTGGCGTTCCAAGTTCCCAAGAATTTCAATCTCTGTGGCGCGAGCTTTAAGTTGCGGAGCGTCGGCGTCAGTTTCCTTGAAAAAATTTTTAACTTGCCGCATTGCGTACATAGTCGACAGCACGTCAAGGAGTTCTTCGGCGTCGGCGACACTTCCCAATTTTATTTTTTTAAACGTCTCGCGAACGTCGCAGAAACCTCCGAGCGGCGGCGAACTTACTGCGAAAATTTTAACAGCCTCCGTCGTCAACGATAAATTTTCTTTAACGGTATCGAAATCATCGGCGGGCTGAAGTTTTATTGCCAGCTCCTTACCAAAAGTACTTGTCGCACAATCTCGGAGCCGCGCCAGAATTTTATCAAACTCAAGTGTCTTGAATGAAGTCTTCAGCATTGAATCAATCCTTCAAATGTTTTTACCGATTTTAATTGACTTTAGGCGGCGCGTCAAATATATTGTTTATCGGAAGGCGATTTTATGGACAGAATTACAATCATCGTGCCCTGCTACAACGAGGAGGAAGTTATCGAGCTGTTTTATCCGGCGGTGCAAGTTTGCGTTGAAAAAATTCCCAACAGCGAGTTCAATTATATTTTCGTAGATGACGGCAGTCGCGACAACACTTTGAATAAACTCCGCGAACTTTCCGCGAATCATGACGACGTTAGTTACATCAGCTTATCGCGGAATTTTGGTAAGGAAGCGGCGATGATGGCGGGCATTGATTTTGCTGACGGCGACGCGGTGATAATTATGGACGCCGACCTCCAACACCCGCCCGATAAAATTCCGGAGATGATTAGTTACTGGCGCGCGGGCTTTGATGATGTTTGCGGCAAACGTATCGACCGCGCAGGTGAAACTTTTCTCAAGCGCAGTTGTGCGAATATTTTTTATGCGGTTATGAAGAAATTCAGCACGTCTTACGAAATGCAACGCGACGTTGGCGATTTCAGATTGCTTGACAGGCGTTGTATCGAGGCGTTAAAACTTATGCGCGAGAATCAGCGATTTACTAAAGGTTTATTCACGTGGGTTGGCTATCGTAAAAAAGAAATACCGTTTGAAGTCCGCCCGCGAGCCGCAGGAACTACGACGTGGAATTATTTTGCGCTGTTCAACTTGGCGATGAAAGGCATGACATCATTCACGACCGCGCCGCTGAGATTGATGACGTTTCTTGGAATGATAATTTCTTTTGGCGCGATGCTGTACATGTTTTTTGTATTGGCGATGGCGATTTTATACGGCGACCCTGTTGCGGGCTACCCGACGCTGATGACGGTAATGTTATTTCTCGGCGGGATACAAATTTTATCGCTGGGGATAATCGGCGAGTATTTGGGGCAAATTTTCCACGAGAGCAAACGCCGCCCGATTTATTTAGTTGATGAGATTGACGGCAAGCGCATGATGTATGCGTCGCGATTTGTGCCGACGGAGCGCAATGCAAAGTTTAGGGAGTGATAAAAATTTTTACGGAACGATTGCTTGACTTAAAAAAAACTGTACTCGCTGAAGTCGCGGAGAATTTTAAACGTGTCGAAGAAATTTCTGAGTGCAATACGTTAAAAGTTTTGGACGCGATGCGGCGGCTTAAAATTTCTGATGTGCATTTCAAAACGTCAACGGGCTATGCATACGGAGATATTGGGCGCGAGAAATTGGACGAACTTTTTGCCGAGATTTTCTGCGCGGAGGCGGCGTTGGTTCGGACGCAATTTGTATCGGGCACACACGCATTGGCGACGGCGTTATTTGGAATACTTCGCCCCGATGATGAATTGGTTTCGTTGACGGGCGCGCCTTACGACACATTGCAGACGGTTATCGGGCACGCGCACGCCGCTAAAGGTTCGCTTAAAGAGTTTGGAATTTCTTACCGCGAGTTGCCGCTGATTAATGGCAAAGTCGACGTTGCCGCGATTAAAAATTTCATCACGCCCAAAACTAAAATGGCATTGATTCAACGTTCGCGGGGATATTCAATGCGCGACCCGCTTACAACTTTTGACATTGAAAAAATCTGCGCGGCGGTTAAGGCGGCTAATCCTGCTTGCGTGACGTTCGTTGATAATTGTTACGGCGAATTTGTCGAGACGCGAGAGCCTATTGAAGTCGGCGCGGATTTGGCGGCGGGCAGTTTGATAAAAAATATTGGCGGCGGCTTGGCTCCGACGGGCGGCTATATCGTCGGCAAAAAAGATTTGATTGAATTGGCGTCGTATCGATTGACGGCACCGGGCATGGGCAACGAATTAGGCGCGAGTTTGGGGACACCACGACTTTTGTATCAAGGATTATTCATGGCTCCGCACGTGACCGCGCAGGCGTTGAAGGGCGCGATATTTGCGGCGGGGATTTTTTCAAAGCTCGGCTATCAAACTCGACCGTTGCCCGAAGAAATACGCGGCGATATAATTCAAGCGGTTGAGTTACGTTCGGCGGAGCGGCTGATAAAATTCTGTCAAGCGATACAAAAATTTTCGCCGGTAGATTCATTTGCCATTCCTGAGGCGTGGGACATGCCGGGCTACGAGGACAAAGTTATCATGGCGGCTGGGACGTTTGTACAAGGCGCGTCGATTGAACTGTCGGCGGACGCCCCGTTGCGCGAACCTTACACGGTTTATTTGCAAGGCGGCTTGACGTTTGAACACGCGATGATTGGAATTTTAGGCGCGGCGCAGGAGTTGGAAAATTTGTGACGGAATTTCATTTCGCGGGAATTGGGACGCTGATTAACGTCGTTGGGATTTTTATTGGCGGGCTGATTGGATTATTCGGCGGGAAATTTTTAACTGCGAAGATTCAAAAGACATTACAAGACGCCTGCGCATTGGCGGTAATTTTTCTTGGCGTCGACGGTGCGCTGAAAAATTTGGACACGATGCTTTTAATCGCGAGTTTGATTGGCGGCGGGCTTATCGGAGAAATCATTGACATTGACGGCAAGTTTGAACGGTTTGGAATTTGGCTCCGTAATCGTTCGGGCAATGACGGCGATACTAAATTTGTTGATGCGTTTGTGACGGCGTCGCTGACTGTTTGCATTGGTGCGATGGCGGTTATCGGCGCGATTAACGACAGACTTTTGAACGACGCCACGATTTTAATTGCCAAAGCCGCGCTTGACTCGATTATAATTTTGGTGATGACGGCGAGTCTCGGCAAGGGCTGTATATTTTCTTGCGTGAGCGTCGGGATTTTTCAAGGCGCGATAACTTTCTGCGCGGGTTTTCTCGAACCGTTTATGACGGAAATTGCGCTGGCTAATCTGTCGAGCATAGGGAAAATTTTAATTTTTGCCGTCGGAGTTAATTTGCTTTTACCGAGTAAAAAAATTTCCGTCGCGAATTTTTTGCCCGCGCTGATTATCGCTTGTTTATGGAGGTAATGACATGACAAAAATAATTTTCGTTTGCTTCGGGAATATTTGCCGTTCGCCGATGGCGGAGTTTGTTATGAAACATTTAGTCGCCCGCGCAGGTTTGGAGAAAAATTTTCTGATTGAATCGGCAGGCTGTCACGCCGCAGTTGGGACGCCGTTATCAGAGGGCACGGCTCGCGAACTTAAGAAAAATAATGTACCGTTCACGCGCCGCACGTCCAAACTTTTGACGGCTGAAGATTATTCGCGTTTCGATTATCTTATTGGGCTTGACCGCTCTAACGTCCGCGATATGAAGGATATTTGCGGCGGCGACCCCGATAAAAAAATTTTCCTAATGATGGATTTTGCGGGCGAACATCGCGACGTTGACGACCCTTACTACACCGACGATTACGCCGCCAGTTACCGAGATATTTTGATTGGTTGTAAGGCTTTGCTTGCTATTGCCGAGAAATAATTATGTGCGCGGCATAGAAATTTTAAGAGCATCGCGGAGATTTTCAGCGGGCAAAAGATTTACTGTAGATAACTTTGAAAGCTCTGCGAAATTTTTTTTAGGCAGGATAATATTCGTGAAGCCCATGCGAATTGATTCTTCGACGCGCTGGCGAGCTTTGCTGACGGCTCTGACTTCGCCGCTCAATCCGACTTCGCCGAAGATAACGCATTGCGGCAAAAGTTTTCTGTTCGCGAAACTCGACGCCAAAGCAATCGCAATCGGTAAATCAGTCGCGGGCTCATCAATTTTAATCCCGCCCGCCGTCTTAACATAAACGTCGCAAGCTCCAATGCTAAGGTGCAATCTTTTTTCCAACACCGCCAGCAAAAGTTGAATCCGTTTGATGTCGACGGCGTCTGAAGTTCTGCGCGGCGGCATGAAGGGCGTTGGCGCAACGAGGGCTTGAACTTCGACGAGAAGCGGGCGCGTCCCCTCGACAGTCGGAACAATCACGCTACCAATATCATCAGCGCGTTCCGGTAAAAATAACTTCGAGGCGTCGGGCACATCTTCCAAACCCGTGTCGCGCATTTCAAACAAGCCAATTTCGCTCGTCGCGCCGAATCTATTTTTTATCGCCCGTAAAACTCGGAAGTCGGCATTGCGTTCGCCCTCGAAAAATAAAACCGTGTCGACGATATGCTCAAGAACTCTCGGACCGGCGAGGCTCCCGTCTTTAGTAACGTGCCCGATAACAAACGTCGTGACGCCCAAACTTTTTGACATCCGCATTAAACCCGCTGAACATTCGCGCACTTGCGACACAGAGCCCGGCGCACTTTCAATTTCGGTTTTGTAAATGGTTTGGATTGAATCGACGATTAAAAGTTCGGGCTGAAGTTTCTCGACGTGGTATTTGATTCGTTCAAAATTATTTTCCGCGCAGATAAAAAGTTCATCGGCGAGCGCGTTCAAACGTTCGGCACGCATTCTTATCTGCCGCGAACTTTCCTCGCCCGTCACGTACAAAACTTTTTTCCCGCCGCGAGCAACGTTAGCACAAACCGCCAGTGTTAAACTCGACTTGCCGACGCCCGGATCTCCCGCGATTAAAATTATCGAGCCCGGTATCAAGCCGCCGCCTAAAACTCTATCCAATTCGCCCGAACCCGTCATGAAACGCGGCAACTCTTCCATATCGACTTCGGCAATCCTGCGCGGAATTTCAAAGTTCGTCAGCGCGTGAGGATTTTTTATATCGTCAGCAATTTCTTCCTCAACGAGCGTATTCCAATTACCGCACGCGGGGCATTTGCCGAGCCACTTAACCGACTCCGCTCCGCATTCTTGACAAACATATTTAACTTTTTTCTTAGCCATAAAGTTTCAACCTCCGAAAATTTTTTTGCGTAAAGTTTTTTTGTTTTGTATAATGGCGGGAAAATCGGCGGGAGTGAAAATTTTTGGAACGCTACGAACACGGCGGGCAAATTTACGATTCGGCGGGCAATGCGGGCGATTGGCTTGACTTCAGCGCGAATATCAATCCGCTTGGCTTATCGGAAAAAATTTTGCGGACGCTTACTGAAAATCTGCGCGGCGTCGTGAATTACCCCGACCCTAATGCCGCTGAACTTAAACGCGCCATTTCAAATCGTTACGACGTGCCCGAAAATAATTTGGTTTTACTCAACGGCGCGGCGGAATTTTTTTATCTGTATTTTAACGCGACGCGTCCAAAGCGTGTGATAATTCCGGTTCCGAGTTTCAGCGAATACGAACGAGCGGCGAGAGCGGCTTGTTGCGACGTTGAATTTTTTATCACAAAGCCGGAAGAAAATTTTTCATTGGATGTTGAAAAGCTCCGCGCAGATTGTGTGATACTTGGTCGCCCTAATAATCCGACGGGCAATTTAATTTCGTTGGAAAAAATTTTACAGCTAGCCGAAGTCGCAAGCGTTGTGGTTGACGAATCTTTTATCGATTTTATTAACGTTGAATCGGCTAGAAAATTTATCTCGGAAAAAATTTCTGTGGTGCAGTCGTTGACAAAAATTTTCGCGATACCGGGCTTGAGGCTCGGCTTTGCAGTCGTCGAAGGAAATTTGGCTCGGCGATTAAATTTATCAAAGGACGTTTGGAATGTAAATTTCTTAGCACAAAAAGCGGGCGTCGCGGCGTTATCCGATGAAGATTTTTTACGGCGAACACGCGCTTGGCTCGCAACCGAGAAAAAATTTTTTATCGAACGGCTGGGCAATCTGCGCGGAGTAAAAATTTTCCAACCGTCGGCGAACTTTATTCTGTTCAAACACGAACGCGCCGAAGAAATTTTGGATTCATTACGCCGAGAAAAAATTTTGCTGAGGAGTTGCGCGAACTTTGCGGGGCTTGATAAATTTTATCTGCGTTCGGCGATTAAATCACGAGAGGAGAATCTGCGCCTGTTCAATGCTCTGGAAAAAATTTTTTAACTTATCGACGCGCGAGGGCTACGGTCAATTCGTGAGCGTCGCGGGCATTTGCGTAAACATTTTACTGAGCGTCGTCAAGCTGATTATCGGGCTTTTGAGCGGCGCGATTTCGATTATCGCCGATGCCTTCAACAATCTTTCCGACGCTGGGACTTCCGCAGTAATGTTGGCGGGATTTAGGATAGCCGCGAAGCCTGCCGATGAAGAACATCCATTTGGGCACGGGCGCGCGGAATATCTAGCGGGATTGTTCATAGCGGCGGCGATGATTTTAGTTGGCGGCGAGCTCCTTCACTCTTCCGTAAAAAAAATGATCGAACCCGAAGCTTTGAACGTCGACGGAATAACTTTGCTTGTGCTGAGTTTATCGGTTGCGGCGAAATTTTTCTTGGGAATATTTTATCGACATGCGGCGCGAAAAATAAATTCGGCGGCGATAGCAACGGCGGCTCTCGATAGTTTTACTGACTGCCTCGCGACGGGTGTTGTGATTATTTCCGTCGTCACGTGGATAAATTTTGGCGTGAACATTGACGGCGGCGCGGGAATTTTTATTGCGGCGTTTATACTGCGCGGCGGTTTGACTTCGTTAAAAGAAATTTTAAATCCTCTGCTTGGCGACAGAGCGAGCCCCGAACTTATTGACGGCATAAAAAAAATTGTCACGAACACGCCCGAAGTTTTAGGCGTCCATGACTTGATTGTCCACAGTTACGGCGCGAACAGAATTTTTGTTTCGATGCACGTTGAAATGCCCGCGACCTTGAAACTTTTGGCGGCGCATGAAATTGTTGACCGCCTCGAAAAGAAACTTCAATCGACGTTTCAAATTTCAGTGACGTTGCACATTGATCCCGTCGTCATTGGCGATAAGGCTTTTGATGAGCACAAGGAGCTTGCCGAAAAAATTTTGTACGATATTGATTCGCGATTGTCGTTGCATGATTTTAGAATTGTGCCGTACAAGACGGGCAGGAAGTTAATTTTCGACGTGGCAGTCCCTTGGAATTTTTTAATGAACGACCGCGAGCTCAGAAAAGAATTTCAACGGCGGCTGATTAATTTGCATTCCGACGACAGGGCGATTATTCATCTTGACCATCAATATTGCTGAAAAAATTTTTTGCCGACGAAATCATTTCGCTGGCATTTTTTATTGAGGCGATTGATTCATTCCCCGACGCCATGCGCGCAATTTCTTTAACGCGTTCGTCGTCGTCGATTTTTTTTACTTTGGTTATGGTGCGCCCGTCGACTTCTGATTTAGAAATTTGCAAGTGAACGTCTGCCATACTCGCGATTTGAGGCAGATGTGTTATGCAGAGGACTTGTCGTCCGCGTGAAATTTTGAAGAGACATTCCGCGACGATTTTTGCCGTGACGCCGCCGATTCCCGCGTCTATCTCGTCGAAGATCATTGTTGCCGCAGAATTTTGGGAGACCGTTTTAATTGCCAGCGAAATTCTCGACAGTTCGCCGCCCGATACTACATTTGACAACGATAATTTTTCTTCGCCGACGTTCGCACAAAATAAAATATCCGCTGTGTCGCCGCCGTTTACGGAAAATTTTTCTGCTCGCGCCACGACGATTTCAAATTGTGCCCGTTCCATTCCCAGCCGCCGAATTTCTAATTCAATCGACGCGCTTAATTTTTTTGCCGACGCTTGACGGAGTTTTAAAAGTTTTTCCGCGCAGATTTCTGTTTGATGTTCAAGCTCGGAAATATTTTTTTGCAAATCTTCAACGTCCGAATCAAAATTCTCCGCCGCTTTAATTTCTCCGCGAATTTTTTCCAGCCGTTCCAGAATTTCATTGACTGACGCGCCGTATTTCTGCTTAAGCTTAAAAATAACATCAGCCCGCGCTTGCAACTCATCTAATTGTTCGGGCGAAAAATCTAAACCGTCGGCGTAGTCGCGAATCTCCTCGTAAGCCTCGCGCAAATTAATCGACGCGTCTTCCAAAAGTTTCCGCGCAGAATTTAGTTTATCATCGTAGCGCGCCACGTCGTCCAAATTTTTAGCGACGCGAGCCAAACCCGCCAGAATATCAAAATCGCCGTCGTTGAGAATCTGCGCGGACTCTTGAACATTCTCCGCAATTTTCTCCGCGTGCGACAATTTTTTTATCTCCGCGTTAAGTTTTTCGTCCTCGTCGGGCTTAAGACGCGCAGAATTAATTTCACGCTCCTGCCAACGTAAAAATTCCAAGCGTTCAAGATTTTCAGCCCGCGCAGATAATTTTTTCTCCAACGTACGCCGCTTAGAACTCAGCTCGCGATAAATCCTTTGAAAACTTTTCAGCTCGCAAAGAATTTTTTCGTCGTCAATCAACGCATAAATTTTTTCCTCGCGAAGGAGTTCCAAATTTTTATTCTGCCCGTGCACGTCGACTAAGTCCGCGCAGATTTTTTTTAACGTCGCTAAAGTTATCGGCTTGCCGTCGACCGTGATTGAATTCTTGCCCGTGCGCGAAACTTTCCGAAAAATTTTTAAGCCGTTAGAAAAAAAAGCCTTGACGCTCAGATAATCCGCGCCCTTGCGAATCTTACTTGCGCCAATCTTGTTGCCCAAAACCGCGCCGAGTGCCTCAATTAAAATCGATTTGCCCGCGCCGGTCTCGCCCGTCAAAATATTCAAGCCCGCGCCGAATTCAACCGTGACATTTTCTATCAGCGCGAAATTTTCTACCGTCAAAATTCTAAGCATTTATTTTTTGCCCGTCGAACCGCGTTTAGTCAGCGGAATATTTTCTTTGCACAGCGGACAATCTTCGGGCTTGTAAGTCTCAACGTCCATGTGAAGCAACGCATAACTCGGAACGTCGCCGAAATTGACTTTGCCGCCCGACCTGTCAACCAACATGCTCACCGCAACCGGTACGCCGCCAAATTTTTTAACAACGTCGATAACCTCGCGAATCGAGCCGCCCGTCGTGACAATATCCTCAACAATCAAGACGCGTTCGCCCTCGTGCAACGTAAATCCTCTGCGAAAAGTCATCACGCCATCGACACGCTCCGTAAAAATTGCGCGAGTGCCAAGAGCTTTACCCGTTTCATGTGCTAAAATTATTCCGCCCGTTACCGGACCGACGACAGTTTCAATCTGCGCGGACTTAAAATTTTCAGCCATAGCACGGCAAAGTTTTTCGGTAAGTTCGGGGTGCTGAAGGACGTTAAATTTCTCCACGTAGTGCGGGCTGTGCAAGCCGCTCGTCAACTTGAAGTGCCCGTTCATTATCGCGCCCGTTTCAACCAATAAATCGTAAACTTCTTGCTCAGTCATGATTGCATCTCCTCTAAAATTTTTAAAGCCGCCTCACGAGGATTTTCAGCCGCCCGAATAGGACGCCCGATAACCAAATGCGTCGCGCCGTTTTGAAGTGCCGCTTTTGGCGTAGAAATTCTTTGCTGATCGTTAATGTCGGCTCCCGCAGGTCGTATGCCCGGCGTCACGATTAAAAAGTTTTCTCCGCAAGCCTCGCGAATCAACTTTGCCTCCTGCGGTGACGCAACAACTCCGTCAAGCCCCGCCGATTGTGCAAGCTTTGCAAACTCAACGACTTGCTCTGAAATTTTCAATGCGCCGCACCATTCCGATTGATTGATACTCGTCAAAACTGTGATAGCTATCAATTTCGGACGTTCGACGCCGCGCAGATCGGATTCTTTATGAAGAGCGTCTGCCGCAGTTTTCATCATCGTAAAGCCGCCAGAAGCATGGACGTTTAAAATATTCACGCCGAGATTCATTAACGAACATAAGCCGCCCGCAACCGTGTTTGGTATGTCGTGGAGCTTCAAATCTAAAAAAATTTTCTTATCCTGCGCCTTGAGCCACTCGACGACGCCCGCGCCTACAGAATAAAAAAGTTCCATGCCGACCTTGTAAAAGTTCACGCCGTCGCCGAGCACGTCAACTAATTTCCTAACGTCGTCCATGCTGTGGAAATCCAACGCAACTATCAATCGTTCATCAGCCATATTCAAACCTCCGTCAAAAATATTTCCTTGAAAAATTCTGTGCAAAGTTTTAAAATCCTGCGCGGGATAACTTCAAATGAATTGCAGGGGAATGATACAATGCGGCTGTTTATCGCAATAGGATTTGGCGAAGAAATTTTACAAGCTCTTACCAAATTACAATCGGAGTGGAAAGTTTTGGGGGTACGCGGCAATTTCACGCCCGTCCAAAATCTTCATTTAACTTTGGCGTTCATCGGAGAATATGGAAATTCCGATTCTGTCTTGGAAGCTATGAATACGGTTTCCTTCGCCCCCTTCTCCATAAATCTTGACGGCATTGGAACTTTCAGAGATATTTATTGGGCGGGGATTGCAGAAAATAATTCGCTGTCAAACTACGTCCGACGACTGCGGAGAGCTTTGGCGGAAAATGCCATTCCCTACGACAGGAAAAAATTTTCTCCGCATATAACCTTAGTGCGCAGAGCAGAATTCAACAGAAATATCGAAGAATTGCTTAAGAATCCTCCTAACGGAGCAATGGAAGTAAAATCTGTTTCGCTGATGACCTCAACGCGAGGTAAGAGCGGCATGATTTATACTAAGGTTGGCGGCGTCGAAACAAATTAAAATGGTAGCAATAAATTAAAGCGGGAGAGTGACATATAAATGTGGCGCGGACTTTATACGGCGGCGACCGGCATGATTAGCGAGATGAAACGCACCGACGTTATCGCGACGAATATCGCCAACGCTGACACGACCGGTTATAAAAAAGACGTAGCGATTCACAAGGAATTTCATAACATGTTGATTAAGCGCGTCAATGATTTTGATAACGGCGGAGTTCTGGGCGTCGACGGCGCACCTTTTAACACATTGGCGGAGCTCGGCACGTCTAAGGAGGACATCACGCAGATTAAAGGCTTCAACGCCGACCCGTTTTATGTTCCGAATATCGGCAAGCTCGGTTTAGGTGATTATATCGATGAGATTGCCGTTGACTACGGACAAGGCGCGCTCGAATCGACGGGCAACACTTACGACTTGGCGATTGCGGGCGACGGATTCTTTGCAATTCAAACGCCGGAAGGTATTCGCTACACTCGCAACGGCGCATTTTTTAAAAACAGTCAAGGTTATCTGCAAGACATTCGCGGCTACAATCTTCTCGACACGGCTGGCAATCCGATTCGCATTCCTTCCAACGTCGCAGATTCAAGCGTCATAATTACGGGCGACGGGATAATTTATTTGCCGGGCGATGAAATGCGCCTCGATGAAGTCACAAATCGTTGGGAAGCTATCGGCAATATGGCTAATCAGCAACCGCTCGCGCAGATTCAATTCGTGGAGTTTGGCGACAGGCTCGCGACTCAAAAGCAGGGCGATAATCTTTATTACCTTGTCGATGATAATGAGGGCAATCCGCCGCCGATAGCCGGTGTTAATCAAGACGTTCAAGCGCGGCTTATGAATCCTGATATGCAACCGCGCCCCGCGTCAGGCGAACTGATTCAAGGCTCGTTGGAGAAATCTAACACCGCCATTGTTTATGAGATGGTTGAACTGATTCACAATCAGCGCATGTACGAGGCAAATTCCAAAGCCGTTTTGACGCAAGACGCCATGCTTGAGAAATCGGTTAATTCTATCGGCAGTCTCAACGGGTAATTGATTATGATTGAGATTAAAGGCTTAAAAAAATCATTCGGCGACTTGCACGTCCTAAAAGGCATTGACTTGCACATTGACGAGCGCGAGGTTGTTGTTATTATCGGTCCGAGCGGTTCGGGCAAGTCGACTTTGCTACGTTGCATAAATTTTTTGGAGGAACCTACGAGCGGCACAATTACTGTTGACGAAATTCCTATGGACAGCGACGCTAATATCAATAAAGTTCGCGAGGAAGTCGGAATGGTTTTTCAACGGTTTAATCTTTTCCCGCACATGACGGTTTTGGATAACATCACGCTCGCGCCGATGAAAGTTCGCAAAATCGCACGTTCAAAAGCCGAACAGACCGCGCAGGATTTATTGGACAGAGTAGGCTTGGGCAACAAGGCGGGAGCTTATCCAAATCAATTAAGCGGTGGACAACAACAACGTGTGGCAATCGCCCGCGCACTCGCTATGCAACCTAAAGTTATGCTTTTCGACGAGCCGACAAGCGCACTTGACCCGGAAATGGTCGGCGAAGTCTTGGACGTTATGCAACGCCTCGCCGAAACCGGTATGACTATGGTTATCGTCACTCACGAAATGGGCTTTGCCCGCGAAGTCGGCACGAGATTACTATTCGTCGACGGCGGCTATATCGTCGAGCAGGGCAAGCCTAAAGAAGTCTTCGAGAATCCTAAAGAGGAACGCACCAAAGCTTTCTTGTCAAAGATTTTATAAATTTTAGGAGGAGTTTTAATGGACAGCAAAGTTTTATTCAATGTTCAATACGGCTTGTTTGTTCTGAGCGCGAACGACGGCACTAAGGATAACGCCTGCATAATCAACACCGTGACGCAAGTGACAGCCGCGCCCATTACGAAGGACAGAATTTCAATCGCGGTGAACAAATCGAACTACACGCACGACATAATCGCCAAGACGAAGAAATTTACGGCGTCAATCATCAGCGAGGCGGCGACTTTCGATTTATTTAAGCGTTTCGGCTTCCAGAGCGGGCGCAACGTCGATAAATTTGCCGACTTCGATAAAGTCCGGCGCACGGCGAACGGGACGTTGGCAATTACAGAGGGCACGAACTCATATATCAGCGCGAACGTAATTCAGCAGGTCGAATTGGACACGCACAGCATTTTTATCGCGGAAGTTGTCGACATGGAAAAATTATCCAACGTACCTTCGACGACTTACAACTATTATCAATCGAATATCAAGCCGAAACCCGTCGTCAAAGCTTCTGGAAAAACTAAATGGGTCTGCAGGATTTGCGGCTACGTTTACGAAGGCGACGAATTACCCGCCGATTTCATTTGTCCGCTCTGCAAGCATCCTTCGACCGATTTTGAGAAAGTTACGCCTGTCGAGCCGAAAAATAAATATGCGGGCACTAAAACCGAGAAAAATCTTTGGGAGGCATTTGCTGGCGAGTCTCAAGCGCGGAATAAATATACTTACTATGCAAGCGTCGCGAAAAAGAACGGCTACGAACAAATCGCCGCGCTTTTCCTCAAAACTGCCGACAACGAGAAAGAACACGCAAAATTGTGGTTTAAAGCGTTGGGCGAACTCGGAACGGTCGAAGAAAATCTTTTACACGCCGCCGACGGTGAAAATTTTGAGTGGACGGACATGTATGCGCGAATGGCACGCGAGGCGGACGAAGAAGGCTTCCACGAGCTTGCGGAACAGTTCAGAGGCGTTGCGGCTATCGAAAAACATCACGAGGAACGTTATCGCAAGCTGTTAAAGAACGTCGAAATGCAAGAAGTCTTCAAGAAGGCGGGCGTTCAAGTTTGGGAGTGCAGAAATTGCGGACATATTGTCATCGGAACGAATGCGCCCGACCTTTGCCCCGTCTGTAAACATCCTCAAGCTTTCTTTGAAATCAACGCAGAAAATTATTGAACATCACATAAAAAAATTAGCGGCGAACTTTTTACGGCTCGTCGCTTTTTTGTTGCTTAAACTTTTAATTATCCATGCCTTGACGCGTTTTATGGAGCAAAGACATTTTCATATCGTAATAATCGGGCGTCATGTCCAAATAATGCCTGTGCGGGTTCTCAAAACGCTGTTCTTCCTGCCAAATTTCCTTTTCAAGCTGATATTTAACGTAATCGCGAATTTCTGCGAGCGTCGGCAGAGTTTCAACGCGTTTACCGTCCTTAACATAGAGCCGCGAGAGTTTTTTAGCTGTGAAGTTTTCAAAGCGGCGATTCTTCCACGGCTTAACGGGGTCGACATAGCGATAGGGCTTACTCAAGTCGACTTCCTCGCCGAACAGCGCGATCATATCGGCGACGGCATGCCCGTTTTCGTCATAGACGCGATAAATATCTTTCAAACCGGGATTAGTTATCTTCTCGACGTTCTCGCTGACTTTGATTCTCGGAACAAATTGCCCGCCTTCCTCAACCGCGACAATTTTATAAACCGCGCCAAAAACCGGTTCAGACTTTGCAGTAATCAGACGTTCGCCGACGCCAAAACTATCAATCGCCGCGCCCTGACTAATCAAAGAAGTTATCGTGAATTCGTCCAAACTGTTGCTTGCGATAATTTTACAGTCATTTAAGCCCGCATCGTCCAATATCTTGCGAATTTTTTTAGACAGGTAAGCCAAGTCGCCCGAATCAATTCGTACTCCGCGCAGACGCTTGCCTTGCGGCTCTAAAACTTCTTTGGCAACTCTGATAGCGTTTGGAATGCCGCTGTGAACGACATCATAAGTATCAACTAGCAAAGTCGTAGAGTCGGGATAAACTTCGGCGTATTTTTTGAAAGCCTCGAACTCGTTGCGGAAATACATAACCCAACTGTGCGCCATCGTGCCATTGACGGGAATATTAAAAAGTTGCCCCGCGCTGACAGTTGCCGTGCCGTTGACGCCACCGATAAATGCCGCGCGTGCCCCGTAAGTCGCCGCGTCCATGTTGTGAGCACGTCTAGCTCCGAAGTCCGAGACGAAGCGACCTTCAGCCGCCCGAACGATACGCCGAGCCTTCGTTGCGATTAAAGATTGATGATTAACTTGCGCTAAAATCGCCGTCTCGACAAGTTGCGCGTCAATTAGATTCGCGACGACTGTTATAAACGGTTCGTTAGGATACATAATCGTTCCTTCGGGGAAGGCGTAAATGTCTCCGCGAAAATGAAAGTCCTTGAGGCTGTCGAGAAAATCATCGTTGAAAATTTTTTGCCCGCGCAGATAATCAATGTCCTTCGTGCTGAATTGCATATTCTCAACGTATTCGATAACCTGTTCCAGCCCCGCAAATATCGCAAAACCGCCCGCGTCGGGGTTACGCCGATAAAATACATCAAAAGCTACGCGAGTATCTCCGCCATTGACATAGTAGCCGTTCGCCATCGTCATCTCATAGAAATCCATCATCATCGATAGATTTCTTTTATCAAACTGCGACATTAAAATTCCTCCATAAATCAAAAACAACCTTGAAACTCTTTAGAATCAAGATTGGGTATTTGTTATCGTCGAAAAAATTCCTTCAAGCATTTTATTTTTTATCGCTGTAGGTTATGAAACTATTTTCCTTAAACGAATCAACAAAATCAATCTGCGCGGGTAAATAGGTTTTAGTTTCAATCAAATCACTCAGCTGATTATCGGTGGAAAAATTATTTTCGTCTTCGAGAAACCAAGCGACATTTGCGGAAAAGTTGTGTTCGCCGTTTTTGTCGACGTAAGTTATTGATTTATCGGCGGCTCCTTTCAACGTAATTTTTCCTTTGCCGATGGTTAAAATTATATCTTTTCGCTTGCTACTAATCTGCGCAGTAGAATCTTTAATGACAATCGTATCTTCCTGTTCGTAATCGGTAATAAGGTCGTTGCCATCGCCGTTGTAATAAACAAAAATGTCTGCGCCCTTGCCGCCGAGAATTTTATTAGCTTTGGAGTTGCCAATAATTTCAAGGTCGTGTTTCACTGTGGAGGCGTCTATCGTTACGATTTTACTGCCATAATCAGCCGCGTCGAAAGTTTTATCTTTGAAAGCCGAGAAAACAGTTACTTCGGTTTCGTCGTTCGTAACTATTGCCCGCTCGCCATTCAGATAATCGTGTTTACCGTTTTTGTCTTCGTAAGTTATCGCTTCCTCAGCGGCACCAGTGAGAGTAATCTTACCTTTGCCAACAGTAAAAACAACGTCAGAGCTACTCGTTGAGACTTTAGCAGTACCGGAAATACTCAGCACATCGCTTGCGGAAAAATTTTTAATAACGTCGTTACCGTCGCCCGCATTGTAAACAAAAACATTACCCTTGCCGCTACTGGTGAGCGTGTCGTTACCTCTGCCGCCGGTGACTGTCAAGCCTTTGCCCGCGACCTTAATTGTATCAGCTTTATCCGAGCCGGTTATCGCGCCGTTATTGTAACCGGACTCAAAATTAAACGTGTAACTTCCGCTAACTGTAACTTTTTTACTAAGCGCGGATTTTTCCAACGTAACAATTTTATTTTTCAAACTGAGACCTTTAGTTGATTTAACGCCCTTAAAAGTTCGCTAATCTCGAACGCCGCAAGTTTGCTGCCTGTCGGAGCCGTCGTCATCGTGAGCTTGTAGCCGACTTCAACCGTCGGGGCATCGGTAATTGTGCCGCTCGTGCCGCCCGGAATAACCGTAATCTCTTCCGTCGTTGCGTAAACTGTGTCGCTGGCTTCGGTGAGTTCGATGATAGGATCGCCGTCG
>CAJOHN010000012.1 GCA_905234235.1 uncultured Selenomonadaceae bacterium
CATCATCACGCCGCTGAAAATTCCCGCCGCAATCGCGATTAAATTTTTATGTTTCATTGGCGGCAAAATCGACAGCGCACATAAAATCATCGGAGCTATCGGGATAAAATATCGTCCTTGCACGCCTTTGACATAATCCGCGCCGACTGGTGTCCACTTCAAATAATGCACAAAGAAAAATCCAATCATCGAAACAGCGGCGGCAAAAATTAAAATCCCGCGCTCACCGAGTTTAAAACTTAATTCATTCGTCAGCGCGAAAAATATCAGCACCATTCCATACGTAGCGTAAAACATCAGCGGCAAGTTCACGTTCCATGAAAAACCCCACGAACCAATAAAATTTGTCAAGTACCACGCTTTGAGCTCGAACAATGAATTAATCAGAGCCATGAAAAATACTGTCGAGTGTTCCTTGACGAAAATTTTTTGAGCCGCTGCATTTGTCTCCGTAAAGCCCAAGTAATAATCCGTGTAAAGTTCGACGCCCGTCATTGTCACCGATAAGTAAGTCCAAGCAAGCGACACGAATAAATTTACAAACACAATCGCCGCGCCGAGAGCCCAAAACTTTTTGAATCGTTCACGCGGTATCAAAAAGTACAGCAGGAGAATCGTTCCGTAAACCGACTTTGAACACGCCAGCATTATCGATAAAATTATCAGCTCGAAAATTTCTGCGCGGGAAAATTTTTCTGTCGAATTTCTCAGCGATAAAAGCCACGCCGTCCCTATTAAGCATACGCCAAAAGTCACAGCATCCGCAGATGGCGACGCCGCCTCGATTATAAACATCGGCAACATCGCCAGTAAAAATATCAACTGCTTGGCTTCCGGCAAAAATTTCATCGACCAATAAACACAAGCCGCCACGAAAATTAATCCGATTAAGCCCATCAGATAAAAAATTATCCCCGCGTTCAAGTTCAAAATTCGTCCGAACAAAGCGGCTAAAGCTTGCGGTAAATATATCGGCGGCGGATAAACTCCCGTATTCGGTATCAAAACAGGTTCGCACTTATCAGCGTTTAGAGGCGTCGCTAAAAAATTTTCTATGTACTCGATTGAAAAGGAATGAATGTAATGTCTGTGATTTGCGTTGACGATGAAGTCGTCGAGTAGAAGAGACACAGGCATTTCCGCGACGTAAATTTTATCGTTTAAAGCGTCGGCGGGAGCTTTTCGTAAGTTGAAAATTTTTTTGGAACGATAATCTGCGCCGTTCACAAAATCACCAATCGTTGTTGTCGGACTCAGAAAAATTCCCTCTGAAATTTGCCAAGCGCGCGGTAAATGATTTATTTCGTCCATAAGCTGATACGGCGGGCGCATAAACAAAATCATCACGCCGAACAATAAAAATATCCCGATAAAAATTTTCTCCACGCCGAAATTTTCCAGCCGCCGCTCTAAATTATCCATTTCTAATCGCTTTGCTGACGCCCGTATCGTCGAAAGTTTTCATCTCGTTAAGCGCAGTCAAAGCCGCCTCCACAATCTCGACGCCAATACAAGCCGCCTCGCCGTCAAAACCAAGCGGAGTGCCGTCTTCGTTTTTGTACTCAATCAACTGCGCGGAACGTAGAATAAACGGGCGAATTTCGGGGCAAATTTTTTCGAGGTAGCGAGCGATAATATCAATTGCGCCCGTATCGACGACTATTAGCGTTGAATTGTGCGCCGCCGCAACTAACGCTCCGATAATCGCGCTTGTCATGCAACGATATTTCTTTGGAACGTGTTGAAGAAATTTTTCCGGCGGATATTTAAGTTCGCCGTCTTTCGTCAAAAGCGCGTTGGCAAATTTATCGGCGAGCTTTTCAACTATCAAATTGCTCAGGTCGGTTATGGCGATAATCGGCGTGTCGAAAGTAATTTCTTCAGCAATGTTGCGCCCGAAATTAAACGCAACGTTAAGATTTTCGGCAGGGTCGACGACGCCTAAGAAAATTTTCATTCCAAACGTCCGAGCAGTCGCGCTGAAGTCCATAGAAATATCGCGGCGAGTACGTTTATCTTTAGGTTTGTAGTTATCGGGGTCGGTGAGCGACGGACAATTTTCCGCATTGGTAAAAGCAAGCGCGGCGTGTCGAAGTTTATTGGTCGGGCAGTCTTCATTGGCAATGCCGGCAACTTGAATCGCAATTTCCTCCAAGTGCCCCAAACTCCCACGCGGCTTGGTCAGGCTGTCTATAATATCGCGGCAATTATTCATGGGCTTATCGTTAAGGCGCGGCATCGTCCGCAAGTAAAAATTAAACGTCCTGTCGGTGGCGGCGATAAGTTCCTCTTCCTCCTCGCCCATGATACGAACTGCCATCGGATAAGTGCGCGGAATGTTTAATGTCTGCGTGCTGAACGGTACTTCGACGCTCTCCATGCGGTGTTCGCTGACGTGGAAATCAAGCGGAATTTCCTCAATCTGAATGTCATCGCCGAGAAAATCTTGCACGTCTTCAATCGTATCGAGCCCCTCGACGCCGTCAATTCCAAGTTGCTTCTTGAAACTTTCAAGCGGAGTATCTTCCACAGGAAGTTTGCCCTCAAAATCGGCATCGGGTCCGCAGATAAAAATATAAACCAGATTATCGAGGATACGGGCGGCGATTGATGAGCCGATAGCCTCGCCGAGCGCAAGATCTAAATTAAAAATCGGCGTAAGTTCAAGGTGTTCAAGAATTTTTCTGTGCCCGACTTCGCGCCCAACTTGCGAAGCAATTAAACATTCCACCGAGCGCGGCAAAATTTCTTCGGCGACAAGCGCGGCAACCGCAGTGTTAAACCCGTCGAGCATAACAACGCACTCATGATGATAAGCGGCGATAATCACGCCAGCCATCGCACCGAATTCGTAGCCGCCAACTTTCATCAACACGTCAAGCAAATTGTCGCGATTAGGTTTATTAACTTTCAGTGCGCGGCGAACGATTTCAACCTTATGCAAAAATTTTTCGTCGTCGATATTCGAGCCACGTCCCGTAACTTCTTCGGGCTTCAAGCCAAGATAAGCAGCAGTCATAGCGGCGGCGGCTGTAGTATTGCCGATACCCATTTCGCCGAGAAGAAAACAGTTGCAACCGGCGGCGATAGCTTCTTCCGCGAGTTTCTTGCCGATGCGAACGGATTGCATTGCGTTCTCGAAAGTCATTGCGGCACCTTCGGCGATATTTTTTGTACCGCGAGAAATTTTTCTATCGACAAGACCCGGCAAGTTTGAAATGTCAGCGTCGACGCCCACATCAACAACGTAAAGCTCCGAATAAGCAAACTTGGCAAAAGCATTAGCGGCGGCTCCCGCGTCAACCAGATAATTTTTAACCATATCGGCGGTTGTGGCTTGCGGGTACGCACTGACATTTTCCTTAGCGACGCCGTGATCCGCGCAGAATATGAAAGTGCACTTCTTCGACTTGCCGACACTGCGATAAAGCTCTGATACATGAGTAAAAGTCATTCTTTGCCCCTCCGCACCAATTTTCTTACGACTTTTGCACCCGCGTTTTTGACACGTCTGAGCGGCGCGACGCGAACTTTTATCTTAGGTTTAATCTCGCGTTCAAGTCCGAAGTCGCCGCGCTTTAGGAATGTCGATTTAATTTTATCGGGCTTAAAGAATTTGCGAATGACTTTGGCGAGTTCATCGGGCTCTTCGGAATCGGCACAAGTAAAAATATCGGCGGCGACGTAGCGGAGTTCCTTGTAGACGTGCAAGGCGATATGTCCTTCGGCGAAGGCTCCGATAATTGAGCAATGTTCCTCGTCGATAATCTCGGAAGTCAAACGCGGCTCGTTGCCGACGACGCTTCTTAAAGTATTTTTTATTTCGTCGACGTTACCGAGTCTGGCGGTGTCGCAGTTGTATAAGTCTAAAGTTAATTGTCTTGCTAAAATCTTCATTATGTTCACCCTTTCCGCGCAGATTATAACAGGTATCGTTGAATAAACAAACGCCGCTTGAAAAATTTTTCCGTCTGAATTACAATCGGCGGCATGAATACAAAAATTTTTTTAATCGCGGGGACGGAGGACGGACGTAAGCTCGCGGAGTTTTTATCGGGAAAAAGTTTTGACGTGACGGCTTCGGTTGTGAGCGATTACGGGCGCAAACTCCTTGAAACCTGCGCGGGCGTCAAGATTAATGATAAGCCGCTCGACCGCGACGAGTTGGAAAAAATTTTACGCGTGGGCGATTTTAATTGTCTTGTCGACGCCAGCCACCCCTACGCCAAAAATATTTCGACGAACGCCATTGCCGCGACTCAAGCCGCGCAGATTTTTTACGTCAGATACGAACGGGCGGAGGTTGCCTTTGCTTACGAAAAAATTTATCACGTCGACAGTTACGAGGAGGCGGCTGTTAAAGCGGCGGAACTTGGCAAAAATATTTTTCTCACGACGGGCAGTCGGAGCTTGAAAATTTTCGTCGACTTGCTTAAGGATTGCAACTTGACGGCGCGAGTTTTACCGACGGCGGAGGTTTTAAGTCAGTGTGAATCTCTCGGTTTGACGCCTAAACAAATTATCGCAATGCAAGGAGCTTTTTCCGTCGAGCTTAACGTTGAACTTTTCAAGCACGCGGGCGCGGAGGTTATTGTCACTAAGAACAGCGGGCAAACCGGCGGCGCAGATACCAAACTCGAAGCCGCGCAGATTTTAAACTTACCCGTCGTGATGATTGACCGCCCGAAAATTTTTTATCCGAACTTAGCGGCGACGTTCGACGATGTTTTGAAATTTTTGGAGGAGAATTTATGAAGCGTTGCACAGTTCAGGCGGTGGCGGAGGCGGTTAATCGTTTGGCTCCGAAAAAACTTGCTGAGGAGTGGGATAATCCCGGACTTTTAATCGGCGACCCGACGGCTGAAGTAAAAAAAATTTTTATCTGCCTCGACGTGCTTGACGATAAAATTTCACGGGCGATTGAACTCGGCGCACAATTAATCGTTGCGCATCACCCGCTGATTTTCCGCCCGATAAAAAATGTCCGTTTCGACTTGCCGCTTGGTAAAAAAATTGAACGGCTGATAAAAAATAATTTAGCAGTCTTCGCGGCGCATACAAATCTTGACAGTGCGCTCGGCGGCGTTAATGATGTGTTGGCAAAAAAAATTGGGCTCGTAGATGTAAAAATGTTTGGAGAAGAAGAAATTTCTATGGGGCGAATTGGCAGGCTTGAAACGCCCATGACGGCTGAAGATTTTGCTCGCCACGTAAAAAAAGTTTTGGACGCCGATAACGTCCGATTAATCTGCGCGGGCGATTTTATGATAAGCAAGGTTGGAGTTTGCGGCGGTGCGGGCGCGGATTTTATTCAGCGGGCAAAATTTTTTGGAGCGCAAGCGTTCGTTACCGGCGACGTTAAATATCACGAGGCTCAAGCCGCTGTCGAAAATAAAATTCACGTTATCGACGCGGGGCATTTCGCGACGGAGTTCCCGATAGTTCACGAACTGGCTGAATATCTGCGCGGCGAGCTTAAAGATTTTGACGTTGAGATTATCGAGGACACGGCGGCTAAAGATTTCTTCGCGACGATTTAAACTTGACTTAAAGCCGACTTCAGCTGATAGACTTACGATAGAAATTTTTAATCGGGGGAATGTCAGATGACGATTGGCGAAGTCAGCGAGAAATACGAGATAACGACGGACACACTCAGATATTACGAACGAATCGGGCTGATACCGCCTGTGCCGCGCAAAAAGAATGGGATTCGCGATTACGACGAGACGGCATGCGGCTGGGTTTCCTTCATAAAATGTATGCGGAGTGCGGGCGTACAAATCGAGGCGTTGATTGAATACGTCGCGCTTATGCAGGCGAACACGGGGCTTGAGCGGCGGAAAAATATTTTAATCGAACAGAGAACGCGCCTTCAAAAGCAGGAAGAAAATTTACGTTCAACGATTGAACGGCTCGACTATAAAATCGCTAACTATGAAAAACTGTTCGGCAATAAGGATTGAAATTCAAAGTCTCGCCAAATGCGGGGCTGTTTTTTTATCGGCGAATCGAGTAAAATATCGGCAGGAGGCGACGATATGGACTTCGATAAAATTTACAGGGAGTTTGAAGCGGCGCGAGCTGTCGACGATTTTGACAAGATGAGCATGATTCTTGCGGCAGTGCATAAGTATTGCAATCAGCTGGTTTACGTCGGCAGGGGCAATGAAATTCCGCAAAGTGCGCTTTACATTTGTTCCTATGTCAACGTGTTAATTCATCGCGTTACGCAACTGCTCAGCGACGGCGACTTTCAAAAGGCAACGACATATATGCTTGCGCTCGCCGCCAATAACGCTAAGGGTTTCGATACATTTTTCCACATGCTTTATCTGCTCGGCAGAGCTTTTTATACAACGGAAGATTATTCATGGGCGGAGAAAACTTTTAATCGTTATGAAAAAGTTCGCGACATGAATTTTGGTGACATGGACGAGTTGAGTTTATTTTATCGGGCGAATTGCCTCGCGTATCTCGGCGACTTTAACGCGGCTGCCAAGCTTTACGAAAAAATTCTTACAATCAAAGCCGCATTCCCCGAAGCCAAAAAGAATCTTGACATTGTGCGACGCGGCTCGAATAAAAATCTTGTACGCGAAATCAAAAGTCTGTGGAAGTTTCCGCATTGGCGCGACGTGCCGATTTTTATAAATGCCCGCGACAGATTAGGCGTCATGAAAAAAATAATTGATTGGCTCTTGGCGGCGGGCTATCGCAATTTGATTATCCTCGACAACGCCTCGACGTATCCGCCGCTCCTCGAATATTATTCTATCCTTGAACGGGACTCGCGGATAAAAATCATTCGGTTTGAAAAAAATTTCGGTTACAAATCTCTGTGGCTATCGGGCGTTTTGGAGCAATTAAAAATTTCTACGCCGTATGTTTACACCGACCCCGACATCCTGCCGATTGAAAGTTGCCCAAAAGATTTTGTCAAGCGTCTGATGAAAATCCTCAACAGCAACCACGAGATTAGAAAAGTCGGTTTCGGTTTGGTCTGGGAGAATATAACTTTCTTCGACAAGGTTAAAGCGCAAGAAACTGAACGTGCATATTACAACGGCTCAAGAATCGGCGACAATCTTTATTACACTCAGGTTGATACAACGTTTGCACTTTACTCGAATGTTCGGCATTACAGCTTGAGATTTTCGTTGCGCACGACAGGGAATTTAATGGCGTATCACTTGTCTTGGTATTTTGATTACGATAATTTGCCCGAAGATGAACGATATTATTTGGAACACGCCGATAAAGCTTCCGTGACGACCGTTAAAAAATTTTTGGAGGAATGATTTTGGATTCGATAAAAATCAAGGGGGCTCGCGTCCATAATTTAAAAAATATCAGCGTTGAAATTCCTCGCGATAAACTTGTCGTGATAACGGGCGTGAGCGGTAGCGGCAAAAGTTCTTTGGCGTTCGATACAATTTACGCGGAAGGTCAGCGGCGTTACATGGAAAGTTTGTCGAGTTATGCGCGCCAATTTTTGGGACTGCCCGATAAGCCCGACGTTGAGTTGATTGAGGGTTTAAGCCCCGCCATCGCGATTAATCAAAAGACAACAAATAATAATCCGCGCTCGACTGTCGGAACCGTCACGGAGATTTATGATTACTTGCGGCTGTTGTTCGCCAGAATCGGCAAGCCACATTGTCCGAAGTGCGGCAAACCCGTTAAAAGCCAGAGCGTCGACCAAATCCTCGCGCAGATTCTGAAGTTGCCGGAAGGTACACGCTTCAGTTTGCTCGCGCCGATTGTCAATCAGAAAAAAGGAACGCATAAAGAAATTTTCGCCAAACTCAGCGCGGAAGGTTTTGTTCGAGTCAAAGTCGACGGTGTAATTCGCGAACTCGACGAAAATATTTCCCTCGCGAAAACTAAAAAGCATTCGATTGAGTTGGTCGTTGACAGGCTGATTAATCGCGGCGAGATTCGTTCGAGATTGGCTGATTCTTTGGAGACTGCGCTAAGATTCGGCGATGGGATTGTTTATGTTGAGACGGACGAAAAAATTTTGACGTTCAGCGAGAAAAATGCTTGTGTTGATTGCGGGATAAGCCTCCCTGAAATTACGCCGCAACTTTTTTCCTTCAACAGCCCAAAGGGCGCGTGTCCGAAATGTAACGGGCTCGGCAAAATTTTCGACGTTCGCGAATGGAGTACGATGTACGAATGGATGCTCGCCGTCCACGAGTTCAAGAATACCGACTTGCCCGAAGACGCTTGCCCCGCTTGTCACGGCAAAAGATTGAATCCCGAAGCCTTAAGCATAAAAATTGGCGGCAAAAATATCGCGCAGGTCGTTGATATGTCAGTCGACGCTTGCAAAAAATTTTTCAACGCGTTGGAACTCGACGACACTGATAAAAAAATCGCCGCGCAGGTTCTTAAAGAAATTAATTCACGGCTGAAATTTTTATGCGACGTGGGCTTGGATTATCTGAGCTTATCGAGAAAATCCGCGACGTTAAGCGGCGGCGAGTCTCAACGAATCCGTTTGGCAACTCAAATCGGCTCGGCATTGACGGGCGTTTTATACGTTTTGGATGAGCCGTCAATCGGACTTCATCAACATGATAATCAAAAACTTTTGGCGACGTTAAAAAATCTGCGCGACTTGGGCAATACGTTGATTGTTGTTGAACACGACGAGGAAACGATACGCGAGGCTGATATGATTGTCGACATGGGGCGCGGCGCAGGTAAGGCGGGCGGCGAAGTCATTGCTCAAGGGACGGCGGACGAAATTTCTCGCGTTGAAAATTCTTTGACGGGCGATTATCTCAGCGGCAAAAAAATTATTCCCGTGCCCACGACGCGCAGAAATATTTCTAACACTTTGGAGTTCGCCAACGCCGATAAAAATAATCTCAAAAATATTTCCGTCAAAATTCCGTTGCAAGCTCTGACGTTGGTGACGGGCGTAAGCGGCAGTGGTAAGTCGACGCTCGTTGAAGAAATTATTTATCCGCGCCTCAAAGATATGGAGCTTGAAAGTTTTGGCGTTAGCAAAGTCACGATGATAGACCAAGACCCGATTGGCAGGACGCCGCGTTCGAACATTGCGACGTACACGGGCGTTGCCGACCATATCAGAAAACTTTTTGCCAAGACTAACGGTGCTAAACTTCGCGGCTACAAGGCGGGGCGATTCAGTTTCAATGTTAAGGGCGGGCGTTGCGAGAGTTGCGGCGGTAATGGCGTCCTCAAAATTCCGATGAACTTCCTGCCCGATGTCTACGTTACCTGCGACGTTTGCAAGGGCGCGAGATTTAACGCGGAGACTTTGGAAGTTAAATACAAGGGCAAAAATATTTCCGACGTGTTGAATATGCCCGTTGATGAGGCTTTGGAATTTTTCGAGAACGTCCCGACGATTAAGCGCATGTTGCAAGTTCTTCACGACGTGGGATTGGGTTATATCGAACTCGGACAGCCCGCAAATACTTTCAGCGGCGGCGAGGCTCAACGTGTCAAGCTTGCTTACGAATTGGCAAGACCGTTGGGCAGAGCGGCGAACATTTACATCATGGACGAGCCGACAACCGGCTTGCACTTCGACGACGTTAAAAAGTTAATCGACGTGATTCAAAGGCTTGTCGAACGCGGCGATACCGTCATAATCATTGAACACAATCTCGACGTGATAAAGTGCGCTGATTACATTATCGATTTGGGCATTGACGGCGGCGATAAGGGCGGTGAAGTTATCGCGAGCGGCACGCCCGAACAAGTCGCTGACGTTGAAATTTCTTACACGGGACAGGCTCTGAAGAAAATTTTGCAATAAAAAAATCCCCGATTCGTCGGGGAAATTTTTTTTTATGTTATGCTCCTTTGGCACGTGAATTGTAGAAGAAATATCCCATGACTATCCAAATCAGCAGGAAAATATAAGATTGAGTTCCTAAGGAAATGTTAAAGTACGGAATGGGGACGACCAACAAAATCGCGAAGATAACCGCGAAGATAAACCCTAACAAGCCCGTAATTTTAATCGCCGTGTCGCCGCTTTCTTTTGCGTATTTATAAGCGACGAGCGAAGTATAACCGTAGCCGACAGCCGCGCCCAATGACGCCATGTCTACAATCCAACCTAAAACCGTCCTGCCCATGAACGGCGCAATCACCGACACCGCCAAGATAAACAGTATCGCATTTCGCGGAGTCTTATATTTGCTGTGTAATTTGCTGAACGCTTCGGGCAAAACTTTATCACGCGACATCGCAAAAAGTAAACGGCTCGTCGCCATGAAAAATCCAAGCAGACCGGAGAGAATCGCCGCGATAACCGACATGCTTAAAATGAACAGTCCGACTTGCCCCAAAAGCAAATACGTCGAGTAAAACGTCGGCAAGTTCATCAAGCCTTCAGCCGTTTTGGATGCCGCTATGTAATCAACCCAATTATCAAAGCCCGCAGGGAAAACCGAGATGGTTATCATGTTCAGCGCGACGTAAGAGAGCGAACCGAATACTATCGCTACAACCATTATCAACAAACTTTTTGCCGGAGAAAATTTAAATTCCTCAGCCGCTTGCGGTATCGTGTCAAAGCCGACGAATGCCCACGGGGATATTGCCAAGATTGAAAGTATCGCGACTACATGATTGTCAACGTTCGGCGGAAAGCCCGGCGAGAAATTTGCCAATGAAGCTTGCGGATTTAATAACGCCGCGCCGGAAACAACTGCAATTCCTCCGATAAGGAATATTACCAGCAACGTTTGGAATTGTCCCGTAAGGCTGACGCCTTTTATGCTCAGCCACGCGAATAAGCAAAGTGCCGTCAACGCCAGCATGACTTCGCCCATAAAAACATCGTAGCCGAAAACTTGATAGTGGAAACCAAATTGGAAGTTAAAGACATCATGTAAAACTGTTCGGAAAATCAGAGCCAAAGCCGTCGCGTTGAGTGGCACGATTGACAGATAACAAAGTGCCAAAAACCACGAGCAAACAAAAGCATTCTTCCTTCCGAACATCGCATTAACATAAATGAACTCGCCGCCGGCAACAGGGTACCGCTTTATCATGTAGTAATAGTTGATTGAGATTATTATCAAAATTACTGTCGCGGCAACCATTGCGAGTGCCATTCCCATCGGACCGGCTTTAACCAAAAAAATTTCGCCGGGCATTATGAAGGCACCCCAACCGATTATGCAACCCAGAGCCAACGCCCAAACATTCAACGGCGATAACTCCTTCTGCAAGCCGCTGTCAGTCGAAACTACCGTTCCTTCTGATAAATTATTTTGAGCTACAGACAAAATTAAAACCTCCTAATTTTAAAGATGTCTAAATATCTATCATACTGTTAATAGCATTGTCAAGCTAAAAAAAAAAATTCCCCCTCCAAAATCGGAAGGGGCTTTTTTTATCGAGCAAAAAAAAATTTTACGCGAGAACACGAGCGAGACGCATAAATTCGGGATTGAGTTGCTTCTTGTTATTAACGGCGTCATGCAGATTAATCGATACGACATGCCCGCGATTGAAACCAAAGACAATATCGCTCAAGCCGGAAATGATTGCCAAAGCCGCGTGTTCACCGAGACGACTTGCATTGACACGGTCGATAACGCTGGGCGAGCCGCCGCGCTGAATGTGTCCGAGTTTGGAGACGCGAGTATCAAGCCCGGTCTTCTCGGCGATAATCTTGCCGATTTCGTGACCTTTGCCCGCGCCCTCAGCTACGACGACGAGGATATAACGCTTGCCCTTATCGTAAGCTTCCTTCATCTCGTCGCACATTTCATCGAGGTCGTATTCTTCTTCGGGAACGAGAATATATTCCGCGCCGCCGGAAATACCCGAAACCATCGCGAGCCAGCCGCTGTTGCGTCCCATAACTTCGAGGACAATCGTCCTGCGGTGAGCCGACGCAGTATCGCGCAGTTTGTTTATCGCGTCGATAATCGTATTAGCCGCAGTATCGCAACCGATTGTATATTCGGAGCCCCAAACGTCGTTGTCAATCGTGCCGGGAAGTCCGACAATCGGAATGCCCGTTTCCTGACTAAGAATCGACGCGCCGCGCAGAGAGCCATCGCCGCCAACGACTACCAAGCCTTGAATGCCTCTGTCGACCAAATTTTTATAGCCGAGCATACGCCCTTCCGGAGTCGCGAAACGTCTGCAACGTGCTGTGCCCAAGAAAGTGCCGCCGCGTTGAATAATATCGGCAACGTCTTTGGATTGCATCTCGAACATTTCCTCGTCCAACATGCCGTGATAACCGCCACGTATGCCCCACACGCGAACACCTTGATGAAGAGCCGTGCGCGTAACTGCACGAACTGCCGCATTCATACCGGGGCTGTCGCCGCCGCTCGTCATAACCGCAATCGATTTTAGCATTACCAAATCCCCTCCTACCAAAATACCCTTGAATCTGTCGGCGTTGAATCTGCCGAAAATTTTCCTAGCCAATGATAGCATAAATTTTCAGAATTGCAAATATCACTTCGCGGCGCGGCAGAAAAATTTTTCCAAGATTGACAGCCGAAAAACGAATTTGATATTATTCGCAGGAGGTGATTGGTAATGAAACGCGGCGCAATTTTCGACATGGATGGGACGCTCTTTGATACGGAAAAACTTTATCGGCAGGCGTGGCTTGACATCGCGGCGGAGTTCGGCGAAGAAAAAAATTATGATTTACCGGTAGCGGCTAGCGGCACGAATCTCGGCGAAGAATCTTTTCGAGTCATCAGAAGATTTTATCCGAACGTTGACGCTGAGGCTTATCTTGCCCGCGTGTTGGAGGAAGTTAATGCGCTCAGTAAAAAAAATTTGGAGCTGATGTCGGGTGTCGAAGAGATTTTAAATTTCTTCAAAGCGTCGGGCGTCGTGATGGCTGTAGCGAGTGCCGCTCCCGTTGAAGTTATCGAGAGAAATTTGACGCGTTCAAACCTGCGCGGCTACTTCAAAGTTTTAGTCGGCGGCGATATGATTACTAACGGCAAACCCGCGCCCGATATTTTTCTGTTAGCGGCGGAGAAATTAAATCTTGCGGCGAATGATTGTTACATTTTCGAAGATAGTTTTAACGGGATAAGAGCGGCGGCGGCTTCCGGCGGCGTAGCGATTATGATTCCCGACACGGTTCAGCCGACCGAAGAAATTAAAAAAATTTGCGCGGCTATCTTCCCGAATCTCAACGAGGCAAAGCGCAATATTATGGAGGGCAAATTGTAAATGACGGTTGCAATAATTATGGGTAGCGACAGCGATTGGGGCGTCATGAAGGCGGCAGTCGATACGCTTAAAAATTTCGGCGTCGAAGTTGAAGTGACAGTTGCTTCGGCGCATCGCACACCGCAGAAAGTTCATGACTTCGTTAAAAATTCTCCCGCGCAGATTTTTATAGCGGCGGCTGGAATGGCGGCTCATTTAGCGGGCGTCGTCGCAAGTTTGACAACTAAACCGGTTATCGGCGTCCCGATTAATTCCGAGCCGTTCAAAGGATTGGATTCGCTCCTAAGTACAGTGCAAATGCCAAGCGGAATCCCTGTTGCGACGTTGGCAGTAAACGGCGCAAAAAACGCCGCGCTCTTCGCAATAGAAATCCTCGCGCTCCAAGACAATGACCTTGCCAAGAAATTAATTTCCTACCGTGAACAAATGGCGGCGGAGATTGAACTTAAAGATAAAAAAATCAAGGAGGCTTTATCATGAACACAAGAACACACGAAATTATCCGCGAGTATATCGGCGTATTGACGCACCAAGCCCTTAACCGCGAACTCACTTGGACGACAGCCGTCGGCGATATGGAATATCGTTACATCATCAAATCCCTCGACGGACAAGATTTGCTCGGCGTTTCCTACCGTATGCGCTCGATTGATAGCGTCGACTTAACTATTAACGGCGAAACCTTCCGCACGCGCAATAAACCTATTATCGAACGCGTCAGTATGCTCTTCCGCATTATCAACTACGACAGAAAAGAAAATATCATCAGCGACGCCACGATTCAATTCATGCGCCACTACGTCAACGAAAATCGCTAAGGAGGGCGCAAAATGTCAACGGTTGTAATAAGCGGCGCGCAGTGGGGCGACGAGGGCAAAGGTAAAATCGTCGACTACTTGGCGGCGCAAGCAGATACGGTTGTCAGATTTCAGGGCGGCTCCAACGCGGGGCATACCGTCACGGTCGGCGGCGAGGAATATAAACTTCGTCTCTTGCCGTCGGGGATTTTGTACAAGGGTACGACTTGCGTTATCGGTAATGGCGTCGTCTTGGATCCGCAATGTCTGCTTGAAGAAATTGATAGCATGCAAAAGCGCGGCGTCGATACTTCCAACATAAAAGTTTCCAATCGCGCTCACGTCGTTATGACTTGGCATAAAATTTTCGACGAACTCGGCGAGGAAATGCGCGGCGCAAATAAAATCGGCACGACTAAACGCGGCATTGGTCCTTGCTATATCGATAAGGCGGACAGAATCGGCATTCGAGTTTGTGATTTAATTGACAGCGAGGAATTTTCTAAACGGGTTCGCGACGTGCTCAAGGTTAAGAATTTGATTCTGGAAAAAATTTATAATCACGCGCCGCTTGACGCCGAAGAAATTATCCGCGAGTATGAAGGCTACGCCGAAAAACTCCGCCCGTTCGTCTGCGATACGATTGCTTTGCTCAATGAACAAGTCGACACGGGCAAGAAAATTTTATTCGAGGGCGCGCAGGCTACCATGCTTGATATTGATTACGGCACTTATCCTTACGTCACGAGCAGCCACCCGATTAGCGGCGGCGTCGGAATTGGAGCGGGCGTCGCGCCGAAAAAAATTGATACTGTCGTTGGCGTCGTCAAAGCTTACTGCACACGCGTTGGCGAAGGTCCTTTCCCGACCGAACAGCTTAATGAAATCGGCGACAAACTCCGCAATGCCGGTCACGAGTTCGGAACTGTTACGGGGCGTCCGCGCAGAACCGGTTGGCTTGATGCTTGCGTCGTCAAATACGCGGGGCAACTCTCCGGCACTGATTATATGGCAGTCACAAGACTTGACATCCTTGACAGCTTCGACGAAATTAAAATGTGTACCGCTTACAAAATCGACGGCAAGATTATCAACGAAATTCCCGCGAGCTTGAAAGTTTTGGCGAAGGTTGAACCCGTCTACGAAACTTTTGCGGGTTGGAAGACTGATATTTCAAAGATTCGTCGCTACGAAGATTTGCCCGCCAATGCGCGGAAATATCTTGAACGTATGGCGGAAGTCACAAACATTAAGCTTGGGATTGTAAGCGTCGGACCGAACAGAGACCAAACTATTGTACTCGAAAATATTTTTAGGGAGTAATTCTATGGCGAAAAATTTTCAGCAGATAACTGACGAAAACGAGTTGATAAAGATACGGCGCGAGAAACTTCAAGGTTTTATTGATAAGGGCGTCGATCCGTTCGGGGCGCGTTATGAAGTTACTCATCACGCGGCGGACGTTCGTAAAGAGTTTGGAGACATTGAGGGCGAAGTCGACGCGGGCGAAGTTTCGATAGCCGGAAGATTGATGGCGATTCGCGGGCACGGCAAAGCCAGTTTCGCGACGCTGGCAGATAAGACGGGTTCGATTCAAATTTATTTCAAGCTTGACATTCTCGGCGACGACAAATATAGCGAGTTTAAACTTTTGGACATCGGCGACATAATCGGACTGCGCGGACAAGTTTTTAAGACTAAGCGCGGCGAGTTGACTGTTCGCGTCGAAGATTTTAATTTGCTGGCGAAGTCACTTAGACCGTTGCCTGAAAAATTTCACGGGCTTAAGGACGTGGAGATTCGCTATCGTCAACGCTACTTGGATTTGATTATGAATCCCGAAGTGCGCGATACTTTTATCAAGCGCAACAAAGTTATCAAAAGCATTCGCAAATATCTCGACGAGCGCGACTTCTTGGAGGTTGCGACGCCTGTTTTGTCGACGATAGCGGGCGGCGCGGCTGCCAGACCTTTTATCACTCACCACAACGCCCTTGACGCCGATTTATATCTTAGGATTGCGACGGAATTAAATCTTAAACGGTTGATTGTCGGCGGATTCGAGCGCGTTTACGAAATGGGCAGAGTTTTCCGCAACGAGGGCATGGACGTTCGCCACAATCCCGAATTTACAAGCGTCGAGATTTACCAAGCTTACGGCGATTACCGAGACCTTATCGAAATTACTCGTGGAATTGTCTGCGCGGCGGCTGAGGCTGTCAACGGCACGACCAAAGTAACTTATCAGGGCGTCGAGATTGATTTGGCAGAGGCTCCGCAACTCAGCATGAATGACGCCGTTAAAAATAAAACCGGCAAAGATTTTCTTTCGTGCGAGACTGTCGATGAGGCGCGGGTAATGGCTGACGAGTTGGGCGTTGCTTATGAAAAGCGTTTCGGTATCGGCGGGATTTTAAATGCGGTATTCGAAGCAAAAGTTGAGGACGATTTGATTCAGCCGATTTTTATCACGCACCACCCGACGGAAATTTCTCCGCTTGCCAAGAAAAATTTCGACGACCCGCGAGTTACTGACCGCTTTGAGTTTTTTGTTTACGGGCGGGAGCTTGCCAATGGTTTCACGGAACTCAACGACCCGATAGATCAGCGTGCGCGTTTCGAGGAACAACTTAAACAGCGCGAGGCGGGCGACGAAGAAGCGCACGTCATGGACGAAGATTTTATCCGCGCATTGGAATTCGGAATGCCTCCGACGGGCGGGCTTGGTATCGGCGTCGACAGATTGGTTATGCTTTTGACTGATTCGCCCTCAATCCGCGACGTGTTACTTTTCCCGACGATGAAAGTTATCGGAGATTGACTATGCAATTCATTGACAAGAGCAAAATCAGCGTTAAGGCTGGCGACGGCGGCAACGGTAAGTCTTCCTTCCGACGTGAGAAATTTGTACCTAAGGGCGGACCCGACGGCGGCGACGGCGGCAAGGGCGGCGATATTGTCCTTGAAGTCGACGAGAATATCAACACGCTTTTGAATTTCAGATTTAATCGCAGATTCGTAGCGGATAACGGCGGTTCGGGCGACGTCAAAAAGCAATTCGGGCGCGGCGCGGAGGATTGTGTTATCAAAGTTCCTCAAGGGACGTTGGTTAAAGACGCGGAGACCGGAGAAATTTTGGCTGACTTGACGGAGATTGGACAGCGTGCGATTGTTGCCAAAGGCGGGCGCGGCGGCAGAGGCAATGCCAAATTTAAATCTGCGTCGAGGAGAGCTCCGACCTTTGCCGAATTTGGGGAGCCCGGCGAGAGTCGCGAACTTTTGTTGGAGTTGAAACTTTTGGCGGACGTCGGATTGGTTGGTTATCCGAGTGTCGGCAAGTCGACTTTGATAGCTGCTGTGAGTTCTGCGCGCCCCGAAATCGCCGATTATCATTTCACGACGTTAGTGCCGGTTTTGGGCGTTGTCAGTCTCGGCTACGAAAAATCTTTTGTTATGGCGGATATTCCCGGACTGATTGAAGGCGCGGCTGACGGCGTCGGGCTTGGGCACGATTTTTTACGCCACATCGAACGCACGAAATTAATTTTGCACATCGTTGACGCGGCAGCTGTTGACGGCAGAAATCCTGTCGAAGACTTCAAAAAAATTAACGTCGAACTTAAACGCTACAGCGAAAAACTTTCCAAGCGTCCGCAAATTCTCGTCGCAAACAAAATCGACTTGCCGCAAGCTGAAGAAAATCTTACCGCCCTTGAAAAACTCGCCGCGCAGGAAGGTATAAAATTTTTTGCAATATCAGCCGCCACTCGCGAAAATCTCGACGCGTTGATAAATTTTGTCGGCAATGAGCTTGAAAAACTTGGCAAGGAAGTTGCGCCCGTCGTCGACGCCGTGAAAATTTTCGACGTTGATAAAGAGGACGCCCCCGTCATAATCGAACGCAACGACGCGGCGGAGTTCATCGTTCGCAATAAAAATCTGGAGAAAATCGTCGCCATGACAAACTTTGATAATTCGGAGGGATTGCGGCGTTTCCAATTTATCTGGCGTATGAAAAATCTCGACGCGCTGTTAAAAGAACGCGGCATCAAAGAGGGCATGACGGTTCATATCGGCGGGCTTGAGTTTGAATGGCATGAATGAATTTGTTGCAGGAATTTTAATCGGCGCGTAGAAAATTTTCGGAAAAATAATTTGGGAGTGACGGTTGATGGATAAAGAGCAACTGGCGAAAATGGTTGCGGATAAAATAAACGCGGCTTTGAATAACAGCGAACACCCGAAAAAATTTTTCATCACGGAAAACGGGCGCGGCGTGGTTGACGGCGGCGATTTGTATAACGCGGTGCTTAGGGATGTGTTGGGCGTCGTGAGCGTTGCGTTGGTCGACATCTTCCAAGAATTGTCGAACGTTGCCTCCGCGCCCAAAAGTGCCGAAAAACCTGCCAGAACTTCGGCGAGAAAATAATCGGCTCGGACTTGAAATTTCTTGAGGCGATTCCGTTTTTAGCGGAGTCGTTTTCTTTTTGACGGGCAATAATATTTCTGCTACAATAATTTTAAAGTGAAACTTTCTGAGCTGTACGAAGGAGGCTTAAAGCATGGCTCTGATTGTTAAAAAATTCGGCGGCTCTTCGGTTGCGACGACGGAAAAAATTTTGGCGGTGGCGCAGAGAATCCTCATCGAAAAAAAGCCCGATGATAAAATCGTCGTGGTAGTTTCGGCGATGGGCAAGACAACCGATAATTTACTGACGTTGGCGGGCGGCATTGATACGGAACCTTACAAGGCGGGTTATCTGCGCGAACTCGATATGTTGTTGACGACGGGCGAACAAGTTTCAATCGCGCTGTTGGCGATGGCGTTCAAAAAGTTGGGACAGCCCGCGATTTCGTTGACAGGCGCGCAAATCGGCATGAGGACGAGTTCCGTTCATACTAAGGGAAGGATTCTCGGCATTAAACCAAAGCGCGTGCATGATGAACTTAACAAGGGGCAAGTCGTCGTAGTTGCCGGCTTTCAAGGCGTGGACAAATTCGGCGACCCTGTAACGCTCGGACGCGGCGGCTCTGATACTTCGGCTGTTGCATTGGCGGGCGCGCTTAAGGCTGACGAATGCGAAATTTTTACCGACGTCGACGGCGTTTACTCGGCTGACCCGCGCATTGTCAAGAACGCTCGCAAGATGAAAGAAATTACCTATTACGAAATGTTGGAAATGGCTCGGCTCGGCGCAGGAGTTATGCAACCGCGCTCTGTGGAGATGGGGCAATTCTTTAACATTCCGATTCACGTCCGCTCAACTTTTACTAAAGACGCGGGCACGATTATCAGGGAGGATTATACGGTGGAGGAAAAAGATTTTGAAATTCGCGGCGTCGCCCACGATATGAAGGTTGCGAAAATTTCCGTTATCGGCGTCCCGAATAATCCCGGCGTCGCTCATACGCTCTTCCAAGCTTTAGCCGATGCCAATATTGATGTCGATATGATTGTCCAGAGCATTCGCAACATTGACAGGAACATAAACGATATTGTCTTCACGATTAACCTGAACGACTTACCCGAAGCAAAAAAAGTTATCGGCGTGACTAGCGAGAAAATTAACGCGGCGTCGGTTCTCGTCGAAGAGGATATGGCTAAAGTTTCAATCGTCGGCGCGGGAATGTTAGGCAGTCCGGGCGTTGCGGCGAGGATGTTCGGTGCTCTCGCCCGCGCAGATGTCAATATCGATATTATCAGCACGTCGGAGATTAGCGTTTCTTGCCTCGTTAAGGGTTCGCAAGTTACTGAGGCGGTCAATAGCATTCATGACGAATTTTTCCCCGACAGGTGAAACGTTATGAAAATCTACGACTGCTTTACGTTTTTTAATGAACTGGAACTTTTGGAGCTGCGGCTTGAAAGTCTCTATGATGTTGTCGACAAATTTGTTATCGTCGAGGCGGATAAGACGCACGCGAATAATCCCAAGCCATTCAATTTTTATGAGCACAGAAATGACTTCAAAAAATATTTCCCGAAGATTCATTACATAATGGATACGTCGGTTGTGCCGTATGGCGGCGTGGGAGATTGGGCGATTGAAAATAATCAACGCAATAATATCATGAAGGGTTTGGAAGACGCCGAGCCCGACGATTTAATTATGATTAGCGATGTAGATGAAATTCCAGACCCCGCGATAATCAAAACCATCCGCGAAAGTTTCACCGACGTTAATAAGCGTGTGGATCTCGTCGCATTTTACGACCCCACTCCGTATACTCGCGGCACATTGATTCCGTTTCATTGCGGAATTGCCATTGCAAAATTCTTGGACTTCAGCCCGATAAGTTTTCATTTACGTTCGTATCTTTATTACTTCGATTGGCAATGCGACCTTCCTTGCGAGGGGACTTCTCTTTGCAAGTTCAAACATCTGAGTTCCCCGCAAGAGTTGCGCAATGTTCGTAAAGGCTTGCCAAGAATTGTGGAGGGCGGTTGGCACTTTTCTTATATGGGCGGCGTCAAGCGAATTACGGAAAAAATGCAGGCGGCGGTTGAGGACGTGGAACTTTTCCATGAGAATAAAAAATATCTGGATAAAAGTTTCGTCGAAGCGGCAATGGCAAGCGGAAAATATTTTCATACGCCAGCCAAATTTGTGCCCTGCGACGTAAGCGAAATAAAATTGCCGGGCTTGAAAGATTTCCTTAGAAAATATCCGCACTTTATCAGAGGCTGAATCGAAAACATCGAGGAGAAAATCTTCGGTGTTTTTTTACTTGCCCGCTTTGAATTCGTTCGCTAAAATATGGAAAAAAATTTATCGGAGGCTAATGGTTTGAATAAAAATTTTTTGAACGACTTCACGATTTTGCGGAGCGAAATGAACGGACATCCGCTGGCATATTTGGATAACAGCGCGACGACTCAAAAGCCCCAGAGCGTTGTGCGTTCGATTTGCGGCTATTACGGCGGTTGTAATGCCAATCCTCATCGCGGCGTTTACGAGCTGAGCGTCAAGGCTACCAAAGTTTACGAGGACGCGCGGCGCAAGGTCGCTAAATTTCTCAACGCAAAATCTGCGCGGGAAATTATTTTCACGAAGAACGCAACCGAATCTTTGAACTTAATCGCATACAGCTACGGACTGAATAATCTGCGCGGCGGCGACGAAATTTTAATCACAATCGCCGAACATCATTCAAACTTGGTCGTTTGGCAACGTGTGGCGCAGGCGACGGGCGCGAAGTTGAATTACATTTATCTCGCGGCGGACGGGAATTTGTCGGCAGAAGACATCGATAAAAAATTAACAAAGCGCACGAAAATTTTAGCCGTCACGCAAATTTCAAACGTTCTGGGGCTTATCAACGACGTAAAAACTTTGGCGGCAAAAGCTCACGAAGTCGGCGCAATTATCGTTGTCGACGGTGCGCAATCGGTTCCGCATATCCCCGTTGACGTGCAAGATTTGGACGCAGACTTTATGGCGTTTTCGGGACATAAAATGTTATCGCCAATGGGCATCGGAGTTTTGTACGGCAAGCAAAAAATTTTGGAGCAAATGTCTCCGTTCCTCAGCGGCGGCGATATGATAGAATACGTCGAGGAACAAACTACAACTTACGCCGAACTTCCACAAAAATTCGAGGCGGGCACGCAAAACGTCGGCGGAGCGGCAGGACTTGCGGCGGCGATTGATTATGTTTTAAGCGTCGGCTTTGAGGAGATTGAACGCATTGAAAAAGATTTGACGGACTACGCGATTACCGAGCTGAAAAAAATTCCCTACGTCGAGCTTTACGGTTGCGACGCGCCAAATAAAATCGGTATCGTGACGTTCAATATCAAAGACGTTCACCCGCACGACGTGGCAACGATTCTCGACGCGGAAGGCGTGGCGATTAGAGCCGGTCATCATTGCGCTCAACCGCTGATGAAATATCTCGGACAAAATTCAACGTGTCGGGCGAGTTTTTATTTTTACAACACGCGGCGCGACGTGGAACGGTTAATCGAAGCAATTCAAAAAGTCAGGGGGATAATGCACCTTGCTCAGTGATATTTATACGGAACTGATAGCCGAGCACAGCCAATCCAAAGAAAATCGGCGGCAACTTGAACACGCGACGATTAAAGAGCGCGGGCACAATCCCAGTTGCGGCGACGAAATCACTTTGGAGTTGGAAATTGCTGACGGCGTGATTAAAGATGCGGCGTTCAACGGGGCAGGTTGCGCAATTTCGCAGGCGTCGACTGATATGATGATTGAACTTATGCGCGGCAAAAATATTAAGGAGGCGCAGAGGCTGGCTGAACTTTTTATCGATATGATTAAGGGCGAAGTCACCGACGATAACGAACTTGAAGCCCTCGACGAGGCGGCGGCTCTGAAAAATATTTCCAACATGCCCGCCCGCGTCAAATGCGCAACGCTTGCTTGGCACACGCTCGATACTGCTGTTAAAAATTTATCAGAGGAACGCGTTGATGTTCAAGAATGAAAAACAACAATCCGACGTGACTAAGGAATTTTCGGAGATTAGCATAGAGCAACTCAGAAAATATTGTTCAGAGGATAAAATTTTTGCAACGAATCATGCGGCAGAACGATTTCGAGAGCGCAAAATAAGTGTTAGGGATATTTACAACGCGATAAATTGCGGAGAAATTATTGAACAATATCCGAATGACTATCCTTATCCGAGCTGTTTGATTCTCGGAAAAAATCTGCGCGGCGAAGAAATTCATACGGTGTTAAGCGATGAGGGCACAGCGAGTAGAATAATCACAGCATATTTTCCCGACGTTGACAAGTGGAGCGCGGATTTCAAAGTCAGGAGGCAATGATTATGAACTGTTTGGTTTGCAAGGACGGAACAATGATTGAAAGCTTTGAAACGTATTTCGCTAAGTTAAAGACCGGCTATATGATTATCGAAAATGTACCGTGCATGCGGTGCAAGCAGTGCGGCGAAGTAATTTTCTCTATGTCAGTACTCGAAAAGCTCGAAGATTTGATTGCAGCTTACGAAAAAATTCAGAGCAAAATTTTTATCGTGGATTATAGACAAGCCGCGTAAAGTTCGGCAGAGGTGATATTATTGCTTGAAAAACTTCAGAAAGTCGAGGAACATTTCGCGGAAGTCGAGGCGCGATTAAGTGACCCGTCAGTTGTGGCGGACGTTGAAAAATTTACGGCACTCACTCGCGAACATGCCAACCTTGAACCGATAATCGCCAAGCTCCGTGAATATAAAAAAATTTCCGCGCAGATTGACGAGGATAAAAATTTATTGGAAACGTCTTCGGACGAGGATTTGAAAACTTTAGCGGCGGAAGAACTTGCCGAACTAAAAAAATCCAAAGCCGCTCTCGATGTTGAATTGCCGATATTGCTCCTGCCCAAAGACCCTAACGATTATAAAAATGTTGTCATGGAAATTCGCGGCGGCGTCGGCGGCGAGGAGGCGGCTTTATTCGCGGGGGATTTGTTCAGAATGTACGTGCGCTACGCCGAGCGACAAGGTTGGCACATTGAGATTGTCGATTCAAGTTCTACGACGATTGGCGGCTTTAAGGAAATTATTTTCACGGTCGAGGGCGCAGGCGCGTTCAGCAAACTTAAATACGAAAGCGGCATTCACAGAGTGCAAAGGGTTCCTGTCACGGAGAGCGGCGGCAGAATTCATACCAGCGCGGTAACCGTTGCAGTCATGCCCGAAGCTGAAGAAGTCGACGTTGCGATTAACCCTGCCGATTTGCGAATCGATACTTATTGTGCGAGCGGCGCGGGCGGGCAATACGTCAACCGGACGGAGACTGCGATTAGAATTACGCACTTGCCGACGGGAATTGTCGTTCAATGCCAAGATGAAAAATCTCAACTTAAAAATAAGGAAAAGGCGATGCGTGTCTTGCGAGCCCGCGTTAAAGATTTGGCTGTTCAAGAACAAAACGAAGCTATTGCCGCCGACAGAAAAAATCAAGTTGGCAGCGGCGACAGGAGCGGGCGAATCCGCACGTATAATTTCCCGCAAGGGCGCGTCACTGACCACAGAATCAGATTGACGCTTTACAAGATTGAGGAAGTTTTGAACGGCGACCTTGACGATTTTATTAACGCGCTGATAACCGCCGACCAAGCTAAAAAATTATCGGCGTGATTGTTTCGATTAAGCGGAGGTTTTTTGATGGACATAGTTCCCATATTGTTGCAAATGTTTCTTGTCGCGTTCCTAATCGCTATGAATGGATTTTTCGTAGCGGCGGAATTTTGTTGCGTAAAAATGCGCCCGTCGAGATTGGAAACGCTGATTCAAGAGGGAAATACTCGCGCCAAATACGCAAAAAAATTAATCGACGAACTCGACGAGGCTTTATCAGTCACGCAACTCGGAATAACTTTGGCGTCGCTGGGACTCGGCTGGGTCGGCGAGCCTTTTGTCGCAGAATTAATATCGCCGTTGATTCACGCGCTGGGCTTCGGAGAAACTTTGGGGCATACAATTTCATTCGCGCTGGCGTTTTCGCTGATAACTTCAATGCATATAATTCTCGGCGAGTTGACGCCTAAATCAATGGCAATCGCTTCCGCCGAAAAAATTTTGCTCAACATCGCCCTGCCCATGATAATTTTTTGGAAAGTAATGTATCCGTTCGTGTGGCTCCTCAATACCACCGCGAGTTTCGTTAGTCGGCATTTAGGATTGACGCAAGTCGGCGAGGGCGAAGTCGCGCATAATCCCGAAGAAATTCGCCTGCTGATGAAGGAAAGCCGTAAGCAAGGGCTCGTCGACGATACGGAAGTTGATTTTGTTGATAATGTTTTCGACTTCACAGAGCGCAACGTCCGCGAGATTATGGTGCCGCGCCCCGATATGGTTTGCCTCTACCTCAACAAAACTTACGAGGAAAATCTTGCGACGATTTTAGAGGAGGAAATGACGCGCTATCCGATTTGCGACGAGGATAAAGATCACATTATCGGCTTCCTGCATATCAAAGATTTAGTGGGCGTGATGTTGCAAGGTAAAAAAAAGCCGAGCCTCAAAAAATTGGCGCGGAAAGTTTTTTTCGTACCGGAGAGCATGGACGTAAGCGTTTTATTGGAAACTATGCAAAAAAATCGTTCGCAACTGGCGATAGTCGTTGACGAATACGGCGGGACTGCCGGCATGGTTACGATTGAGGACATTGTCGAGGAAATTGTCGGCGACATTCAAGACGAGTTCGACGAGGAACGCCCCGACGCCGAGAAACGCGCCGATAATCTTTATTCCATTGATGCTAAGATGTTGCTTGAGGAATTGGAAGATGAGTTCGGCATTGCGATTGACGACGAAGACGTTGACACGGTAGGCGGCTGGCTTAACGATAAATTGGGTGGCGAGCCGCGAGTTGGGCAATCAGCCGCGTGCGAGGGCAACACTTTCTACGTCGAGGAAGTCGAGGGTTTAAGAATTACCCGCGTGTTGATTCGCCTCGCCAAGAAACATACTGACGATTAATTTTCTTTCTTCCTGCCCTTAGTAATATTTTGGGCGATGTCGATAAAAAGTTGTCCGTCGAGGTGGTCGAGTTCGTGTTGAATGCAACGGGCGAGCAAACCTTCCGCGTCCAAAGTTTTTTTCTTGCCGAAACGATTTTTATATTCGACGCGAATTTTTTCAGCCCGCTCCACGTCGCCGAATAAATCGGGGCAAGAAAGGCAACCTTCGTTATCGATAACCGAGCCCTCGCGAAAAGTTATGACGGGATTAATCAAATCGTAGCGATTTTTTTTATCAACGTCGACGACACACACGCGAATTGACTCGCCGACTTGCGGGGCGGCAATCCCGACGCCTTCGTTCGCGTACATAGTTTCCGCCATATCGTCCAAAAATTTTCTCAAGCGTTTATCAATCTTCTCGACTGGTGCGCAAATTTTTTTCAAGACAGGGTCGCCCGCCTTTTTTATTTCGAGCAAAGCCATATTCAACCTCCGTAAAAATTTTTCTGTGAATCATTTCGACGCCGTAAAGATAATTTCCTATCAAATTCGGGAGGGCAACATGAATAAAAAAATAATCGTGGCGGGTATCGGTCCGGGTAGCGAGGATTTTATTACTCCCGCCGCGCTCAAAAAAATTCGTTCGGCAAAATTTTTAGTCGGTGGCAGGCGTGCGCTTGAACAATTTGCCGCGCCGAATCAAATCACTTGTGCAATAACCCGCGACCTTGACGCGCCGTTGAATTTTATCCGCGAAAAAATTTTAACTGATGATGTCGTTGTAATGGTTAGCGGAGACCCGGGTTATTACTCAATGCTGGACTTGCTGAGAAAAAATTTTCCGCCCGCCTCAATCGAAGTTATTCCGTCAATCAGCGCAATGCAACTCGCCTTCGCAAAAATTTCTTTATCTTGGCACGACGCGACGCTTTTAAGTTTTCACGGGCGACAACCTGCGCGGACTGATTTAAAATATTCTGCGGGAAAAGTTTTGGGTTTGCTGACCGACGCCGAATTTAACTCCGCAACCATCTCGGAAATTCTGCTTGATTGCGGTTGGGATAAAAATACTTCCGTCACGATTTGCGAACGTTTATCCTACCCCGACGAAAAAATTTTCACGACGACTCTCGGCGACGCCGCGCAGGCGGAACCGATTAAGCATTGCATTTTAATTGTGAACGCTTATAATAACCCGCGAGGTGATTTGGAATGAGTTACAAGCTGTGGGATTTTTTTAAGGAACTGCAAACGAATTATGAACTTGTCGACTTGACGCATCCGCTCGACAATGATAGCCCGTATTGGGCGGGCATTCCCGAAGGCTCCGTTGAACTCGGCAAGACTTGTTTTGATTGGGGCAACCCGATGCTTGATTGTTTGATTCAGACGTTTAAATTCCCCGGGCAATTCGGCACGCACATTGATTTTCCCGGACATTTTATCAAGGGCGCGGCTCTGTCAGAAGTTTACGGCGCGAAGAATATGATTTACCCGCTGTGCATTATCGACATCAGCGCGAAAGTTAAAAACGACGTTCACTACGCGGCGACGGCGGAGGACATTAAAGCTTACGAAAAAATTTACGGCGAAATTCCCGACGGCGCGTTTGTTGCACTTTACAGCGGCTGGGCTCGTCATTGGCCCGACATGAATAAAATTTCGGGCATTGCCGACGACGGCTCGGAAAATTTTCCCGGTTGGAGTCTCGACGCGCTGAAATATATTTACGAAACTCGCAACGCCTCCGCCAACGGTCATGAGACGCTTGACACCGACGCTTCGGCTGAGGCGGCTGAGGCGGGCGATTTGGCTTGTGAACGTTACGTTTTGTCGAAGGGCAAGCTTCAAGTCGAAGTCCTTAACAACCTCGATAAAGTTTCTCCGGCGGGCGCGTTAGTATTTGTGTCTTGGGCGAACATCAAAGGCGCGACGGGCTTACCTGCGCGGCTGATTGCTATCACTCCGAAATAAAATTCCAAATAAAAATTTTTCCGCTCGTCGACGTGCAGGGGCGGATTTTTTTTTTGCACTGTGATATAATTTGTGGCGTTCAATAATTTTTTCAGAGAAGGTGTTGCGTTGAGCGATAATGAAAAACCAAAGCGGAGTATTTTACCGGTAATTTTCCTTCTGCTGTGTTTTATCGGGGCGGCGGCGGCAGGCGCGATGTTTGCGTCGTCGAGCTTGTTTGAAGATAATCCTGCGCGGAAATTAATCGGGGGCGATAAAGAAGAGGAACTCATAAAAGCCAAAGACAAGTCGATAGTTTTAATAATGGGCGTTGACATAAGAAAAGACGACGTGGGGCGTTCGGATACTATGATGATAGCGACGATAGACCCGCGCCTCGACCAAGCGACGCTCTTATCGATTCCTCGTGATACTCGCGTTAAAATTCGCGGGCGCGGCTACGATAAGATTAATGCGGCGTTTGCTTATGGCGACGTCGATTTGTCTGAGGAGACTGTTGAAAATTTTCTCGGCATCGACATTGACCACTACGTTTTGATTAACACGCACAGTTTCGTAAAAATTATTGACGCAATCGGCGGCGTGGATATTGACGTTGAAAAGCGCATGTTTTACGAAGATCCTTGGGACGACGACGGCGGGCTCGTGATTGATTTGTATCCCGGCGAACAGCATATGGACGGCAAAACCGCTGTAACTTATGTGCGCTATCGTGATTCGGAGGGCGACATCGGGCGCGTCAAACGTCAGCAGGCATTTATGGCGGCGTGCATGAATAAAGTTACTTCGCCGGAGATTGTCCCGCGCATTCCCAAAATTGTCCGAGAAATTATTGATGCCGTCGAAACTGATATGTCGTTGCGGCAGTTATTGGAGTTGGCAGGTTCATTGAAAGCCGCCGCGCAGAATGGATTGGAAACCGATATGGTGCCGGGTTATCCGCTGTACATTGACGACATAAGTTATTGGATACCCGACGTTGAAGAGGTTAGAATTTCGGTTGCGGACGCGTTGGGAATTGCCGTCGACCCGTATCTTAGGGAGCGTTTCGAGCGTGATGCCCGCGAGTACAGAAATTCAATTCCGTCGGGCGCAAAGGACGTTCCGGAGGGCGAAGATTATATCGGCAATCCAATCCGCGAGAGCCGCGAGCGTCGACGTACTCTTGAGGAACGTTCAACTATCAGAGAGAGCCGAACTTATTACGACGACGAACGGACTTCCGAACCTACACGGCGCACTTATGACGACGAAAAAATTTCCGAACCTACACGGCGCACTTACGATGACGAAAAAATTTCCGAACCTTTACAGCGCACTTATGATGATGAGCGGACTTCTGAACCTTTACAGCGCACTTACGAGGAACCTAAAATTGAACGGCGTACAATTCCTGAAGTCGATGAAACTTTTAACGAACCGACTCGCGACTCCGCGCCGAAGACAAGATATTAATTGGGAAGGGGAACCTTAATGAATCGAACGACGCGGACGGTTGTAAAAATAATTTTAATCGTGGCGGCAACTATAATCTGCGCGGCGGCGGCGTATTATTTAGGCGCGAACGTCACGGGGCACGCATTGGCGACGGCGTCGGATAACATGAACTATTCGCGGTGGCTTGAAAAATATTTTACGTTGACGCGGGCAACGGGCTTGGCAAACGGATTATGCGCGTTGAGTTGGTTTTTAGCGGCGCGATTTTTTTTGGAAGTCGACGAGGCGGCAGGCGCAGGTAAAAGAATTTTTTGGGCGGCGTTGTTGATGATGTCGCTGGCGATAAGTTTAGGCGTACCGCATTTTTACGCGCCGATTCTCGGAATAAAACTTAACGGGATAATCTTCGGGCTGTTCGCGATAATTTTCAGCGGGATTGGTTACTGGTTGCTGACGATTTTCACGACGCCGCTAGCGTTCAAGTACACGCCGCTTGGCGCACAACTTTTCGGGAGGCGCATATGAGCTACTACTTTATTTCAATCGGCGGGACGGGCGCGAAGGTTATGGAATCTTTGACGCACATTTGTATTGCGGGTTTGTTGCCGAGTAATGAGCGGCTGTATATCGCGGCGATTGACCCTGATGTCGGCAATGGCAACTTGGAACGCACGGCGACCGCCTTAAATAATTTTAATGTCTTCCAAAATTTTTCCGTCGGCAACGATACGCCGCTGTTCAAAAATAAAATTTCAATCACACGCCCATTTCCTTTTAACCCGACCGGACACGATAAAAATCTCGACGACTTGATAGAATTTTATCAGCATAACAATTCGCCCGTCGCCAAGCTTTACGGATCTCTCTACACAAAAAAAGAACGCGTCACGACTCTCAACGAAGGTTTTCGAGGGCACCCGTCGATTGGCGCGGCGGTTTTGGCTAAAAAGTTTGATGACGGAGCAAAGTTGACCGCGCAGATTGAAAAAATTATCAGCGAGGGCGATACTGTTAAAATTTTTTTAGCGGGCTCGGTATTCGGCGGGACTGGCGCGGCGGGTCTTCCGACTATTGCTCGGCTACTCAAAAATAATCTTGCCGATTACGCGGACAGAATTTCAATCGGCGGCGTGTTGATTCTGCCGTATTTTAGCTTTACGCCGACGGAGAAACTTGATGAACTTTTTGCGCGCAGTGAAAATTTTTTGCCCAATACAAAGGCGGCATTGAAATATTATTCGGAGCGAGAAAATCTTTTTGACGCGACTTATTTTATCGGCGATTCGGTTATGACGGCGGTAAAAGAATTTTCGGTAGGCTCGGCGAATCAGCGCAACGAAGCTCATATCGTGGAATTTTATGCGGCGTTGGCGGCGGCTGATTTTTTCAACCAACCCATTAAAGCTCCGAAAGTTTTTAAATATATTTGCCGACACGAGCGCGATAAATTTTCTTGGAGCGACTTCCCAACGTCAAGCGAGCGTTTTGTCCAATTTGCGCGGTTTATCTTTGCTTACGTTCACTTGATTAAGCCCGTGCTCAACGATTTAATTTCGGGCAACGCAAAGGCTTATAAATATCCTTGGTTCGTAGATTTTCTTGATGATGTAGATTTGACTGCGCCCGACGTTGTGAATTTTAATTTTTACACGGAAGCGTTTGCGGCGTGGCTTAAGCAACTTGAAACTTTGAACGGTCGGGAAGTTTTTTTGATAAATCCGGAAATGTTCGAGGCGAATCCTGCGCGGCTTGTTGATAAGAAATTATTCGCCGCGCTCGACGGAAACAAAACTAAATTGACAGTTCACGAGGTTTGGTATCGTTTGACGGAGCCTTTCAAATTTGATTCGACGGTTAAAGGTTTCGGGAAATTTTTACGTAGACTTTACGACGCCTGCGCTATTTGACGAGGAGGCTAATTCATTGGAAACATTTTGTATCGGCGTCGCGATGATCGGACTAATGCTTTTTGCGTATCGCGGCTGGTCGATAATTTTAATCGCGCCGTTCTTTGCGGTGTTCGCGGCGATTTTGAGCGAATTTGGCGTACTGCCGACTTACAGCGAACTTTACATGACGCGGCTGGCTGAGTACACCAAAACTTATTATCCGGTATTTTTATTCGGAGCAGTGTTTGCTCGGCTAATGGAAAAGGGCGGACTTGCGTCGGCAATCGCGGGAAAAATCATGGAAGTTTTGGGCGAACGACGAGCAATCTTGGCAGTCTTACTTGGTTGCGCGGCGTTGACTTACGGCGGCTTAAGCGTGTTCGTCGTGGCGTTCGTAATGTATCCGTTTGGAGCGGAACTCTTCCGCAAAGCCGACATTCCCAAAAAACTTTTACCCGCGACGCTTTGGATGGGGATTTTTTCATTCGCAATGGTGGCGTTGCCGGGCACTCCGCAGATTCAAAATATTATCCCGTCGTCTTACTTTGGAACGTCAACTTGGGCGGGCGCAGGCATTGGAATTTTCGCGACGATTTTATTTATGGCGGCGGCTATGGCTTGGCTGACTTTCCGCGCTAAAAAATTACAGGCGACGGGGGAAGGTTACGGCGAACATTTGGAAGGCGGGCAACGTAAACAAAAAAATTTGCCGCATTGGACGATGGCATTAATCCCGCTCGGCATGGTTATCGTAATCAACATAATCCTAAGCAACCCGTTTCATTGGGAATGGGGTTTTCATTGGGACGAGGCGAGCCTTGAAAAATTTTTGCCGTTCAAGTTGAGTTTGTTGGCGGGGAGCGTTGGCAAAGTTCAAGCGATTTGGTCAATCAGCGTCGCATTGATTTTGAGTTCAATCGCGGCGGCATTTATCGGGCGCAAAAGATTTATCCGTAAGAAGGAAAACTTTTTGCAGACGATTAACTTTGGCGCGGCGTCGAGTTGTGCGGCTGTGTTGAATGTTGCTTCGGGCTTTGCGTTCGGCTCTGTACTTGTTATGATGCCCGGTTTCTTGCCGATTAAAGAAATTCTGCTTGGCATTGCCGATTCTGCAGGACCTTTAGTTTCCGCCGTCGTCACGACAAATATTATGTGCGGTGTAACGGGTTCGGCGTCGGGCGGCTTGACTATCGCGTTGAGTATGTTGGGCGACACGTGGGCTCAAATGGCGGCGGCGCAGGGAATTTCTGCTGACGCTCTCCATAGAATTGTTTCAATCGCCTCCGTCGGTATCGATCCCGTTCCGCATTGCGGCGCACTCGTTACTTTGCTTGCGATTTGCGGACTTACTCATAAGGAAGCTTATTACGACATAATTGTTTTAATGGGCTTGAAATTTCTCGTCCCGTTCCTCTGCGTTTTATTTTATATGCTTACCGGCATTGCTTGAAAGGAGTTTTTCTCATGGCTAACCAAAAAATCCTCCGCCGCTTGGAAAATTTCGACCCCGAACTTTCTAAAATCCTAAAGAATGCCCTTCAACGTCAAATTTCTACGCTGTCGCTCATTCCGACTGACAGTGCCGCCTCGCCGTTCTCCGCTTACTTAAAAGGCAGTGCGCTCGGTAATGATTTTATCGATTATCGTTCCGCCGAACACCACAGCAGCCTTGAACGAATCGCCGTTAAGCGTGCCTGCGAACTTTTTAACGCCGAACATGCTTTCGTTCGACTCGGTAACCCTGCCGCCGCCAATCGCGTTGTGTTTCAAACTTTTGCCAAACCGAACGATACGATTATGTCTTTTAATCTGCGCAAGCGCGAATATTGTACCGGTGAACAAATGCAATACGACTTTATAAAATTTTCGCTTGAGCCTGAAACTTTCCGTCTGAACTTTGATAAGCTCCGTTCCCTTGCGCTGATTTGCGAGCCGAAAATTATAATTTTTTCTCCCGTTAATTATCCGAAAACCATTGACTACTCCGCGCTCCGCAAAATTGCTGACGCTGTCGGTGCGATTTTATGGATTGACATCGGGCAGAATGCGGGCTTAGTCGCGACTAAAAAAATCCCGTCTCCCGTGAAGTTCGCTGACGTTGTGACGTTCGCCGCCAATGACGCTTTACACGGTCCGCAGACGGGTATCATTTTATGTAAGAAAAAATTCGCCGCCGCCCTCGACCAAAAGATTATCGATACCGGGCATGCCTCGTTGAAAAAAAATGTCCTCGCCGCGCTCGCCGTTACTTTCGCTGAAGCAAGTTGCGAGGCTTACGAGGATTATTCCGAACAAGTTATTGACAATGCCCGCGCCCTTGAGAATGGTTTAAAAAGAGCCGGCGCGAAAATTATTTGTTCGCCGACGGAAAATCATTTGGTTATCGTCCGCGCAGATAATGCTAAGGTTGTCGCCGATAAACTCGCGCAGGCTAATCTTTTGGTTAAGTCCGAAATATTTATGACTTCCGACGAAAAAATTTCCTACCCTGTGCTGAGGCTCTCGACGCTCGACCCGACGACCCGTTCATTAAAAGAAAAAGATCTATCCAGAGTCGGCGAGACGATTGGTAAATTTTTAATCTCCGCGCAGGATTCAACAGCAATTCAAACGGTAGGAAAAGTGATTCGGAAAATGGTAGAGAATCAGCCGCTTTTCTCCGATGAATGGTTGCCAGATGCCGAAGCCGCGCAGGACGTTGATTCAGATTTATTGATGACGGCAATGGTGCATTGGCGGCTGTAAATTTTCAAGTTACTTTAGCCAGCGTGACGAAGATTGAACGAATTAATTTTGCTCGTTCGCTTGGTGAAATCTCCGACAAATAAAGATTCGCCGACATTTGCGCGATAATTTCAGCCTCGCGCCGCGTGATTAGTTTGTTCTCCAAAATGAATTCAATCATTGATTTTACGTCGTTAAAGGGCGTTTTCTCGTCGATTTGGTCTAGCATATTGCGGTATAAAAGTTGTTTGCGGTCGAGTTCCTCTTCAATCAGCGTGATGCGAATATATCCGCCCAATCCGCGTCGCGATTCAACTACGAAGCCTCGCTCGGTTGTAAATCGCGTGCTTAACACGTAACTTATCTGGGACGGCGCGCAACTTACTTCGTTCGCAAGAGCCGTTCGTTTCAATTCAATCTGCTTATCCGCATTCTGATTCAAACGCTTAAGAATGTATTCTTCAATCGTGTCTGCTTTATTGTTCAACATGATTAATCACCTCGTCTTGATATTTTGACATTATACGCGCCAAAAATCAAATCGGCAAGTTTTTTTTGCGCAGGAAGTTTTTTATACGGGAAGAATTTTTTATGGAGATGATTAAGATGATTCGAGCGATTTTTTTCGACAGAGACGGCGTCTTGAACGAGGAAGTCGGCTATCTTTGGGAGATTGAGCGATTCAAATGGATAGACGGCGCACGTGACGCGATTAAGTTTTGCAATGAGCGCGGGATTTTAACGGTCGTCGTCACGAATCAGAGCGGCATAGCTCGCGGCTTGTACACTGCGCGGGACGTTGAAATTCTTCATGACTTTATGCAGAAAAGTTTGGCGGAAGTCGGCGCGCACATTGACAAATTTTATTATTGTCCGCACCATCCGAAAGGCTCCGTCGAAGAGTTCAGCGTTGTTTGTGATTGTCGTAAGCCCAAGCCCGGAATGATTCTCAAGGCTTGCGAAGATTTTAAAATTGAGCCCGCGCAGGCGATAATGTTTGGCGACAGTGAACGCGACATTGAGGCGGCAAAAGCGGCAGGTCTTCGAGCCGGAATATTTTTTACGGGCGGCAATCTTTTGGAGGAAGTTTATAAACAAGTGGAGGGATTATCATGAAAAAATTTTTGTTGAGTATCGTGGCGGTTTTTATTTTGTTAGGCGCGAGCAATGCTTATGCTGCAGAAAATTTTGCGGTTGAGGTTTTGAATTTGGTAAACGCGGAGCGGGCGAAGGTTGGAGTTGCGCCGTTGAGATTGGCTGACGACTTGCAAGATGCGGCGGCGATTCGGGCGCGGGAGATTGTCGAATATTTTTCACACACGCGCCCCGACGGTTCGGATTGTTTCACGGTAATGAGAAATCGCGGCAGAACTTGGGGCGAAAACATTGCGGCGGGTTACGGCACGGCTTATGAAACCGTCGATCAATGGATGAACTCGCAAGGGCACCGCGAAAATATTTTGAATCCCAACTTCCGCGAGCTTGGCGTCGGCTACGCTTACGAGGATTATTCGACGTATCATCATTATTGGGTTCAGCTTTTCAGAGGTTAAGGCGTAGACATTTCGGCGAATTTGATTTAAACTGCAGGCGCGTAATTTATTTTAGGAGGGAAAAACTATGGCTGCACACGTAATCAACGAGGCTCGTCGCTGTCTGCAATGTAAGAAACCGCTCTGCCGACTTAAAGGCTGTCCGATTCAAACCGACATTCCGGAAATGATTCGCCTATTCTTAAACGGACAAACCGAAGAGGCGGGGCGTATGCTTTTCGATAATAATCCGTTAAGCGTCGTCTGTTCGCTCGTCTGTGATCACGAAAATCAGTGTGAGGGCAACTGCATTCAAGGCAAACGCAAGGAAGGCGCAGCTGTCCAAATCCCCAACATTGAGAACTACATTTCGGATTTTTATTTTGATAAGATAAGCCTCGAACGTGCGCCCGATAACGGTCAACGCGTCGCGATAATCGGCTCCGGTCCGGCGGGCATCACAATCGCTATCAAACTCGCCGCGCTCGGCTACCGAATTACAATCTTTGAACGTATGGATAAAGTCGGCGGCATGATGCGCTACGGTATTCCTGCGTTCCGCCTTCCGAGAAATTTACTCGACCGCTATCAAGTTAAGCTTCGGCAAATGGGGATTCATTTCCGCCCGAACACTGCCATTGGCGGCGCGCTTCATCTCGACGACCTTTTCCAAGACGGTTACGACGCAATTTTTATTGGAACCGGCGTTTGGCGTCCGCGCAGACCTCACGTTAAAGGCGAATCTCTTGGCAACGTCCACTATGCGATTGATTATCTGCAGAACCCCGACGCTTACGATTTGGGCGACACCGTTGCGATAATCGGCGCGGGTAATTCGGCTATCGACGTTGCGCGAACTGTCGTCCGTCAAGGCTCTCGGCACGTCACGCTTTACGCTCGTCGCCAAAGAATCGCCGCCAGTCAACGCGAACTCGATTATGCGGCAGTCGACGGCATTGATATTCAGCAGGGCATGGCGATTAAAGAATTCACGGAGAAAGGTCCGATATTTACGCCTAAAGTTTTCGATGAACAAGGCAATCTGATTCGCGACGAGGAACCTGTGCTTATGCCCGCCGACAGTACGATTATCGCGATAAGTCAAGGTCCTAAAGATAAGATTGTCAACACGACGCACGACCTTAAAGTTTCTGACAGCGGTTTGATTGTTGTTGACGACGATGGGCGCACTACTCGCGAAGGCGTCTTTGCCAGCGGTGATGTAGTTGCGGGCGCGAAAAACGTTGTGCTCGCCGTAAAATATTCTAAGAGCGTCGCAAAGGCTATGGACGAATATTTGAAAGCCAAACGCAACGCTGAATAAAATATCAGCAAAAAAATTAATCCCGTCGAAAAGCTCGGCGGGATTTTTTTCTATCTTGAAAAATTTCTGAAGCTGTGCTATAGTTCCTGCGGCAGGTTTAGGTGGCGGCTCTCTTCTCGAAAGAGAGGAGGTGATGTCATGGACAAATTCCAGTGGCTCCAACTCATTCTCAGTATCATTCAAACAATCCTGACATTGCTGATGTACCTCAACGACTGAGGGCATGAAAGCCGCTTGCAGGGCGGCTCTCAACGTCTAACAACTAGTTTCCACTAACGGGCGGAGAGTCGTTTACCGACACCTGCCATTAAAATTATCTTCTCAAGCAGAGAAAATTTATCACAGACAAACCGATAAGTCAAGGAGTGATTGAAATGATTATCTACGCGACGCATAAGGGCGGCAAATATTTACCGCTTGACGAAAGTTTGAAGATTGATTCGGATTCTCTACGCGGGCTCTACGTGAATTTAACAAATCGTTGCAACTGTGATTGCGTCTTCTGCTTGCGACAAAAAAAATCAATGGCAAAAGATTCGAGCTTATGGTTGGAACGCGAGCCGACAGTTGACGAAGTCAAAGCGGAATTGGACGCCGTGAATTGGCAAGTAATTAAGGAAGTAGTTTTCTGCGGTTTCGGGGAGCCGACGATTAGACTTGCCGAGCTTGTGGAGCTGTTGGCTTACGTAAAAAAAATACGCCCGCAAATGCCGACGCGCCTTAACACAAACGGATTGGGCGAACTTTATCACGGGCGGGAGATTGCGGCAGACTTTGAAAACATTTTGGACACGGTATCAATCAGCCTCAACGCCGCCACCGCCGAAAAATATTTCAAACTGACTCGCGCCGCTTACGGAATAAAATCTTTTGACGCAATGCTGACGTTCGCCGAACATATGAAAAACTTCGTGCCGCATGTCGTCTTAACTGTAGTTGACCACGTCACGCCACCGGAAGAAATTATCGCTTGCCAAAAAATTTGCGACGAACACGGATTAACTTTGCGTGTCCGTCCCTACGAAGACAGCTGAATAGAATTTTTACTTTGCTTAAACCGATAAACACCAGCCCCTAAATTCGAGCTTGAAAATTCGGGAGTAGTTATGCCGTCGATAGCATTGCGATAAAGTTTCACAATCTGCGCGGTGACTTCGGGCGAATAATTTTGCGCCTCAATCCTCAACGTCGCCGCACCTAAAAATTTCTCAACGTAGGGTAGCAAACATAAATCCTTGCCGAAGAAAATATGCCAACGCTTAAATTGGTCGACGCGCAACGAATGAATTTCGCCAGCCTCGTCCTCCAACGCGTAATGATGATTCAACTTGCCGGGCGTCGTAAATTCGTCATAATCGGGCACGTACAGCTTGGCAATGTCATGGTCGCAAATCATCGATTCAATCTTCCCGTGAATAATTATTTCAATCGGCAACGGCGAATTTTCTACGACACTCCGAACCTGCGCGAAACTAAGTTCAAGGGAAGCCGTCGCCTGAACGACGCCTAAGCTTTTCAAAAATTCTGCGGCAACGGGATTGAACACGTTGAACGACACATCGGCATAAATCGGCGCGTCCGTCAAAATTTTTACCAAATTCAACGCGCCCAAGTTCCCGACCATCACGCCGTCAAAATCTATATCCTGCGAAAAAATTTCTGTCAGCTCCGCTAAATCTTTATCTCTGGAAGTTCGCGGCGTCGCCAAAATTATTTTCTTACCCGCCCAATGCGCAAGCTCGGCGGCTTTTTTTAATTTGTTGACTGTGAACGGCTTCAGCGGCTTGAAAACTTCCCCGCCAACGTAAATGACATCCGCGCCCGCGTCAATCGCCGCACTTACAGATTCAAAACTCGACACCCGCGCAGATAATTTCGGCTTGCGTAAAGATTTAATCGCCCGTTCCTCCGCGAAAATATTTTTAACGGCGTCATCATCAAAGCTCGGCTCAACTACCGCGTGGCTAAAAATTTTCGGTTCGCGTTCGCCGGTAATTCCAATATCTTTAATCGTCGGCACGCCAAACGCAAAACTCGTCGTGAAGTCGCGGACACGCCTCGCATAAAGATCTTGCCAACGCATTCTGTTGATACTGTAGCCCGTCGGGTCGTCAAGGTAAGAATCAATTTCGCGGCGATACGTTGACACTAAACGGCGAACAAATTCCGGCGGACGCATGCGCCCCTCAATTTTAAAACTCGTGACGCCCGCTTGAATCAAATCCGGAATGTTCCTAAACATGCACATATCATTAAGCGCGAGCTTATAAGAAAAATCGTCCAGCGTGTCGCCCGTCGCTTCGTCGATAAGTTTGTAAATCCAACGGCAAGGTTTCATGCAACGCCCGCGATTACCGCTTTGCCCGAAAACTACGCCCGAATGAATGCATTGCCCGGACTCCGCAAAACACATGTCGCCGTGAATGAAATATTCAATCTCAATGCCCGTGCGCTCCTTAAGCAATGTAACTTCGGTAAGCGTAAATTCGCGGCTGACGACCACGCGAGTTATCCCGAAAGTTTTAAGCAGTTCGACGGCGTGGCGATTGTGCGTGTTCATCATAACTGAGGCGTGCATAGGAATTTTTATGCCGAGTTTGCGAACTAAATTTATAACCGCCAAATCTTGCACCAAAATTGCATCGGGCTGAATTTCGTTTAGGTAAATCAAATATTTTTCAAGCGGCGCGAGTTCCTCCGTACTAATCAGATTGTTCAGCGTGATATAAATTTTGACGCCGCGCCCGTGAGCAAATTCAATCGCCGCCTTCAACTGCGCGTCATCGAAATTAAAATCGCTGTTGTGGACGCGCATGTTAAAACCTTTGCCGCCCAAATAAACCGCGTCCGCACCGGCTTCAATCGCCGCAACCAACGACTCCCACTGACCGGCGGGAGCTAACAACTCCACAGATTTTTTCATAACAAACCCCCTTGATTAGGGATCAGAGATTAGGGATCAGAGATTAGGGATTAGGGATTAGGGGTCGGGGGGCAGTACTGATCCCTGTCCCCTGTCCCCTGAACCCTGAACCCTTTTCCCTGAACCCTAATTCCCCTCTACCCTCTTAGTTAATTTGGCAATAAGCACATTCAACATTTTGCCTAATTCAGCGCATAAGTTCAAAGCCGAATCTATATCGGAATCCGCAAAATAATTGACACGAACACAAATCTGAAGTTGTGTTTCAATTTCGGCTGTTGAGCCACGTGCAATAAAAAGAAAGCGAATGTAGTCCTTAGTTGAGGAACGACTGTTTCCTTCAGCAATATTCGACGGAATTGAAACTGCCGCACGTCTCAACTGATCCGAAAGAACAAACGTCTCTTCCTTCGGCAATTTTTTTGCTAAGCTGTAGACTTCGACAACCAAATCCATAGCTTTTTGCCAAACAACTAAATCTTTGTAATCACGAATCAACAAAATAATTCCTCCCTCCCTGAAACCTGAAACCTAAACCCTGACCCCTGACATCTACTCCTCCAAGTCGCCCGATAAATTTTTTCCAGTTCGCCGAGATATTTTTTGCCGTCCATGAGCGTGGAATTTTTGACGTGTTCACGAAGTCCGACGTGATACGCTGCGATTAATTCTTTGCGTCTGCTGAGTTGAATCGCCTTCTTGACGTAATCCATTGGGCTGTGCGCGATAAGTTCATTAACATCAGCGGCAGATAAAATCGACGCGCCGAGCCTCGCCCCGTGAGTTTTGCCGCGAAAAGTTATCACGGGCACGCCCATATATAAAGCCTCGCAAGTCGTCGTGCCGCCGGTGTAAGGGAAAGTGTCAAGCGCAACGTCGATGTCGCTGTACTGTTCAAGGTAGTCGGGGCTGTAAGCGCGCATTTCAATTCTATCAAGCGGGAAGCTCATCTTGCGAAGTTTATCTTTGATAAGTTCTTTGCCGTCGTCGAGACTGAAAATTTTCCCTTTAAGAATCAAACGGGAATTCGGCACGCCGTCAAGAATCGCTCGCCACATATAAAGCACGTCTTCGCTGACTTTGGCGAAATTATTAAAGCTCCCGAACGTGATAAAACCGTTGTTTAGGACGGGCGCACGAAGTTCCTGCGCGGGCATGTCACGAATCAAACTTGGCGCGTAGCACAGACAGCACGGGTCGAGACGCAAAATTTTTTCGGTAAAGGTATCGGCGCGGTTTATTTCGGGCGAACAAATTTTATCCGACAAAAAATAATCAACGCCATTAAGCCCCGTCGACGCGGTGTAGCCGAGTGCGCAGATTTGAACGGGCGCGGGCTTATGCGCAAGAATCGGGAGGCAACTGTCCTGCGAATGCCCCGATAAATCCACCAGAATATCAACCGCGTCCTCGTCGATGATTCGCGCCGCCGTCAACGCGTCCTTGCCGATTAAATCGCGCCAGCCGACTTTGAAACTTTTAATCTTCTCCGTGACGAAATCTTTTTTGCCCGTCGAGTAGCACGTCACAGAAAAATTATCCGCGTCAAAGTCTTTAAGAAACGGCGTCAAAAAATTTGCAATGGCGTGCTCGCGGAAGTCCGGCGAAATGTATCCGATGTGAAGTTTACGTTCCGCGTCGAAATTTTTTCTGTCGTGCGTGAAGGGAACTATCCTCGCGAAGAATGAATTATATCGCCGCGCAGATTCTTTGGCTTGTACGGGCGGCACGTCGCGATAATTTTTCAGGAACAGATGTTTGGAATAAAGTTCCGCCGCCTGTTCGTCTCTGTCCGTCAACGCGCTTGCCTCCAAAAGATTCGCCGACGCCCGCGCAGGTTCGCTCGCCAAATAAAGTCCGTTTGAACTCCAACACAACGCCTTGAACAAAATCGACTGCACGATAAAAATTTTTTTCTCCGATTGCTTCTGAAGGTTCTCGTCTTCGGAAGTTTTTTGCCGCCGCTTAAAAGAAAATTGCCGATTAAAATCGTTCATCCGGTTCTGCAAAGTTTTAAGCTCGGCGTGCGCGTCGGTTATCAAGTCGTCAAAAATTTTAAGTTGCTCGCGGAGCTTTAACTTCTTAACCGCGACGCCGCCCCAAATTAATCTTCCGCGCAGATGTTTCGGCTCAATCGAAAGCGCGTAGCCCGCAAATGATTCTGCCTCGTCGACATTGCCCAAGTACAGCGAAGACTCCGCCATAATCGCCAAACCGTCCGCAGAATTTTTATCGACCTCGAAAATTTCGCGTGCGACGGTGCGCATAGACTTTGGATCTCCGCCCGCAGAAAATTTCTCCGCCAACGTCACCCAATCTAAAATTTTTTCGTCCATCTGAATCCTCCCACGCGATAATTTTTTTTATCATAAACCAAACGCGCCGAATTGACAATAAAATAATTTCTGCCCTATAATCGTCAAAAACAAAAGGAGCGAACATCATGAATCAACGAGGCTTTGCAACACTGGAAGTAATTCTTATGGTTATGGTTATCGGGATCCTCGCGTCAATCGCCGTGCCGAGATTTACTTCCGTCACGACCGCCGCCAATACCGCCAAAATTCAAGCCGACCTTTCAACTATCGACACCGCCATTGCCGTTTATCAAATGGAAAAAGGCTCCGACCCCGCCGACATTCCCGCGCTTGTTACTGCCAAATATCTCCAAGCAAAGCCCGAACCTCCTACCGGCAAATGTTACATCGACGGCACAGAAAGTCCCGTTCCGACCGGCGACTACACCATTAACAGCGATAATCGCGCAATTCTCGGCACCAACAACACCGCTGATAAATTTCATCTCCCGAAAAATTCTTCGGGCGGCGGCAACGAGACTCCCTAATTGACAGAAAAATTTTTTTAAGCAGGGCTTGATTCTGTTGACGGGAAAAACTTTTCTTGATACAATACGGCGCAAGGGAGAAAAATTTTTTTCCGAAACGTTTAATGTTTAGGTAGGATTCGACGATAAAGTTTTCAAGAGACAATGAACGAAGCTAACCTGCGGCAAGTCGTTACGCGTGCGAGGAGCAAGTTTCCCGGCGACGGTCGGGACGGCAGTAGGCTCGTTTGTTTAGCGGCGGAAGGGAAACCGTCGACTAAGGAAAAATTTTTCTAGGAAGATCAAGGAGGAAATAACCATGGGTATGGTAGTAAAAAACAACATGAGTGCAGTCCGCACTCTCAACACTCTTAATGCTAACAGCACCGCGCTCCAGAAGAGCTTAACCAAAGTCTCCAGCGGCATGAAAATCAACAGCGCACAGGACGACGCTTCCGGTTACGCAATTTCTGAGCGTATGCGCGTTCGCATCCGTTCACTCGACCAGGCAAATCAAAACACCCAGAACGACTCCAGCTTGATGAAAACCGCTGAAGGCGCAGTCGGCAACACCGTCGAGATTCTCCGCGCTCTCAAGGAAAAAGCCATCAACGCTGCCAACGATTCCAACACCGAAGAAGATCGTCAAACGATCCAAAAAGAAATCAACCAGTTCATCGACCAAATCGATGACAACGCCCTCGTTCAGTTCAACGGCAAGTATCTCGTCGACGGTTCCAAGAACAATGCTGCTACGGCGACACAGACTGTTCTCCTTAACCAGAGCTTGGATAAAAACTCTGCGGCGGCGAGTGCCTTGACGGAACTCAACAACCGCGCAGGCGATTCGCTCGGCATTCAGAACACCGATAAATGGCAAGTTTCTTGGGTGCAAAACGGCAAGATTAATTTCACCAGCGGTGATGTTGGCGGCAATACTATCGCCGCCATTCTTGCCACTGCAGGTGCTGACGGTGTCGCGGCTAAAACCG
>CAJOHN010000013.1 GCA_905234235.1 uncultured Selenomonadaceae bacterium
GCAATAATACTGTTGCCGCCGCTGCTGAGGCTCACGAAATTTTTGCCCGCGCCGACGTTGATTGTCGAGTTGCCAATATCCACGATAACCGAATCATCGCCGCCGCTGACTGAAATAATATTTTTAGTTCCGCCGCCCGAAATTGAAACTAAATCATTGCCACCTTTCGCATAAACTTCGCCATATGTCATAGAGCTGTTGACGGTAATTTGATTGTCACCTGAGCCAGCGTTGACTAAAACATAGCCATTTTTGCCGCCGCCCGTGATGATTGTATCATTGCCAGAACCCGCAATAATGGTAGATTCTTCAACATTACTATTGTTGACGAAGTTATTTCCGTCGCCCGCGCTGATGTAGTTTTTGGAGCGTGTTTCTTCGGTCTCTTCTTTGTCAGCAACATTGACAATATCGTCGTCCGCGCCGGAGTAAATCGTTGTAGTGCCGCCGTAAGTGATTGAAACGTTATTAGCACCGCCACCGGCATTAATATAGCCGCCCCACACGATAACTGAGTCGTCGCCGTCGCCCGCGTAGACAGTTTGCCGCCGGTTAGGGCTTGCGAGCGTGTTGTTGCCGCCACCGAGCGATATATTATCGTTGCCATTCGTTATCGTGACTAAATCATCGCCGCCGCCCGCAATAATGCTGTTTGAACCGCTGTTGAGACTCACGAAATTTTTGCCTGCGCCGACGTTAATTGTCGAATTGCCTACGCCTGTGATAACCGAGTCATCGCCGCCGCTGACTGAGATAATATTTGCGGTTCCGCTAACGACTGAAACTAAATCGTTGCCGCCCGACGCATAAACTTCGCCATCCTCCGCATAACTGTTGACGGTAATTTGATTGTCACCTGAGCCAGCGTTGACTAAAACATAGCCATTTTTGCCGCCGCCCGTGATAATTGAATCGTTGCCAGCACCTGCAAAAATTGTTGAGCGTTCTACGTTGCTGTTGTTGATGTAGTTGTCGCCGCCCTCGATACTGATTCTGTTGTAGTAGCGTTTTTCTTCGGTTTCGTCGCGTTCGCCGACTTCGACGGTATTATTGCCCGTGCCCGCTACGATTGTCTGATAACCGCCCGCCGAGCTGTCAATCGAAACGGAATTATTACCGTTGCCCGCATGGATTGAGACGCTATTACCGCTGTTGTAAATCTTGTCGTCGCCGCTACCCGCTTCAATCGTAACTTTGTTGCCACTGTTGGTGATTAAAGCCGCCTCTGCAGTCCCCGTAACCGTAACGTTGGAATCCGAGTTTCTAATCTCCTCCATATTAACATCTCCTCGCATAAAAATTTTTTGGGTTCCTGCATTATATTAGTTGTTTTTTTTTTTTGTCAATTCCCTGTCGCACATTTTAATAAATTTTTAACAAAAAAATCCCCGCCGCTTTGACGGGGAGAAAAATTTTTTATTTTTTGTTGCTGTAAGTTATCAGCTGATTCTCTTTAAATAAATCTGTTGAAGAATCAATCTGCGCGGCTGAGGAATAATCTTTAGTCTCAATCAATGAGCCGAGCTGATTATCTGCGGAGAAATTATTATCGTCTTCGAGGAACCAAGCGACATTACCCGCCGCCGTCGGATAAGTTTGTATCGTGCCGTTCTTGTCGATGATTGAAATATCTTGCCCCGCCGCGTCCGTGAGTTTTATCGAGCCGCTACCGACTTTAACAAGAACATCTGAGCCGTCCGTTGTAACTTTAAATGTGCCCTTCGTGATTTTAATTTTGTCAGCCGTCGAGAAGTCCGCGATAATATCGTTACCGTCGCCGCTCGCGTAAATGAAAGTATTACCTTCGCCGCTACTTGTGAGGGTATCGTTGCCCTTGCCGCCGCTGATTGAAATATTCTGCCCGCGTGTCGTGATAATGTCGGCGTTTTTACTGCCCGTAATTTTAGCATTACTATAATCAGCCGCGAAGTCGAATTCATAGCCGCCGCCATTGACAGAGACTTTAGTTTTGAGCGCGGACTTTTTAAGCGTGACGACGTTATCGCTGATAGAAATGCCGCTGAGGGATTTGACGCCGTTAACTGTGATTAAAGTTTCGTTTTCGTTGCCGTAAGTAGCTTTCGCGCCGTTCAAGCTCCAAGAGTTATTCAAAACTTCCTTGCCCAAAATGTTGACGCTGTTCAAAGACGCCGCGCCGTCGATAGTGATTGTATTGTTGCCGACCGTAAGCAGGATAGCATCGTCGAAAATTTCTTTGGTGTAAGTAGCAGTGCCGTTGCCGATTGAAAGCGTCGACGTTGAATTGAATCCGCTGATATAATCGTCGCCGTCGCCGGATTTGTAAGTGAATAAGACATTCGCGCCGCCGTCGTTGAAAAGAACATCTGCGCCTTTGCCGCCCGTGATTGTAATTTGAGAGCCTGCGCTTTGAATCGTATCGTTACCCGTGCCGCCAAGAATCGTCGTGTTACTTCCTGTGGGACTATCGTCTTCGGCTTCGTAAAATTCATTCCAATTCTCGTAGTAAAGATAGCCGTTGTAAATAATATCGTCACCTGCGCCGCCCGTGAGTACAGATTTTTCGCCATGACTAATGATTGTATCGTTGCCTGCTCCGCCGCCAAGTGAAACTTTATCGCCGCCGAATTCATAATCCCAATAGCCGCCGTTGAGAATAAAATCTGCGCCCGCGCCGCCGCTTAATGTCGTAATACTTCCGCGATTTTTAATGGTATCATTGCCGTTGCCGCCGTAAGCACGAAGAGACGCGCCATTAGTCAGAATTAAATCGTTGCCCGTTTCGCCGTAAGCATACATTTTATCGCCGTAAGCACTGAGCGAATCATCGCCCGCGCCCGCTCTGATCGTCGAACTCTTGCCCATGCCCGCCAAAGTATCCGCATCGCTCGTCCCTTTGATTGAAAGTTTATTCTTCCACGCGTAATTGTACGACTTATCATAAGCATCAGCGGTTTGTTTGGCGAGGTAACGGAAGAACATATAGCCCGCCGCGTAGTACAGAGAATAGCCCGTGCCATTCTTGCCGACGTTCAAACAGGTTGCGAGGGTCGAGGAACTGCCCGCCAATCTTTTTATCAAACTTTTACGTTGATCGTCTATGCCGTGCGTCAATTCGGCTAAACCTTCCTGTAAAAATTGCGGGAAGTAGCCCATAAAAAGATTCTGCGCGACGTGCGTAAATTCGTGAGCAATACACCTGTCGACGCCGTTGCCGTTATAATCGTCGTCGCTGTTGAATTTACTTATGCCCGCGTTAATCGTAACGGAAGTATTGCTTGTTAAGCCCCAGTACATAGAACTTGACGCAAGCGAAAAATCAATCGTATCGCCCTCGCTGAATTTGACGCCATAACTTTCCTCGACGAGTTTAAGAGATTCTTCACCCCACCAGCTGTAAAGTCCATCCAAAATTTTTTTACCGACCGCAGTTGGTGTGCCGAGATTTTTATCGATGTTTATCGTTACGTTATTTCTTGTGAAGGAGGCTCCCGCATAATCATCAAGACTTTGGAGAGTTGAAAGCGTTTCGGGGACAACGTTATTGGCAGTCTTAGCAGTCAAACCGCCCGCGTCCCAACCGGTTATCGCGCCGGTGTCTTCGTTATCGAGGATTATCCCGCAATATTTACGCAGAAAAGTATCCGCGTCGCCTGCCGCCTTGCAATCGGCAACCATCTGGTCAATGGCTTCTTGAATGTTATTGAAGTGCGAACAAAGTTTAATCGCCTCGTCGAGCTTAGGAACATTGGAGAGCAAAGTTTTATTCCAAGCCTTAATCATATTTTTGATGACTTGTTGTCCGCTGTAGCCCGTGCCATAAATTTTAGTTTTAGTGCCCGAAGAATCTTTGACGGTGATAGCGCGCCCGCTCATATCGTTAAGCCTCAAAGTGCCGCTACCGATTTTAAAAATCAAATCGCCGCCGTCGGTCGAGTAACTGCTGACTCTGCCCGACTTAATTTGGATTGTATCTTCGTGGCTGTAGTTGGTGATAGTATCTTTGCCGCCTTCGTAGAGGAAAATTTCAGCGTCGGTGCTCCCCGTCAAAGTATCGTCGCCTTTGCCGCCCGCGATTGTAATATCAGCCATAAAAATTACGCCCTTTCCATAAAAATTTTAATCATTATAATCTTTTTATCGGATAAGGCGCAAGTAACTTAATTGATTTTTAATATTTCGTCGGCGGCTTCGATAACAGGCAAGCGATGAGTTGCAATTATAATCGTTCTGCGCGGAGAAATTTCTTTAATCAGCGCGAGGACTTTTTGTTCCGTTAATTCGTCGAGCCCCGCCGTCGGTTCATCGAGTAAAATTATCGGCGTATCTTTCAGCAAGGCGCGAATTAAGCCGAGACGTTGGAGTTGCCCGCGACTAAGTTTCTGCGCGGAATTTAAATCGAGCGTCGACAAGTTCAGCGCGGCTAAAAATTTTTTTAGATATTTATCGTTGAGCGTGTCGAACATTGTAAAATTTTTAATCAGCGGCGCGTCGAATAAGTGCGGGGCTTGAGGCGCGTAGGATATTTTTGACAGCCGCGAATTTTTTTCCAGCTTTGAAGTCGGTAAGTCGTTCCAGAAAATTTCTCCCGCCGTCGGTTGTAAAATCCCCGCCAAAAGTTTTAAGAGCGTCGACTTGCCCGCGCCCGATTCGCCGATTAACGCCGTGATTTTCCCCGCTTGAAACTTTAAATTTATTCCGCGCAGAGTCGGTGAAAGTTTTTTCGGATAAGTAAAGCTGACGTTGTCGACGAAAATATTTGGCGGCATTAAAATTTTCCCAATCGATCCGTTGATTGGCGGCGATTCGATTAAAAATTTTTTCAAACGTTCCAGAGAATCCCGCGCAGAAATCATCACGTGGAACGCCACGCCAAATTTCCTTATCGGCAAAAAAAATTCCGGCGTAAGCAGTAATAAAAACAACGCCGCTTGAAATTCGACGACGCCCGCCACCAATCGCAAGCCCAAAGTCACGGCGACCAGCGCGATTGACAATGTCGTTATCAGTTCCAACGCGAATGACGATACGAACGCCAATTTAAGCACGTCGAGAGTTGCCGCCGATGATTTTTGCGACGCCGCACGGATTTTTTCAGCTCCAACTTCGACGCGTCCGAACATTTTAAGCGTGGTTATCGCCGATAATAATTCTTTAAAGTCGCCGTTAAGTTTTTGAAGCTGAGCCCACGCCCGCGCAGATTTTTCAGCCGTCGCCTTGCCTATCAGCCACAACAACAGCGGCGCAATCGGAAATGTTAAAATCAATATCAGCGAGGTTAAAAAGTCCGTGAACGCCGCGCAGATTAAAAATATCGGCAGGAAAATTATTGCGGAGAAAATTTGCGGCGCGACCTTCATAAAAAAATCTTCCAAAGCTTGAACCGTATCGAATATTAACGTTAAAAGTTCGCCGCTTGTAATTTCTGATTCAAAAATTTGTGCGTGAATTTTTTTACGGAAGAATGTTTGAACGTTCATTGATAAGCGGGCTAAAAATAAATCTGCGCGGCTGGCAATAAAAAATCTCCCCGCGAAAAATCCGAACGTCGCCAATAAAAATTTCTCTGACGGTTCACTGATGAATTTAACTAACGTCGCCGCTCCGAGCAAAATAAAAAATCCTTCGACGAGTTTGCAAAGCGCAACTTCGACGAGGATTTTCTTATTCGATTTAAAAATTTCAATGATAGTGGACATCGGCAGGCGTCACGCGTTCCTTGAAAACTTTATACGACCAAGCTTGATAGCATAGGACAATCGGCACGAAAATAGCTGCCGCAATCGTCATAAGCGTTAAAGTGTGTGGCGTCGACGCGGCGTTGTAAATGTTGAGGCTCCATTCGGGCGCGATACTCGACACCATCAAGCGCGGGAACATCGCCGTAAAAAATCCAATCGTCAGAAATGCAATGCCCAGCGTCGATGAAATGAACGCCTTACAACCGCAACCCGCTTTTGCTCCCGCTAAACTCGCTATCAATGCGCCTATCGACAACCCCAAGAAAATAATCGTGCCGGGCTTCGCGAGAATATCAGTTTCGACGGCGGCAACTCCCGCAAATATTACATAAACAATCAACGTCGTGATACCGAGCCGCAAACTTTTTTGTCTGATATTTTGTAAGAGCCCTTCGTCAGCAATTTTAATCAGCAAGAAATTCGCGCCATGAAATGTAAACAGTAACAGGAAAAATATTCCGCCCAATAACGCGCAAGGATTCAGCAAGTCCAAGAAATTCCCGACGTAATGCATTTGATAATTTATCGGCAAGCCGCGCAGAAGATTCACGACCGCCACACCCCATAACAACGCCGGTACAAAACTCCCGAACATTATTCCGAAGTCCCAAAAATTTGTCCAGTCCGAGTATTGAAGTTTGCCGCGCAGTTCAAACGCTACGCCACGCATAATCAACGCAAGTAACATCAGAAATAACGCAAGGTAAAATGTGCTGAACATCGTCGCGTAAACGTGCGGGAATGCCGCGAACATCGCGCCGCCCGCCGTTATCATCCAAACTTCATTGCCATCCCAAACCGGACCAATCGCACGGACAAATTGAGCGCGTTCATTTTTCGGACGACAGAGCATCATCATTCCGACGCCGTAATCAAAACCTTCCAAGATAAAAAATCCCGTGAACAGCACCGTTATCAAGATAAACCAAACGATATTTAAGTCCATAATCCTCAGCCGCCTTTCAGTGCGTCAAGATTGTATAAACCATAGTTCCAACCATAACGACAACTGCTATAACCGAAGTTCCAACGCCGACCATCGCCGCTACAGTCAAATTTTGGACGTGCTTACCTATGCTGTCAATTTTCCCGTCAAGCTTATCTATTTTTTCGTTCATATCTTTACGTAATTCGCGAATTTCTGCCGCCCGTTGATTATCGCGGTCGCGCATTTCTTGGCGCATATCGTGTGCTTCTTGCATAAACATTTCAAATTTAGTTTCGAGACTTGTAACGCGACTATCAAGTTCGTTAATTTTTTTCTCTTGCTTAGTCATGATAATCACTCCTCTTCAGTGATTTTGGTGCGCCTTATGAACATGACTGCCGCTAAGACCGCTAACGCCGCCAAGAATAAATAAATCGCCGTGAATCCGATTAGAGTTATCCAAACTTCGCCCGCCGATAAGTTCGGGCTGACTGCTACCGCTGTTTTCTGCAAGCCAACGACGATCCAAGGCTGACGCCCCGCCTCTGCTATGTACCAGCCCGCAGAGTTAGCGATAAACGGCAACGGCAACAACAGCGGCATAAACTTTAAGCAACAAGCGTGCTCGCGAATTTTACTTTGTTGGAAGATAAACAGGAAACCCGTAACCAAGACAATCAGCAATAACAAACCGCCCGTGCCGACCATCGCTCTGAAACTCCAAAACATGCCGCGAACGTCGTTAGGAATGTAATAGCCGCTACCGTATTTCTCGACAGCCTCGCGTTGCAAATCGTTAATGCCTTTGACTTCGCCGCTAAAAGAATTATGCACCATGAAACTAAACATTTTCGGGATAAGAATTTCAGAATCATTACGGCGCGCCTCCTGATTAATATCGGCGACAACCGCGAACGGCGCAGGATTTTCCGTCTCCCATAAAGCCTCGAACGAAGCAAGTTTCATCGGGTTTGCCGTCGCTAAATATTGCGCGTGCATGTGCCCCGAACCCATTACGCCCAAAGTTCCAAGTAATGTGTATAAAACTGCGCGGCGCATCGTTCTGATAAACATTTCTCGCGAATCCTCGTCCGTTGCAATCTTCCACGCGCTCACGACGATAACTAAAAATCCGCCCGTCGTTATCCCCGCGAACAACGCATGAGAATATTCTCCCAAGACGTAGGGATTTGTAACCAGTTCAATAAAATCCGTCATGACTGCGCGCCCGTCTTCAATCGCGTAGCCGACGGGGTGTTGCATAAACGAATTCGCTACCAGAATCCAAAACGCCGATAAGTTACTCCCGAACGCCACCAACCATATGCAAAGGCAATGAAGTTTTTCACTGAGCTTATCCCAACCAAATATCCACAGCCCAATAAACGTCGATTCGATAAAAAATGCCGTCAATGCCTCAAGCGCGAGCGGTGCGCCGAAAATATCGCCCATAAACCGCGCATACTCCGACCAGTTCATCCCGAAATGAAATTCCTGAACGATACCGGTTACCACGCCCATTGCAAAGTTGATTAGGAAAATCGTCCCAAAAAATTTTACCAGCTTTTTGAGCTTGATTCGTTCCTCGTAACTGCCGCTGAAAATGTACCACGTCTCAAGCAGCGCAACAAAAATTGACAGCCCCAGCGTCACCGGCACGAATAAAAAATGATATAAGGTCGTTATTGCGAACTGCAGGCGCGACAGGATTAATGCGTCCATAAAATCACTTCCCATTAAAAATTTTGTGACGTTCAAGGTCTCGGCGGAAAGCAAAAATCTCGGCATTGTCTATTCGCCGCCCCAAAAATCAGGCGACTCAACGAACCAGGATTTATCATCTCCTGTGGAGGCGTGTGTAAGTCTTAGCAGAAATAACGTTTTGACAAGTTGACGAGTTTTAGATTGTCGAAGTTATGAACGAACGTTTAACTTGGCGACGACTTAATTTTAAGATAAGCGTTTGCATTAGCTTATTTATCAAAGTGTGCAGCCTCTTAGTTCATCTGCACCTGAACCGACTCCGCACGAAACTTTTGCCCTCCGCCGAGACCTTGAATAATTTTTTACTCGCTTACAAAGTCCTCGATAATTTCAAGCTCGCCGCCGTGCATATCGAAAGGCAATTCATAATCGACAGTCGTATAAATAAGTGCGGCGTCAATCTCGTTGGAAACTTTATCCGCCTTAGCTTGCAACTTGCCGAGAAGTTCGCGGACGCGGTTGCGGTCAAAGTCTATAGTTTTAACGCGTTCGATGTCGTAGCGGTAAGTCGTTTGGTTGCCGTCCTTATTGAAGACGTAGCCGACGCCCGCATTTTTTTCGAGGAGGCTTGAACTTTTAAAGTTACGGAGCTCGCGCAAAGTCTCGGTGGTTTGATGGCGTTTCCTATTAACGTCAACCGCGCTGTCCAAATCGAATTTCATTGAACTCTTGGCAATGTGAATCGCCCGCGCCAATTTCTCGCGCTCGTCAATCAAGAGCATTAAGAAATCGATGACCTTATCGGGCGGAAACTTGTTATCGACGACGATATTAATTTTTTCATCTTGCTGACCTTCCGCCGCCTTCGACCGGAAATGTTTCTCCGTCACGCTGATTAAATTTTTCTCCGCGCAGAGATAGTTTGATACGTACTCGAACAGCTGTTCAATCTTATTCTGCGCTTGGAACGCTTCCTTTAAATTCATGGCACTCACTCTCCTTTTTATGTTTATTAAACCATAAATCGCGCCCGTTGACAACGAAATTCGCAACAAAAAAGAGAGCCCGAAGGCTCCCGTAAAAAATTTTTTACTCCTTATTTTTCTTGACGGTTGTTTTTATGTAAAGCTCGCGCAGTTGTTTATCGTCGACTTCGTTAGGCGCGTGGCTCATCGGGTCAATCGCGCTCTGCGTCTTCGGGAATGGAATAACGTCGCGGATTGATTTACGTTTCGCCATTAACATAATCAATCTGTCCAAACCAAATGCAATTCCGCCGTGCGGAGGCGTCCCGAACTCGAAAGCGTCCATTAAGAATCCGAACTTCGAATAAGCTTCCTCGTGCGTCAAACCGATAGCCTCGAAAACTTTCTCCTGAACGTCGCGCTGATAAATCCTCAGACTGCCGCCGCCGACTTCCACGCCGTTTAAAACTATATCGTAAGCGTTCGCCTTGACTTTATCGGGAGCCGTCAGCAAAAGTTCAATGTCCTCTTCACGCGGCGACGTAAACGGATGATGCATCGCCTTGTAACGTTTATCCTCCTCGACGTATTCAAACATCGGGAAATCGACAATCCAAAGGAAGCAAAGCTTATCAGCGTCGATTAAATTTCTGCGCCGCGCCATTTCCAAACGCAATTCGCCGAGAGCTTGCGCGACAACCGACGGCTTATCCCCGACGACTAAAAGTAAATCGCCCGTCTTGCAACCCGTCGCCTGCTTAATCTCCTCAAAAGTTTCTTCGCTGTAAAATTTCTTGAACGGAGATTTAATGCCTTCCGCCGAGTATTGAATCCAAGCTAAGCCCTTCGCGCCGTAAGTCTTGACATACTCAACTAAACCGTCAAGCTCGCGGCGGGGGATATCGGCGTAATCGTCGACGCGAATAACTTTAATCTGCCCGTTACGTTCAAGCACGCTGTTAAAAACTTTGAACTCCGAACCCTTGACAAATTCCGAAATGTCTTGAAGTTCCATGCCAAATCTTAAGTCAGGCTTGTCGGAACCAAAACGCCGCATTGCCTCATCCCAACTCATCCGCTTAAACGGAATTTCAACTTTAACGTCAAGCGTCGTCTCAAAAATTTTTTTAATTAGCCCTTCCATCAGCGTCAACAGTTGGTCTTGATTGAGGAACGACGTTTCAATATCGAGTTGCGTAAATTCGGGTTGTCTGTCTGCGCGGAGGTCTTCATCGCGGAAGCAACGCACAATCTGGAAATATTTTTCAAAGCCCGATACCATAAGCAACTGCTTGAAAATTTGCGGCGACTGCGGAAGCGCATAGAATTGTCCGGGATTTAATCTGCTTGGTACCAAAAAATCTCTTGCGCCTTCGGGCGTCGAACGGCAAAGCATCGGCGTTTCAATTTCCAAGAAGCCGTTTTCGTCGAGGTAATCGCGCATAATCTTCGTGACGCGGTGCCGCAACATAATATTTTTCTGCATTTCGGGGCGGCGCAAATCCAAATAGCGATAACGCAGGCGAACATTTTCGTCCACGTCGACGCCGTCTTGAATGTAAAAGGGCGGAGTCTTTGCCTTGTTGAGAATCCTAAGCTCCTCGACGAGAATTTCAATTTCGCCGGTCGCCATTTTAGGATTGATTGTATCTTCACTACGCGCACGAACTTTGCCGCGCACGCCGATAACAAATTCATTGCGAAGCGTCTCAGCCTTAGCAAAGTCAAGCCCTTCTGTCGAGCCGTCGAATACAATCTGAACGAGCCCGCTCCTGTCGCGCATGTCAACAAAAATTAAGCCACCATGATCTCTGCGTCGCGAAACCCAACCTGCAAGTTTAACTTCCTTGCCAACGTCAGTAATGCGGAGCTCACCACAATTTTCCGTGCGCTCCATTCCTGTTAATGTTTCCAAATAAATTACCTCCAAAAAAACCTGTCCGCGCAGGTCTGAATTTTTTATTCGTTGTTATCTTCAAGCTCGAACAGCTCGCAATAGTAGCCGTTCTTGCCGTTATTCTTGACGTGATAAACAGCCTTATCCGCCGAAGCAAACAACGTATCATAATCGCGCCCATTCTGTGGAGCAATCGCAACGCCAATGCTAGCCGTCACAACGTGCCCTTTGCCCTCGACAGTCAAGTTAAACGCGACTTGCTTAATCTGTTCAGCTTTGCGTATCACAATCTCCATATTCGGCAGGCTGTCGACGATAACAACAAACTCATCGCCGCCAAAACGTCCGATACAATCATTCGGGCGGAAAATTTTACGCAAGCCCTTCGCGAATTCTATCAAAACTTTATCGCCGAATTGGTGCCCCATTAAATCGTTGACTTCTTTAAAATGGTCAAGGTCAATAACATACATCGCCATGAAAATATTAGAATGCTCGTTTTCGTTAAAGGTTCTCAGTTTCATGCGGCAGAGATTTTCCATTGTCTTTTTATTGAAAAGCTCCGTGAGTTTGTCAAGCTCCGACTCCAACTGATAATTATCGCGCTCCGAACGTAATTTATTGAACGCCGCCGCCATTTGCCCAAGCTCGTCGTTGGAATTAACTTTGACTTGTTCAACGTCGCCCTCGCCGCTGACTATCTTATCAACAACCTCCGTCATTTCGACAATCGGTTTCGTCGCCCGAAGCGTCAGGAAATACGCCATTAACGTCCCGATAAATAACATAACTACCCCGAAAATAATAGCCTTAGTCGCTTTGTCGTAAACTCGGTCAAGAATGTAATGATAAGGGCGAACGGTTACAATCATCCAGCCCGTCTCGATATTGCGCGAGTAAGTCGCCAATGACTTCACGCCGTTAATATCCAACTGCAAAATGCCCGAACTGTTATAAATCCTGTCGAGAATAAATTTGTAGCTGTTTTCGAGGACATAATCATCGCTGACGACGATATTTTCAGAGTTGACGATAATACGCCCCGTCCTATCCATTATCACAACAGAAGTTTCGCTGTCATCTAAATCCTCAACGAAATCCTGCAAGGCAATAAGATTGAAATTTCTTTGCACCATGCCGATAGGTTTATTTTCCGCATTGAACACGGGAACTTCTATAACGACAATCATTTTGCCGGTCGACATGCTGGTCATGATGTCGGAAACGTAACTTCTGCCTTTCATCGCCTCTTGGAAGTGTTGCCGCTTTTTAATGTTCACGAGCTTAGAGCCGTCTGTACGGATTATCTGTTCTCCGTCGGCTCCCGTTAAGGCGGTTGTATTCATGTCGTTGAAGATAACATCAGTGTCGTATAAAATTTTCGAAACGTACTCATTTTTTTCTTCAGTCGGATTTTGAATGAACTCAATTACATTCGGGCTCATGGCTATCGATTTAAGGACGGCTTGATTTTCCTCTATAATCCTTGTCATGTGGTCGGAAACAATTTTATTCCTTAGCAAACTGTTCTGCTTATAGGATTCTTCCATTTCGTCAATGGTATTAATCGCGCTGACGACGACGAGAACTAAAAACGGCACCGCCCCCATGACGATAAACAGGAAAAACATTTTAGCCCGAATACCTTTGTTAATTTCCATAGCGTTTCAGAATTGAATCAGCCTCCACCCAAAGCTTTAAGAAGTGTAACCATTGCCGGGAAAAGTAGTACGACGAACATTGACGGGAAAATAAATAAAACCATTGGGAAAATAATTTTTACGGGAGCTTTTAAGGCTTCCGCTTTGACGTGTTGGCGGTGTCGGTCGCGCATGTTATCTGCTTGCTGTTTAAGTGTTCGCGTCATACTCGTGCCGAGTTTTTCCGCCTGTATTATCGAAGTCGTGAATAAATAAATCTCCTCTATGTCGCAACGCTTCGCCAAATTTGTCAGCGCGTATTGATGCGTCATGCCGAGCGCAACGTCATTTTGCATACGCTTGAATTCATTGATGAGCGGTCCGCGCATACGCTTAGTCATTTTACCAACAGCACCGTCAAAAGACAAGCCCGCTTGCACGCTGACACAAAGAATATCCAAAAATTCCGGCAGTTGCCTGCGAATGGCTTTTTGCCGATTGCGAATCGCAGAGTTCAATACTGCGAACGGAACCGCCGCGCCGATAAACGCGCCGAGTAAAACCGTTAAAATCCGCTGCAACGGGTGTAAGTCCGACGTTTGAATCATTATAATTGCAAAACCTGTGCCCGCCACTATCGACAGGCACCAAATAGTTATCAATCGTTTGATACTCCAAATGCCGAGTTTGCCTGCGTGGAAAATTTTATCTTCAAGCTGGAGGCGAATTTCACTCGGCGCGAATCTTTGGAGGCGTTCATCAAGCGAATCAAAAAACGGACGAACTGCACGATAAAAAAATTCCTTTAGACGCGAGGGCTTTGTTTCCTCTTCGATTGTCGGCATGTCGACGACGGTTGTTCTGATATTTTTTTTCTGCTTAGGATGTTTGGCGCGTTCCTTCTCCGCTTGGTCAATCATGTCGTGCAAACGTTTTCTAAGTTGCGCTTCGGGGTTTTGCTTATAGTACATAGCTCCGAAACCGACGGCGACGGCAAAAAATATCGACGCTGTAAGCGCGAAGACAATAACCATTAACGGTCACCTCCGCCCGCTCGTGAAGAATGATTTGGGCAAGTCAACGCCGTTCATCTGGAATTTGTCCATAAAGTTTGGCATAAGCCCTAAGCTCTCGAAATGCCCGATTGATTTGCCGTGTTCGTCGATACGTTCCTGAACATAGCGGAACAAATCTTGCAAAACAATCGTATCGCCTTCCATGCCCTGTACTTCCGTGATGTAAGTAATTTTTCTTGAACCGTCACGAATGCGCGACTGCTGAAGGATTAAATCAATCGCGGATGAAACTTGCGTGCGAACTGCGCGGACGGGAAGTTCCATACCCGCCATTAAAACCATCGTCTCCAAACGGCTTAAAACGTCGCGGGGAGTATTGGCGTGTGCGGTTGTCAAGGAGCCGTCGTGCCCTGTGTTCATCGCCTGCAACATGTCAAGAGCCTCGCCTGCGCGGACTTCGCCGACGATAATTCTATCAGGTCGCATACGCAAAGCATTTCTAACGAGGTCGCGGATTGTAATTGCGCCGTGTCCTTCCAAGTTAGAAGGGCGGCTTTCAAGCGTTACAACGTGCGTTTGTTGAAGCCTAAGCTCGGCGGCGTCTTCAATCGTTACAATTCTATCATCGGGCGGAATAAACGACGATAAAACGTTGAGCGTTGTAGTTTTACCGGAGCCCGTGCCGCCGCTTACCAAAATATTCAGCCGCGCCCGAACACAAGCCTCAAGGAAAGTTGCCATATCCGCGCTGAGTGTGCCGAAACTTACCAAATCATTTATCGACAGAGCATTTTTAGAAAATTTTCTTATCGTGACGACGGGACCGACTAAAGACAGCGGCGGGATGATGATATTGACGCGGGAACCGTCAGCAAGGCGGGCGTCAACGAGCGGCGAACTTTCATCAACGCGACGACCAAGCGGCGTTAAAATTCGTTCGATGATATTCATCAAGTGCGAGCTGTCGTAAAAGTGTATGTCGGTTAATTTGAGCTTGCCCTTTTGTTCGATAAAAATTTGGCGCGGACCGTTTACCATGATCTCGGTTATGCTGTCGTTTTGGAGGAGTGGCTCCAATGGACCTAAGCCCAAAAGTTCGTTGCTGATGTCGTCGACTAATTTTAAGCGTTCGCCTCTTGACAGCGCATAAGAATTTTCTGCCATCTCGCGCCCGCTGTAAACCGAGATGATATTTTTAATCTGTTCACGAGCATCTTCGCCGCGCACTAAAACTTGTTGTTCTTCGGGCGTCATTTCGTCTACGATACGGCGGTGGACGGCGAGCTTAAGTTCCTGCATTACGTCGCTTTTGGAAGTTATGCCGCGTCTGCCCGCGAATGCCGATGCCTCAGCGGGAGCGTCGCGCTCTTGTTGCATTTGTTTTTCCGTATAAACTTCTTGCTGATGTTGTATGTGACCCGGCGGCGGTTTTACTTCCGGCTTTGGTAAACGCAGGCGTTCGGGCGTGGGCGGCGGCTGATTTTTATCCTGCTTCTTGCCGCCCAACCTTTCCAGCAATGACAAAGATCTTGCCATAAATTTTCAACCTCCCGTGTCTCCGCCTTCATCTTCATCGTCGTCGTCTTCGGTTGGAGTTGTAGTGGGATTAGAATGTTCGAGTTTCATCTTGTAGCTGAGTGCCTTGATATATTTTGGCGGGAAATCCAGCTTGTCCAAAATAAGCGGCAAACTCCCAACGCGTTCAAACGTCACGTCAATAACAACGTCGCCGCCTTCCTCGTAAGTAATTTTAGGCGTCGGCTTGTAAAGCGCAACGGATATTCCTTCCGACCAAAGTTCTTTAAGGTACGTCTCTTTTGAGCCTTTAAGTGTTTTGCGTTCAGTTGCGTTTGATACGGCAATTTCGCGGGCGGCTGTCCTTACGGCATTGCTGTAGTGCAGATATTCCATGAACATAATCCCGCCATAAATCATTCCGAAAATCATGAAAAAGATTATCGGAGCCATTAGCGCGAATTCTACTGCCGATTGTCCTCGTGTCTTGTTCATAGCCTTGCCCTCTGAAAAAAGAGCCTCCAAAAATAATTCGGAAGCTCATGAATTTTATCAGGTTAATCGTATCTTATTCGGTTTTTGCCTCATCGGCGGGCGATTAAAGTCAGTTGCCGCCACTGCCGCTGAGGTCTTTGTTGGCTATATCAGCCGCACTCCTTACGCCACTTTCGGCATTATCAAAAGAAGTTTTAACAGCGTTACCGAGACGACCGTTCAAAGCGTAGATAGCGATAGCCGCAACGAACGCAATGATAAGCGCGTATTCGACCATGCCCTGACCTTTCTCCGACTTTTTAATCTTGTCGAAGAGCTTATTAATGTACTTAAACATGATTATCTCCTCCAAACTAATCTGTCCTTGATAATTATCCCTTGACGACTTTTTACAGTCGAATCAAAGTTCAATATCAACAATCCTTTGAATCACAATGAACCCGATAAGCTCCATAAAAACTGCTACTCCAAGCGCGAGCCGCCCCGCTTCCTCGTTGATGAAGACTTGCATTTGTTCGCGATTGAACACCCAACAGAATGCCGCCGTGACGAAGGGCAAGATTATCAGAATCCACGCGGAGAAACGCCCTTGCGCAGTCAGCGCGTTAATCTCGCGTTTCATGCGGATTCGCTCGGTGATTGTGTCGCTAATCGTGTCGAGAATTTGAGCGAGGTTACCGCCGATTTCACGCTGAATCAAAACCGCCGTAACTACCAAGTCAAAGTCGGGACTGCCGATGCGATTGTTCATTTGCTCCAGCGAATCTTCCAAAGATACCCCCATTGCAATATCGGTTGATACGCGTTCAAACTCGGTGCTCATAGGCGGCTCCATTTCCCGCGCCACTACGTCCATAGCCTGTTGAAAGCTGTAGCCTGCGCGGAGTGCGTTTGCGACCGTCGTCAGACAATCGCCCAACTGTTCGGTAAAAGCTTTGCGTCGCCGTCCGATTAAAATCCTTACCCATAAGCACATCATGAGCGGAATCGATAATCCGGCAAGCGGCGCGATTGTGGCGTTGAGCGTCATCATGTAGACGGCTACGGTTCCAAAGATCGCGCAGATTATGGAGATGATTATAAATTCTGCGCCGAACAGCGGAATTCCTGCTTGCTTAAGTGCGAAGTCTAATTTTTTTGAGAGGTTCCAATCGGCAATGGGTTTTGCAACCCGCTGAACAAAGTTGTAAGCACGTTGGATAAAGTCCGCCGTCTGCCTGAGCCCTTTGGATTCGGCAACGTAATGGCGGCGGAGTCTGTGGAAAATATCTAAACTTTGACTGCGTCGGATAAAAAGTATCGTGAACAGTACAAAGAAGAAAGCCAGCAACGCGCCCATCGCCGCGATAAGAACAGTCACTTTTCTACCTCCCTTCGCCAATAATTCTGTCAGCTATGTTGCTTATCGTCTTCATCAATAATGTATCCATCGGCAACCCCTGCGCGAGGCGACCGCTGTTGGCAACGGAAATCATTCTGTATTCGTTAGGGATTATGGCGTCGACAGCATAACCGAGTTGCAGAGCAATTTTTATGCGCTCCTCCTCAGTAAAAGGATTGACACGCGTAAAAACCGTCTTAACCGTCCTGCTGTAACCGTCGCCGCGTTGCGACTCGAACATCTCCATAGCTTTTTTGGCGTGGTTAATCTCGAAACCGCTGTTAATCATCGTCATAACCAAAACCAAATCAGAAATGCGGCAGACGTTCAGAACTAAGGGATTGAAACCCGCCGGTAAATCAACCATGACGTAGCGGAAAATATTCTGCGACATCTGGACGACTTCGGTTAAAGCTTCGGGCGTGACAAGCTCGGCATATTCGGGACGGTCGGGACTGCTGAGTAACGAGACGCCGTCTTTAATCTGGTAAAAATACGGCGCGAACGTTACGGGCGTCAACAATTTTATATCTTGCGCGGCGTCGACAACTGTCCTTTGCGGTTCTATGTCAAAGAAAATCGGCAGGTCTCCAAACTGCAAATCGGCATCAATCAAGGCAACGCGTTCGCCGGTTTTCTCGGCAATTAATAAGGCAAGAATCGCCGCGAGCGTCGTCCTACCTGCACGACCTTTCGGGCTGAAGAATGAAATTAAACAAGCCGGTTTACGTTGTCCGCGAGCAGAATAAAGCTGAAGATATTCGAGAATTTCTTTGGCTGTGAAGGGCTTCAATACGCAACCCGTCGCGCCGCCTGCTAAAGCTCTCTTCGCGATTACGGGATCCCATTGATCCATCATGCCTAAAATGTATGCGCCCGTAAACTTGCTGACGAAATCGGGCAAAATTTCAAGCGCGCCCTCTTCCTCTATGTCCATCAAAAATAAATCGGGTCGGAACATGCCGGACGGATTTATCGCGGCGGGCGCGGTTTTGTAAGTCGACGCAATTTCAAAGTCGGGCGACTTTCTGAGCGTGGCAACTATATCGTCTAACATGTCGGGCTCGTCTTCAACTACAATCACTCGATAAGCCAAAACTTCAACCTCCTCTGCAAAGATTTTTTATCAATCAGTTACCGAAAAACTTCCCAAAGAGTTTGCCCATGCTGTTAAAAAATCCGTGCGAGTTGGGCGTTGAATCGTCTTGAATTTCACTATGGCGATTGGTGTAAAGCCCGACGAGTTTATCAAAACTTTTAGTCAAGCGCGAATCGGGGGCGGCAAACATAAGCGGCATTCCCGAATTAATCGACTTGTTGACGGAAGGATAATCGTTGGGCAGTCTGTGATAAAAAGGCTCGCCCAAAAGTCTCTCAACGTCGCGCCCGTCAATTAATTTCTGTGAGTCTGCGCGGTTTTCAACGAGGCGAATCTTACTTTCCTCGTATTCAAACCTAATCAGCGTATCGTATCCAATTTTATAATTCTTTAGCGCGGGCAGAAAATCTATGACGCCGACATAATTTATAACCGTGCTGATGTCAAGCATCGCCAAATTCAACGAGCTGAACATTGAATTTAAATCGAGGATAACGTAGTCGAAGTAAGTCAGCATGTTGATGATGTCGGTAAGAAGTTGAACGTCGGTTTGGTAAGCGTCGTAAATATAACGCGGCGCGGGCAAGATTGAAAACGTCAGCCCGTCGTGAGAATACTCCGTCAAAAAGTCGCGGACGTTGAACTCGGAGGGTTTATCCAACATGGCGCGTTGAGCACCGGCAACCGTATTTTTGGAAGAGAGTTTCAGATAATTAAGCACGTCGCCGAATTGCAAATCCAAATCGCACAGGCAAACTTTATAACCTTCATGCGCCAGCCCCGCCGCCAAATTAATCGCCGTAATCGTCTTACCTATGCCGGGCGTCGTGCTGAACACGCTGATTATAACGCTGCTTCTTTCAGTTGTATTTGTTGCCGCTACCGCCATTCAAACTCCCTCCCAATAAATTATTCCTCAAAAGGCTTGTCCGTTGTCGGTTCAAATTTTATTTCCGGCTCCGGTTCGGGTTCCGGTTCTATTACAGTTTCGGGCTCCTGCTCTTCCGCATCGATAAGATAAGGCGTCACGATGATTATAATCTCGCGCTTGTCTTTGGATTTAGACGTGTGCTTAAAAAATTCGCCGATAATCGGAATGTCGCCGAGCAACGGGATTTTTTGAACGCGCTTACTTTCGGAAGAATCCATCAGCCCGCCGATAACGATTGGCGAGCCGGAATCTAAACTTATAACAGAATCTGCGCGGCGCGTGGCGATAATTGCTTGTCCGTCGCTTGTGGTGCCGCTTATACTGCTAACTTCAGCGTGAATGGTAGAATTAATTCTGTTCTGCGCGTCGACGATTGGCTTGAACTGCAGAATAATGCCGTAATCCTTGAACTCGGTGCTCCAACCGTCACTAGTTCGGGCGGTGTAAGGAATTTGTCCGCCGATTTGAATAGTCGATTGTTCGCCGCTCAATGTCGTTACACTCGGTCGCGAAAGAACTCTAGCCTTGCCGGTTTCAACAAGCGCGGTAACCGTAGCGTTAATCGGATAAAAATGTTGCCCTATCCATCTGGCAGGATTATTTCTAAAGGATCTCGGATTCTCAACGCGGCTGGAACCTGCTCGCGGGTCGCTGGTATTGGATGTGCCTTCGCCGAAACTGAAAACGCCGCCGCTGCCGCTCGTGCCGTATTGAATGCCCAATTCCTTTGCGGAGTCGGAATTAATCTCGATAATCTGCGCCTCCAACCGAATTTGTGTTGGGTGGAGAATTTGCAACAAGTCAATAATCGTGCCCGTAGCTTGCGATTTGCTGGTGTCGATGTCACTTGAACTGCTTGACTTTGAATCTTGAACGTCGAGCTTCATATCAAAGCCGCTACCGACTAAAAGACTGCTGTTGGTGCCGCCGTTCACGAAAAGCCGCGCAGTTTGCAGGGCGTAATTTTTTTGGTACTGATTTTCGACGGTGCCCGTGAGCAAAATTCTTCCGTCAACCATTTTAACATGAACGTCGGGAAGGTTAATTGCTTTTTCAATGAGCATGGCTTGTCCCGGGTCTTCGGGAGAGACAACGATTAAATATTCGTGGCGCACGCCGTCAACAGTCCAAATCAATAATGCTGTCGAACCTTTAACGGCTTTGGTGACGATTAAAAATTCGCTCGCCGAGCCCGGCAACTGTATAACCGACGCGATTGCAGGGTCTCCTACGGCGATTCGAGTAATTTGTTGCTTCATGTCCATGTAGTGCGAAGTTTGTTGCTTAATGTTGAGTATTTCTGATTCGGCGGCGTGAACGACATTTGCCGATAAACAAAGTGCCGCCGCTAAAAAAATTTTTTTATAAAATGAGTTCATGATGATTTCCCTTGCTCTAATTGTTTGTCGGTGAGCTTACAACGGGGGAACTTGGAACGGGCGGAGTCGAAGGAATTGCCGGAAGGGCTGAAGTCGTCGGATTCGCCGAAGGAGTACTTGCACTCTGAACAATTTGGTCGCCTTGAATGATTTCAATCTTTGGAACGGTCGGAGTCGCGGGCATTTGCGGGATGCTCGGTATCGGATTAACGGGCGGGGCATTCGACGGGATAACGGGCGTCGGATTGTATGACGGTTCCGGCTCGCGAACAGGTTTAGGCGGCGGCGCGTTTACGGATTCAATCGTGTATTCCATTGCGTCGACGTAAGTACTGCGCGGGTTGGCGGGGCGCAACATCATATAAATTTCGCCGAGCTTCGACGCAGAAATTAATTTCAGAATGTCTTGCGGAGGCAGTGCGAACGTTGCGATTGTCGGGTTATGAATAGCCGCGCTGTTCACGCCGTCCAGCATGCTGTCGCCCATGTCTTGGTTGACGCTGAGGAGCGGAACGTTCTGCAGAAGAATCATTGTCGTCGCGCTGTAGTCGCTTTTCTCGGAGAGGAGCAAATCAACTTTATCGCCCGGTCTCGCGAAACCTGCAACGCCCGTAATTTCATTGACGTTTATAGAAACTGCGCGGCAATCGGCGGGAATCGTCCCGATGAAACCTTCCTCGCTGGTGTCGTTGAAAACTTTTTGAATCGTGAGAATATCGCCCGCGAAAATCGAAACCCTGACTTGCACGCCCTTAACGTCCTCGAAACTTTTAATCGCGCCTTCGGGAGCCAAGTCAACGGGCAACTCCTTCATTTGGAGCATACTCTCCTGAATAATCGTGCGCGGATGAATGTTTGTTTTGGCGACGACCACCGCTGTTGTCTCGACGATAGGTTTTTCTTCTTCGGGAACGATGGCGACTTCTTCATTGCCTAAGAAATTCATAGCGACGATTATGGTTAAGAACATAAGCACGCCCGCGCCGCCCGCTAACATCAACAACTGCTTGGGGCGCAAGTCGTTTAAAATGTTTATAAGTTTTTGGAACATAAGCCACCCCCTTAAAGAAAACTTCACCGCCAGCCTACGTTGAAATTTTATCCCACTCAACTGTTTTGTCAAGATTATGAACGTCCTTAATCAAAATTTAATAATTCTCGGCGGGCGATAAAATTTCAAAGGGCGTTGTGATAAATATCACGGTGTGCTAGAATTTAAAATGATATGCTTGGAAAAATTTTTATCTGGAGGTGAGCGGCATTGACCGGTGAAGACCTGCGCGGCGTCCCGCTCTTTAAAGATTTATTGCCGACGGAAATTGAACTGTTTGTGAAGTTCACGGGGACGACGGTTAAAAGTTATCCGCGCGGCGAACGAGTATTGGAGGCGTTCGTTCCCAACGCAAATATCGGCGTCATTGTAAACGGCGAGGCGCAACTATTAGCACTCGACAGGCTCGGCAATGAAACGGTTGGTCACTCGCTCGAAAGCGGTGCGATGTTCGGAACAATCTCGGCTATTCTCGGCGAAGATTTAATCGCGACAAGTGTCCAACTCACAACCGACGCAACGATTATGTGGCTGCCCTATCGCTCGTTACTCGTCGCCGGACCGAAGCTTGGCAGAATGCACGGCATTGTGATGAAAAATCTTTTGGAGACGTTCAGCCGAAAAAATGTTTTGATGATGCAAAAGGTTGAACTCCTAAGCCAGAAAACTTTGCGCGACCGAGTAATTTTGTATCTTCTTCAGCGTGAACGTCGGCAAAATTCGGAGTACGTAAAAGTTCCGGGACGCGTTCAGTTGGCAAAAGAATTGGAATGTAATCGTTCGGCTTTGACGCGAGAAATTTCGCAAATGCAAGCGGACGGGATTGTTGAGTGCGGCGAACATTGGATGCGCCTTAACAAGGAAAAAATTCATTGATAGTCTTCGACGACGTAAGTTTAAGTTTTGGGCGGCGCGAGCTATTTAAAAATATTTCGTTGAATCTGCGCGGCGGACAAATTATCGGAATCACCGGTGCCAACGGCGCGGGCAAATCGACGTTCCTTAAACTCGCGGGGAAAATTATTCGTCCCGATAGCGGCTCCGTCACATTGCCCGAAAATAAAAAAATCGCCGCCGTCTCGCCCGAAATGAAAATCTACGACAACTTAACGGCTAAAGAAAATTTATTTTTTTTCGGCAAGCTCAGAGGTAAAACTTTATCGGCAGAAAAAATTTTGGAACTCGGCGAACGCGTCGGGCTTGACTTGAAAACTTTTGGCAACGTCCGCGCAGAAAATTTTTCGACGGGTATGCGGCAACGTTTGAAGTTCGCGATTCTTTTGAGTGTCGACGCCGATATTTGGCTCCTCGACGAACCGACTGCCAATCTCGACGACGACGGGCGCGATAAAATTTTTAATGAAGTGCACGGCGCGAAGTCTGATAAAATTATTCTGCTTGCCACGAACGATAAGGCGGAGGAAAAAATTTGCGATGAAATTATTCGGCTCCCGCTTTGAACAAGTCGCGGCGATTGTGCAAAAGGATTTTATAATCGGGTTGCGGCGGCGGGCGACGTTCGCGGCGATGATGATGTTCGCATTGACGGCAGTCGCGAGTTTAAGTTTATCGACGGGCGGAGCGTTTATCGAACCGAAATTTGCGGCGGCGTTGTTATGGGTTGTGATATTCTTCGCGGCGAGTGCGGGCATATCCGGAACTTTCGATGACGAGGCGCAAGCAGGAACTTTATCGACGCTTAAACTTTACGCTTCCGCGCAGGCGATTCTTTTCGGGAAAATGATTTACGTTTTTTTATCGTTGGTTGCGCTGACGATTTTTATCTTGCCGATATTTTTAATCCTGTTCGACGTCGCCGTTGAAAATTTCCCGTTGCTGGCCTTAACAATTTTGCTCGGAATAATCGGCTTGGCGGCGGCTGGGACATTGACGGCGGCTTTAATGACTTCGGCGACGGTTAAGGGCGGGCTCTTCCAAATTTTACTCTTCCCGATAACGCTCCCGATTTTTTTGCCCGCGATAAGTTTGACGGAAATATCTTTAACGGGCGCGGCGTTCGAGGTAAGTTTATTGGTCGTGGTTGCGGTTTTCGATTTGATTTTGATAACGGCGTCGTCGATACTCTACGATTATTTATGAGGATTTTCAATGAACAAAATTTTAATCTTGCTGACGCTTGCAATCTGCGCGGCGATAATTTTTTTTGTGCCGCCGATAAAAGGTTTGGGCGACTTGGCAAAAATAATTTTCTTCCACGTGCCGACGGCTTGGGTAGCAGTCGCGGCATTTTTTACGAGCGCATTTTTTGCGGCGAAATTTTTACGAACCTTTAATTTTTCATTCGATACACTAAGCGAACGAGCGGCACGATTGGGATTTATCTTCGTGCTGATGTCGACGATAAGCGGCGCGATTTTCAGCAAACTGACTTGGGGTGCGTATTGGAATTGGGATCCGCGACAGACGACAATTTTTGTACTGATTCTGATTTACGGAGCGTATCTGACGTTGCGGGCGACAATCCCCGATGAAAAAATCCGCGCCAAAGTTTCGGCAGTCTATTCATTGTTGAGCGTGTTGACGGTGCCGTTTCTGGTGTTCGTAATCCCGCGCATGTATTTTTCCTTACATCCGTCGCCGGTAATAAATTCGGCGGGGCGCGTGGAAATGGATTCGACAATTTTAATCGTCTTAATCGCGGCGGTCGTCGACGCAACTTTAATCTTTGTTCAGTTAATGAGGAGGAAACTTTCATGAAGGCTTTAAAAATTTTTGTGATGGCGTTGCTGATGATTTTCATTGCGCAGGGAAAAACTTTTGCCGAGATGCCGGAAATTTCTGCGGGCGAAACTTACTTCGATATTTTCAGGGGTGCCTACGTCTTGAAAGGCGATGTGCACGTCGCGGTGAATAATCACGGCTTCCAAGCGACAGTCACGGCAGACGAGGCGATTGTCAACGTCTCCAAGCAAAAGTGTTGGGCGGACGGCAATGTAAACTTCACGCACGGCGATATTAATTTCAGTTGTCAACACGCTTATCTTGAATGGCAACCGCGTACCGCTAAAGTTATCGGCGATGTCAAGTTCAAAAATAAAAACAGCGTCGCGATAGATTCGGACACTGCAATTTTTAATTGGCAAGATAAAATCGTTGATTTCTACGGAAAAGTCACGCTCGACGGCAAAGAATATCAGCACGTCAGATATAATGTCGTCAAGGATAAAATTTTGGCACGCGATAAAACTTTCAAAGCACCAAAAGTTACCATTCCAAGCGCAGATTGAAGTTTAATTCCTAAGCTTGAATGTTTGAATTGATTTTTGTAAATCCTCAGCCATATTAGCGAGCTGACGACTGGCAGCGGCAATTTCTTCAGTTGAGGCGGAAAGTTCTTGCGTCGTGGAGGAAATATTCTCCGTTTGGCGAGAGAATTTAATCGCCGCCTCATTGATAACTTTAACCGAGTCGATAATTTGCGAGTTGCCGGTCTCGGCTTTTTTTATTGCTTCGGTCGTCAAGCTGATTTTATCGGTGAGGGCGTCGATGTGCTTAACAATATCGCGGAACGCGCCGCCCGCCTCGTCGACAGCCTTAACACTCGCCGCCGTCAATTCCGTACCGACGCTCATAGATTCGACTGCCTTTTCTGTTTGACTTTGAACGTCGGAGATAAGAGTACGAATTTCGCCCGCCGCCGTCGCTGATTGTTCAGCGAGCTTGCGGACTTCTTCAGATACAACAGCAAAGCCTCTGCCGTGTTCGCCCGCACGAGCCGCCTCAATCGCCGCATTCAACGCAAGCAAATTTGTTTGGTCGGCTATGGCTCCGATTGTTTCGACGATATTACCGATTCTGCCGGAGTATTCGCCGAGCAATTTTATAATCTGCGAAGATTCTTGCACGGAGGCGCGCAGGGATTCCATACTTTCTACGGCATTCTCAACGGTTATCGCGCCGGACTCTGCGGTTTTCATTGCGACGTTTGAAGCATTTGAGACGCCGTCGGAATTTTCCGCGATTACGTTCAGAAGCCCGCGCATGTCGAGTATCGCCTGATTCGCGGCACCGACTGCAGTTTGTTGCCCAGCGGTCGCCTGTGCAAGTTCGGCAACTGCAACTGCAATTTGATTCGCCGCCTCCGCAGATTGTTTGGAATTTTCGTTAAGATTCTCGGCTGATTCGGATACGCTCGTTGCATTGTGCCGCGCCTTATGGAAAAATTCATTAAGCTTATCGGTCATTGTCTCGAAGGCAGCCGCGACGTTGCCAAGTTCGTCCTTTGATTCGACGGGCACAGCTTTAAGCGACAAATTACCTTTAGAAATTTCGTCCGCCGCGTGATTAATCGTCAGAATCGGTTTGACTGCGGCGTTTGAAATGAAGTTCGCGATTAAAACAATCAGCAATAAAATCACAACGAACATTCCGCCCATAACCAAAGCCTCGTTAATCGCGTGTTCTTCAACGACGCTGTAGGGACGGAACGAAGCGATAATCCAACCGGTTTGCGGCTCTTTCTCACAGCTGACAAGTTTTTTCTCGCCGTCAACCACAATCTCAAAAATTTGCCTGTCGTCGTCACGAGCTTGGCTGATAAACGGATATTTGCTCATGTCGATGCGGTCTTCTTCCTTATCGATGTTGATTGTAGAATGCGACACTAACTTGCCGTTGCTCTCGAAAATTGCCAATTCGGTTTCGGGGTTCGCGGCTTCTTTTAAAATGTCCGTCAAGGCAGAAACATTATAATTCCTCTGAATCATGCCGATAATTCTGCCGTCGGGAGTTTTTACGGGGACTTCAATAACGACGATAGCCTTGCCGGTTGTTTTGCTGACGACAACTTCCGAGACTGCCTCATTGCCCTGCATCGCCGCCTTGAAATAATCGCGAGCTTCGGCGCTTACGAGTTTTGAGTCGTCACTGCGCACGAGTTGCTGACCGTCATTGCCGCTTATAACAATGTTACTGCCGTCTTGGAAGAGCGCATTGGCATTCTGAACAAGATTTTTCATAGTGGCAGTGCGATTTTCCGGAGCCGCCGTCAAATATTCTTGCACGGAAGGATTAACCGCCAACAACCTCAACGCCGTAAAGTTGCTGCTCATTATCGCGGAAACTTCTTTCTCAATCAGTTCGTCCGTAACTTTCAACTCATGCTCCGCGAATTCAAATGCTGAATCAACTGTGTTGTAAGACGTGTACGCCATTGTAATTAACAGCGGCAACATGCCTATCAGTATTAACAAGAAAATCAATTTGGATTTGATACTACTCGGAAAGCCCATGGCAACACAACCTTTCAAAAATATGGGAAGAAAATAAGCATTAAACTTGTGATATTCTACGCTTGCTTTATGAAAAGCCGCTGTGTAAGTTCAATTTATTTCTTTCGGCATGACTGCCTCCAAAGATTTTATCGCAACTTCTATCATCGAATCATCGGGCTCGCGCGTCGTTAAATATTGCAACCAAAGTCCCGGCAACGTCGCCAACTTTACGAATGAATTTTGCGACCGCGCAGAGAACCGAATTATTTCATACGACAGCCCCGCCACAATCGGCAACAAAATTATCCGCGATAAAATTCTTACCCACAAGTCGGGCCAGCCGAGAAAAGCGAATACAAAAATACTTACCAACATGACGATTAATAAAAATGCCGTTCCGCATCTCGGATGGAGGCGCGGGAATTTTTTTACGTTCTCGACTGTCAACGGTAAATCAGCCTCGTAGCAGAAAATTGTTTTATGTTCCGCGCCGTGATATTGGAACGTCCGTTGAATGTCTTTCATGCGCGAGATCGCTGACAGATACAACAAAAAAATTATCAGCCGCAAAAATCCTTCCGCCAAATTTAAAATTATCGGGTCGTCCGTCAATGTGTGGAAAAATTTCGCGGCGGCAGTTGGTATCGCTAAAAAAAACACGCAAGCTAACGTTATCGCTAAAATTATCGTGCCGATTAATTCTTTGTCGGAAAGTTGCTCATCCTCCTCGCCCGCCGCCTGCGCTGAAAATGATAGCGACTTCATGCCCAACATTAACGATTCAAACAAACTCACCGCGCCACGCAACATTGGCAGTTTTAAAATCGGGTAACGGTCGGCTATGGAATTAACCGGCTTAACTTGAACTTTAATATTTCCGTTCGGCTCGCGGACAGCCGTCGCAACTTTGCCGAAGCCGCGCATCATCACGCCCTCGATGACTGCTTGCCCGCCGACGATACTTTTCTCCATAAAAATTTCTCCCGTGAAAATTAAAACAGGCAAGGCGAAAAATTCACCCTGCCCGAAAATTTTTGCTCAAGATTTTTTGTAACGTTTATTAAACTTCTCAATGCGACCGCCCGCTTTAACGTCGCGCTGACGCCCCGTAAAGAACGGATGGCATTTTGAACAAACGTCGACGCGCAACTCCTTTTTGGTGGAGCCGGTCTTGAAAGTATTGCCGCAACCGCAAATAACCGTTGCCTCGAAGTACTGCGGATGAATTTTTTCCTTCATGCTGAAACACCTCGCTTTCTATTTGCAACCCCAGACGATAAGCCGATTGTCAGGGGAAGTAGTTATCGGATTTTCTTGCAGGACTGCCGCGTCGGGAATCATCGAAACAAATTCCTCCAGCGTGTAGCCGTCGTACATGCCCATTTCCGCGAAGAAATCGCCGTCCCAAGTCACGTAGCCCGCCTTAGCCTTCGACAAAATTTTTTCGATATAAATGTCCTGCGCGGGCTTGCCGAGTTCGGAAAAAGCGTAGTCGCTGATAAACAAATCGCAGGGCGCGTCTTGATAAAGATGTTTGCCGTCGAGATAACGCAAGTCGCCCGGCTGATTGAGCGCGGTTAAAAATTTTTCGGTAAGCGCGAGGGCTTCGGGCAAGTCGACAAGATTATAGCGTTGAATCGGCAGGACGTTCATTAAAATTCTGCACTGCCCGCCGTAGCCGCTACCAACTTCCGTCACGGTTTCAATCCTATCGATGTCGAAAAGTTTCATGATGTCGACGAGGACTTTCATATAACGGAGCGTCGTCGGCGAGGCGATAACCTCCGAGCCGCCGAAATTATATTGCGCCAAGATTGGGTTGCCGATAAAATCATTCTTAAGGAAGAAAAGCCATTCGTCTTCGGTCAAGTCGAGATTTTTTAAAACGTATTCAAAACAGGCTTGCCCGACCTCCGGCGACATGTACTCAACCACACGCGTATAAATCGGATGCCGCTTGAAATTTTTAAAAACGTCCTCATGACGCGAGGCGAAGTAACAAAATTCGGGGTACCAATCATCATCGAAAACACTTGTGCCGTTAATCGCTAATCACCGCCGCTAATTTAAGTTGACGCGAAAACCGCGCAAGGTGTATTATACGCGCTGTGAATTTTAATTGCAAGGCTTTTTACAAAGGAGAATTTTAGATGACATACGATACTTTTCAGTGCAGTATCTGCGGGCGGCACGTCAGAGTTCAGAGTCGCGCAGATATGCCCGTCCTTGACCCGAACACGGGCTTTGGCATTTGCAGGAATTGCATTAAAAATATTTACCACTACATTGAAGACGACGAGGCGCAAAATGCGCGTTCAAATAAGCGCGGCTTCAACAAGGCACTCGACGGACTTTTGACTAAAAATAAACCGCACGTCATAAAAAAATATCTTGACGGATTTATAATCATGCAGGAACGTGCTAAAAAAATTTTATCGGTTGCGGCGTATAATCATTACAAGCGCATGAAGTACGACCTTGACAATAACGGCGGCGACGAGGAAATTGATAAATCGAACGTGATAATTCTCGGACCGACGGGTTGCGGCAAGACGGCTATGCTTAGTCATTTGTCGAAGTTATTGGATATACCGTTTGCCGTGACGGACGCGTCGAGCTTGACGGAGGCGGGTTTTGTCGGTGCTGATGTTGAAGTCGCCGTGAGAAATCTTTACTACGCGGCGGGCAGAGACATTGAGAAAACGGAGCATGGGATCATTTATTTGGACGAGTTCGATAAGATAGCGCGCAAATCGGGCGCGAACAATTCCATAACCGCCGACCCGGGACATGAGGGCGTTCAGCAAGGTTTATTGAAAATGATTGAGGGCGGTGTCGTTGAGTTCACCGAGCGCGGGCAACGTAAGCACCCCGAAGCCCCGACGATTAAAGTCGACACGAAAAATATTTTGTTTATCGTCGGCGGCGCATTCGTCGGCATTGAAAAAATCGTCGAGAAACGCATTAAGAAAGATGATTCAAATATCGGCTTCGGTTCCGAAATTCCGTCCAAAGAAGATACCGATAAAAAATTCAACGAGCTGATTCATCAAGTGCGCCCCGAAGATTTGATGAAGTTCGGAATAATCCCTGAGATAATCGGACGCCTGCCGGTAATTTGTACGCTTGAAACTTTGGACGAAGACGCGTTGCTGAGGATTTTAACCGAGCCGAAGAATGCGCCCGTCAAACAGTACGAAAAACTTTTGGCGATGGATAATGTCAAGTTGGAGTTCGAGGAGGCGGCACTTCGACAGGTAGCGAAAATGGCAATCGAACGGAAGACGGGAGCGCGTTCACTTAAAGGGATTATCGAAGACGTAATGCTTGACGTGATGTTTGAAATCCCAAAGACAAATGAGCCGCGCCGCGTCGTTATAACTGAAGCTTGCATAAAGGGCGAGGAGAGCCCGCAAATTTTCCCGCTTGAAAAAAAGATTCTTACCAAAAAATCGGCTTGAGGAGGTTTTAACTTGAAGAAATATTTTTTGGCTGTGTTGGTTGAGAATAAGCCCGGCGTCTTGACGCACGTATCGGGACTTATCAGCCGTCGCGCCTTCAACATTGAAAGCATATCGGCGGGCTACACGGAGGAGCCGTCCGTCACGAGGATTAATATCGTTGTCAGCGTCGAATCGGAGAATGAACTCGATCAAGTTGTTAATCAGCTCGGCAAGCTTATCGACGTGATTAAAATCGTCAACCTCAGTAAGTCGCCGTCGATTGAGCGCGAACTCGTGATGATTAAGGTTAAGGCGAACAAGGAAACCCGCGCAGATTTGGTGAGCGTCGTTGATATTTTCCGTGCGCAGATTGTCGACATAACCAGCGAGAATGTTGTTATCGAGTTGACGGGCAGCCAGAATAAAATCGATGCGATTTGCGAAGTCCTCAGCGATTATGAGATTGTCGAGATTGCGCGGACGGGGACGATAGCCTTGTCGAGAGGTCCTGTACCTGTTAAAGCTATGTGACATGAAAAATTTTTTGCTGATAATCTGCGCGGCGATTTTAATAGCTGGTTGCGGGAATCAAATTCAGACGGTGCCGCCGTTGCCCGGTACTTTGCCGATAATTTTAAGCGCGGAGAAAATTGACACGGATATTTATTTCGACGCGACAGTTTCAATGAAGGGCTTTACGACTTTGGCGGCGGGCAATGTTTATTTAACTCTCCCCGATTTGTTGGGCGATTTATGTGGCGCGGCGGGCGAAGTTAAATTCTATGGCTTCGGCGAAAGTATTTACGCGCTTGACGGCAGAAGCTATCGTAACTTCGCGACGCCCGACGTTTACAATGAAGCGATAACTGCGGTTGCCAATGTTGTTGACCGCGCAGATACTTCGCACCTGTCGATTATCGTAACTGATTTATTTGAGAGCGATTCGGATTGGAGCAACGTCGCGCAGAAACTCCGCGAGAAATTTTTTGCGAATCATTTGGCGGTTGCGGTTATCGGGATTCGCAATTCTTTTTACGGCGAGATTTTTGACGTAGGCTTGACGGCGGCGAAGTTCAATTACAGTTCTTGGGACGATCCGAATCGTTATCGCCCGTTTTATTTGTTGGTTATGGGGCGCGATGATGTCGTCAAGAATTTTTTGCGCAAGTTCAATGAGCGGCAGACGTTGCCCAATGACACGGGCTATTTGCTGTTGACGGAGAATTTAACGGAGAGCGATTTTTCCAACGTCGAATTAAGCGAGGTTGAAAATTTTTATTCGGACGACACGCTTGGCTTGGAGGCGAACGTTAAGGAATTTGGGCTGGATAATTTTTCGGAGGCGGCGTCGTTTATGTTGACGTGGAAATATGAGCCGACGCTTGGGAGTTGCCCGATAAATTTTTCGGAGGTTGATACGGCAGTTGAGATTTTTTCTGTCGACGGGGAAGAATGGTCGCCGATTGAGAAAAATGATTTGCGAGTTCGGTTGCTTAAGGACGACAGACAATCCGGAATTTTTTTGGTAAAAGTTTCATTGACGCCCGAAAAATCTTTGGCAGAGGGCAAGTTAAATTTCGTGCGAATAAAAATCTTGCCTAAGGAACAAAATTTCAAACTGCCGTCTTGGGTAGAACTTTGGAACGTGAATGTGGACGGCGCGGCTAAAAACTTTGACGGTTCAAAGACAGTGAACTTGACGCGGATTCTTGGCTCGTTGAAGGATTCGGTATTTGCGGCGTCGCGTCCCGCGCTGATGAATATAAATTTTGTCGTGACGCCCTGACATGTCGGATAATAAAAGATTTTTAGCTCACGCGGCGTTGTATTATTACTTAGGCGAAGTGTTTTACATCGACATTGGACAGCCCGCCGCTCCGCAATACTTTTTGCCGCCGATTCCAATTACAATCGCGCTTTTATTTTTGGTTCAATACGCCGCCCGCGCAGAAATTTTTTCGCGAGCAATGTTGCCGAATTTATTAACGGGGCTGGCGTGGTGCATGGCGTTCCCGCTGTTCTACACGTGGACTTATCAGCGGCAATGGTTCATGTCGCTAATTTATTATGACTTCGCGGTTGGGACGGCGATTTTTATTTTTTCAGCGAGCACGACGATACTTTTACGTTCAGCGGCAATAACTTGCGCGTTGAATTTATTTTTTTTGCTGGTACCGCTGGTTGAATTGATTTATTACTGCATGACGTGGCATTGTCTGTCACCGGCGTCGCTGATGGCGATTTATCTGACGAATTGGCACGAGGCGGGCGAATTTATCCGCGCAATGATAGGCTTGCCGACCGTCGCGATAATCTGCGCGGTTTTGGGATTTTTATTACGGCTGAGTTTCAAAGCGCATAAAAATTTTTTACAACGGCTGACTTTGGACAAGAAAAAAATTTTGGCGGCGACAATTTCTTTGGTTGGAAGTTTATCCGCGCTGATTTACTACGTGCCGCAAACTTCGATGGCGGGATTATGGAAGACAGTTACCGATTACGCCGCGCAGACTCAACTTTATTCGAAAAATTACGCGGAGCGTCTTGCGGATTTAAAACTAACTACAAAAAACGATTTGAACGGCACGGTAATTTTAGTTATCGGCGAATCGGCGAGCCGCGACTATATGCACGCTTACAATCCCGAATATCAATTTGAAAACACTCCTTGGCTTGAGAGCAAAGTTGCAAATCCCGCGACGGGGAAATTTATTTTGTTCAAAAATGTTTATGCCTCGTGGACGCAGACGGTTCCGGTTTTGCAACGCGTCTTAACCGAGCAAAGCCAGTACAACGACAAAGAATTTTACGATTCAATTTCAATCGTGGACGTTGCTAAGAAGGCGGGATATAAAACGTATTGGTTCAGCAATCAAGGGCGTTACGGCGAGTATGACAGCACGATAACTCTTGTTGCCAAAACTTCCGACGTTTCGGAATGGACGGATGACAGTTTTGATTTCTCGGAACTTGAGGACGAAATTTTGTTGAAATTTTTTGAGCGCGTCGACCCGAACGAGAAAAATTTTATCGTCTTCCACTTGATGGGCAGTCATATTTATTACAACAGCCGCTACCCGCGCAGATTTAAAAAATGGGTGACGGCGGACGGTACGGGGATGATGTTAGCGGAGCCGAGCTATGCCAATTCGATTTTGTACACCGACTTTGTGCTGTCGAAAATTTTTGATTACGCTGAGTACAATTTGAACTTGCAAGCGATGATTTATTTCTCGGATCACGGCGAAGACTTGGAAATTTCGCACAACCCTGACGTGTTCAAATTTGAAATGCTGAGAATTCCGATGTTCATATACTTATCGCCGGAGTATGAAAAAATTTTCCCTGAACAAGCGGCGACACTTGAGAATAACCGCGAAAAATATTTTACAAACGATATGTTTTATGATACATTTTGCGGGCTGATAAATGCGAAGTCTAATCGATACGACGCGGGGCAAGATTTTTCGTCCGACGAATACAAATTTACCCGTGAAACTTTAACGACAATGCTTGGGCAACACAAGCTAACAGAAGATGAGGAGTGATTTTTTAATGAACCTTCCAAAAATCTCGGTGGTTATCCCTTTGTATAACGCCGAAAAGTACATTGGCAGATGTCTTGACAGCATTTTGGCGCAGACATTTAAAGATTTTGAGGTTATCGTTGTCGACGACCGCTCAACCGATAAGAGCCTTGAAGTCGTCAAAAGCTACGCGAAAAAATTCGGAAAAAAACTTAAGGCTTCGCAGACGAAAAAGAATTCGGGCGATAACGGCGAACCTTACACAATCGGCGTCGCTTTGTCCTACGGCGAATATTTGTTGATATTGGATTCCGACTCCGCCATAATCCCGACGGCTTTGGAGGAACTTTATGCCGTTGCCAAGAAATTCAAAGCTGACGTTGTCGCCTGCGAGAAATATTTATCCGTGCCTTCTAAAGATTGGAACGTTGCCGAGCCCAAGAAGAAACCTACGGAGAAAAGCGAAATTTCGGCTGAATTTGTCGATAAGCCGACGTTGGTGCCCTTCGACGTTGCCGCGCGCGTTAAAGCCGTCCATAATCGCGAGTTTTTATTGACGCTTTGGTCAAAATTAATTCGGCGCGATTTCCTTGTCGAGAACAATATCCAATTCACAATCAACACTATGCAAGACGTTTTGACGACATGTTGTTTGGCGTACACGGCGGAAAAATTTGTCCGCGTCCCCAATCTGGTTAATTATCATCGTATAAAGAAGAAGTTGGCTGCTAAGTACATAGACATCCCGGGACGCCTCCGTAAATACGTCCGCGCTTTGACCGGCGGCTTTGAGTACATGGATAATTTTTTGAGCGAACGCGAATTTTTCCAGCAAAATCCCGACATGAAATATCTTGCGCTTGAAACGTATGCCCGCGAGCCGCTTGCTTACCTCGAAAAAAATTATGCCGAATCTAAACCGCAGGAACTCGATAAAATTTTGCGTGAAGAAATTGACGCGGAAAGTTACCCTGCGCTGATGGCTTTTATTTTTAATTCGATGTGTTCAAACAAAGCAAGGCTTGCCGAATTGGAAACTGCCGCCAAACAAAGCGAGGCGCAAATTGCCGAGTTGAAAAACGCCGCCCAGCAAGAAGAAACTCACATTATCAGCTTGGAGAAAGTTGTTCAGCTTGAAAAGGCGCGCATAACCGAGTTAGAAAAATCCGCTAAGCAAGATAAAGTTCGCGTCGTTGAGTTGACTGAAAAACTTGCGCAACAGGATAAAGCTCACATTTTGGAATTGGACAAGGTCGGGCAACAGGGTAAGGCACGCGTCGCTGAATTAGAAAAAATTTCTCAGCAGGATAAAGCGCGTATTGCCGAATTGGATAAAGCCGCTCAACAAGCCAAAGCTCGCGTCGCTGAATTAGAAAAAATTTCTCAGCAGGATAAAGCACGTATAGCTGAGTTGGATAAAGCCGCTCAACAAGTTAAAGCTCGCGTTGCTGAACTTGAGAAAGGTAATCCGCAAGATAAAGCCCGCGTCGCTGAATTAGAGGGCGTCGTCCAGCAAAACAAGAATCGCATCGCTGAGTTAGATAAAATTGTTCAGCAGAATAAAACTTACATCGCTGAGCTTGAAAAGAACAACACGCAGGATAAAACGCGCACCGCCGACATGGAAAAAATCGAACGGCAAGACAAGGCATATATCGCGGGCTTGGAAAAGATGATCGCGCAGATTTTAGCTAGGGAGTGATTTTTGAATGGTATCAGCCAAAATGTATGAGCTGGGCACGAAGAAATCTACAATCCGCACGATATTTGAGTTCGGACGGAAACGGGCGGCTGAGGTCGGCGAGGAAAATATTTTTGACTTCAGCTTAGGCAACCCCAATGTTCCGACGCCTGATTTTGTTCGCGACGCGGCGATTGATATTCTGCAAAATTACGAGCCCGCGCAGGTTCACGGCTACACGGTCGCGCCCGGCAATCCCAACGTTCGCGAGACTTTGGCGCAAAGTATCAATGACAAATTTGGAACGCACTTCGCAGGGAAAAATATTTTCGTGACGAGCGGAGCGGCGGCAGCAATTACGATTTGTTTCAAAGCACTCGCGGAAGCCGGCGACGAGTTCATAACTTTTGCGCCGTATTTTCCGGAGTATAAAGTTTTTGTCGAATCGGTCGGCGCGACGCTTAAAGTTGTCAAGCCGCGTCCCGAAGATTGGCAGATTGATTTCGAGGACTTCAAGAAACTTTTATCGCCCAAGACTAAGGCGGTTATCATCAATTCGCCGAACAATCCGAGCGGCGCGGTTTATTCCAAAGAAACTATCAAGAAATTGACTGACATTCTTAAAGACAGCGGGCAAGATATTTTCCTGATTTGCGACGAACCTTATCGCGAGCTTGCTTACGGCGTCGACGTGACTTGGGTTACTGATTTTTATGATAACACGCTGGTTTGCTACTCTTACAGCAAAAGTTTTTCGTTGCCCGGCGAGCGCATTGGTTATATCGTTGTACCGGATGAAGTTGCCGACTTCGATAAAATTTTCGGGGTGATAGCGGGGGCGGCGAGAGTTTTAACTCACGTGAACGCGCCGAGTTTGTGGCAGTTAGTCGTTGCAAAGTGCGCGGGCAAAGCCGTTGACATCACTCCCTACGAACGCAACGGAAAAATTTTATATGACGGGCTGATTGACGCGGGTTTTGAATGCGTTAAGCCGCAGGGCGCGTTTTATTTATTCCCGAAGACTCTTGAGGCTGATGATTATGCTTTTTGCGAACGGGCGAAGAAATACGATTTACTTTTGGTGCCGGGCGCGGACTTCGGTGCCCCCGGTTATTTCCGCGCCGCTTACTGCATAAAGACTGAAACTATTGAACGTTCTTTGCCGTTGTTTAAAAAGCTCGCGGCGGAGTATCGAGGTTAATCATGAAAAAAATTCTTTGTCTCGCGCTGATTGTGCTGACGTTCACGGTTATTGGCGGATGCGGTTCCGATAAAAAGGACGACGACAAACTTAAAATCGTCACGTCGTTTTATCCGATGTATCTCGACACGATAAACATTACTCGCGGCGCGCATGACGTTGAAGTTGTGAACTTGACGCCGCCACAAACCGGTTGCCTGCACAATTATCAATTGACGCCCGAAGACATGAAAACTTTGGAGACGGCAGATATTTTTGTGATAAACGGGCTGGGTATGGAAAGTTTTTTGGATAAGGTTATCGAGTCGTACCCGAATCTAAAAATTATCAACGCAAGCGATACGCCCAACATTGTCCCGATAATGGAAGGTGACGTGCCCAATCCGCATGTGTGGCTGAGTGTGACGTATGCGATTCATCAAGTGAAAAACATTTTGTCGCAACTGTGCGAGCTTGACCCGAAAAATGCCGACGCTTATAAAATGTGCGCGCTTGAATACGTAGACGAGCTGACGACCTTGCGCGACGAAATGCAAATCTCAACGACTATGTTGCCGAACAAAGACATCGTGACGTTCCACGAGGCGTTCCCGTATCTGGCGGCAGAATTTAAATTAAACGTGGCGGCAGTCATCGAGCGCGAACCCGGTACCGAGCCGACACCCCAAGAGCTTGCCGAGACGATTGATAAAATAAATTCCTTGCCAGTCAAAATTATTTTCACGGAGCCGCAATATTCTCCAAAAGCGGCGGAGACGATAGCTAATGAAACCGGCGCGAAAATTTTTGAACTCGACCCAATCGTCACGGGCGAGGCGAAACCGGAGAATATGCTTGATTACAGCCACAGAATGCTAACGAACTTGATGACGTTGGTTAAAGCCCTCCAGTAAAAAAACACTTGCAAAATTTTTAAAGCTGTGTTAGACTGCGCGGGTAATCGGGACGTAGCTCAGTTTGGGAGAGCGCTTCCTTGGGGTGGAAGAGGTCGTGAGTTCAAGTCTCGTCGTTCCGACCAATAAAGAAAGTGCGGGGGCTTTTCCCGTTATAAAAAAAAATCTCCCGTTGAATGCGGGAGTTATTTTTTATTCAGCGTGAACCTCGCTAAGTCGGGCAGATTGAATTGCAATTCGTTTAAAGTTCGTCGAATAATTGCGGGCGTGAGTTTATCGGGTGTCAATCGTTGTTCTAACATTACCAATTTCAACACGGCGGGCGATTTTTCATCGGCGAAACGAATACTCCCTGCGACTTTTTGAATTAACGACGTCCGCGCAGATTCAATCACTTCCGGAAAACATTCTCCGCGCATATGCGGCATTCGTTCGAGTAAAATTTTTTGCGCCTCCCAAATTTTCAGCCAAGGAGCGTCATAAAAAATTTTGGCGAGTTCCTTATTCATTGCTTCGCGCTCTTTGACTCTGCACACGTCGCAGAACATTTTTTCGGGCGGGCAAAGCGCGTCGCATTTGGCGCATTTATGCCAGCCGTTCGCGAGGCGAAATTTTTGAAGTCGCGCTTGCGATAAAAGCCCCGCTAAAATTTTTTGTCGAAGTGTTTCGTTGGATAATCTCGCCGTCCGTTCCTCGCAACGTTTAATTTCTTCGTCCGTCAAAGTTATTTTGTCCATCGGAACTTTAAACTCGTCAACCTGCGCGGCGGGAGGATTTTTTTTGGCTTCAGCGACGATTTGGAAACCCTTAGCGATTTTGATGTCCTTGACAAGCAATTTCTCTTGCCTGAAGGCTTCATTAATCGCGTCGATAATTTCTTCGGCAAAAAATTTCAACTGGTCTCCGACGGCGGAACTCTTCGCATAAACGAATAAAATGCCGCGTTCAAGCGTGACGGGCTTAATCTGCGCGGCAATACTTTCGTCAACGAGTTCATGCCAATGTTGAATCAGTTCGCTACAGATAAATTTTTCATAAGCCGCCTTGCCGAAATCGCGAATATTTTCGTGGAGCACGCGGTCAATCTCAATCATCCAATCAGCCTCCCCGCGTCGACTAAAAAAATTTTCCCGAAAATTTGCTTCGGGAAGTAAGCGCGGTCAGTCGCCGTTATCAGCGTCTGGATTTGTTCGCGGTTTAGGAAGTCAAGCAACATTTCGCGGCGGCTGTAATCCAATTCGCTCATTACGTCATCGAGCAGGAGCAAAGGATATTCGCCCGTTTCGGATTTTAAAAATTCAAGTTCAGAAAGTTTCAAAGCAAGCGCAACAGTCCTAAGTTGCCCTTGCGAGCCGAAAACCCTAAGCTCCCGACCGTTGATAAAAAATTTTAAATCGTCCAAGTGCGCGCCGATACTCGTTGAGCCGCGTTGTATATCTTTGAGACGCCGTGCCCGTAACTGCTTAAGAAAATTCTCCGCGATATTTTCTTTGGAATTAAGCCCGCGCAAGTCGTAGACGATTGATAAACTTTCAGCCCGCACGGAAATTTTTTCTTGGATTGAATTTGCCAGCAGATTTAATTTGCGAATCGAATCCAAACGTTTGCTGATAATTTTTTCGGCGAAGTCGGCGAGTTGTTCGTCCCAAAGGTCGAGTTCGGTAGTGAACGCGGAGTCGTCACGGATTTTTTTCAATAGAGCATTGCGCAACGTGACAAGCCGATTGTATTTAAGCAAGTTCAAAAAATAAACCGGAGAGGATTGCGAAATTTGTGCGTCCAAAAATTTTCTGCGCGTCGACGGCGAAGTTTTGAACATGAACAAATCTTCGGGCGAGAAGAATACCGAATTGAGTTTGCCGATAAGTTCACGCGGGCGAATCGGATTGGCGTCGAGTAAAATTCTGCGCGGACGCGTCGAGGAAATTTCAATCGCCAATTCGTGCGAGACTCCCGCTTTAAAGAACTTAATCCGAGCAAGCGCGACATTCTGACTCCAGCGAATCAATTCAGATTCTTTACCCGCCCGCGACTTCAACAGCGACGCAAAATTAATCGCTTCAAGAATGTTGGTTTTACCCTGCGCATTGTTCCCGATAAAAATGTTTATTGCGGCGTTGGGACAAAATTTTAGTTCTGCGAGGTTGCGCCAATCTTTTAAAAAAATTTCGTCGACATACATTTACTCACGAACGGGCGTTGCAATGTAAACGTAATTGGGGTTGCCGGGCTCAGTGAACATGGCGGGGCTGTATTTGTCGTTCATCTTGATATTCAAACGGATTGAGTCGATAGTTTTCAGCATGTCGGCGATGTAGTTGCCGTTGAATGCAATATCCAAGTCGTCGCCGGTAATTTTTGCGTCGACAGTTTTAACCGCGCCACCGACTTCCGGCGAAGTAGAGGAAATCTCGATGTCACCATGACAGAATCTAAATTTAACCGTGTTGTATTCGGTCTCCTTAGCCATAAGCAAGACAAAATCCACAGCATTTTTGAAATCAGGAGTGCTAACCATAACCTCCGTCGTGTGGGAAGTCGGAATAACTTTTTCGTAAGGCGGGAATACGCCATCGATAAGCCGTGCAGTTAAAAAGATGTTATCAATGGTAAACGTCAGATAGCGCGTCGAGTAATTCAGCGTTACATATTCATTAAATTCCTTCGGGTCGATACGCGTTAAAATTCCGCGCAGAGATTCAGCAGGCACAATGAAACTGCAATCCTCATGAGTGCCTTCGAGATTTGCTTTGGATAAGGCAAGGCGATTTGCATTCGTGGCGATAAGCGAAAGTACATTATTCTTAATTTCAAAGCAACAGCCCGTGAAAATCGGACGTTCGGGTTCCTTAGCGACGGCGAAGACAGTCATCTTAATCAACTCGTAAAGGGCGGGCATGGTGAGGCTAAAGGAGTGTTCGGTTTCGGGCGTTTTAACTTTTGGGAAGTCTGCAACGGACATCTTTAACAGGTCAACGCTCGCACCGCCCGAAGAAATCGACAAAGTGTTATTGGTTTCCTCGTCGGAAAAAGTTACCGTATCGTCGGGCATGTTGCGAACAAATTCTTGGAGACGTTTGCCGCTGACAACAACCTCGCCCGGCTCCTCCGTGCTGACGGAAATACGTGCGATTATACCAGTAGAAAAATTATTCGCCTGCAGTTCAAGCGTGGAGCCTTCGACTTTGATATAAATGCCAGCTAAAACCGGCGTCATCGGCTTAACTGCCACCGCCCGAATCACAAATTGCAATGCTTCGATCAAATCTTCCTTATAACAGTGGAATTTCATTTAAACTTTCCTCCCTAAAAAAATTACCGCCGCATTGTACACCATTCAAAACAATTTGACAAACAAATTTAACGCGCTAAAATAAATTGACTCCTCAGCAAGAAATGTATGAGCGATGATAAAAAAAATTCTGGGAGGAGTTCAGATGAAATCTTGGAAAAAATTTTTGGCGGTAAGTGCGGCGTGTTCGGGGTTATTCTTCGCGCACGCCGACGCCGCCTACGTGCTTAACGACGAGGTTGAAAATCCGCCCGCCGCTCTGCAAATGGCTACTCAAATCGGCGTCCTCAGTTACAAAAATAACGCCTTCGATAGCTACATGGACAAGGACGCGATTGTTGTGTTGAGTTTCGGCACGACTTTCAAAGACCAACGCGCTAAATCTATCGACGCGACCGCGCAGGCGATTCAAGCCGCTCATCCCAAAGCAAAAGTTGTTACCGCGTTCACGAGCCATATCGTCCTTAAGCACATCATGGAGAACGAGGGCAAGTGCGATTACCTGACGCCCGAACAAACTCTCGACCAACTTAAGCGCGAAGGTTACACGCGGATTGCTCTCGTCTCGCTGGATGTTATTCCCGGCATGGAGTACAAATATGACGTTGCGCTCTTCCACCAGTATAAAACGGAATTCAAAGCTATGACGCTCGCGACGCCGCTGATGTATTGGCAGGGGCAGGAAGAACAGCCCGACGACGTTATGGAAGTCATGCAGGCGTTGAATTTGCCCGCGTACAAAAAGGGCACGGCGATACTTTTAATGGCGCACGGCACGCCCGACCCGTCCAACGCGTATTATTCCGTTATGCAGTCGAAACTTAAGCAGATGAAACGTAACGACGTTCACATTTATACTGTCGAAGGCTGGCCACGTTTGGAAGATTGGGCGGGCAAGCTCAAAATGCACAAGGTTGAAAAAATAATTCTGATGCCGCTGATGATGGTTGCGGGCGACCACGCGACAAACGACATGGCGGGCGATGAGGAAGATTCGCACAAAGTTATTCTGCAAAATATGGGCTTCAAAGTCGAAACCAAATTGCAAGGGCTCGGCGAGAATAAAAAGATTCGTAACATATTCGTCGAACGCGCAAACGAGGCTTGGGACGCTCTCACAAAATAAAATCCTAATCCCAATCTTTGCTCCCTGATTTTTTTAGGGAGTTCTTTTTTCGCAATGATTGATTGACATTCCCCGCACGTTAAACTAAAATCGCGTTGCTTAAAAATATGCGGAAAGTAACTCTTGCGAGGGGAGGAACGCTATAGATTATCTGTCCTGCAAGTTTTAAAACTACCGCACGAACGACGGGAAGTCATGCCCGATTCACGGGAAATACGTTCAAACATTGAAACGGGCGGTCATGCCGCTAAAAGAGGAGGAAGTTTTTTATGTCTTGGATGAATAATATGCGCGTAGCTTACAAGTTGCTGGTTCTTAACGTCATCGCCATTCTCGGAATGATTGTCGTTGGATTAGTCGGCTACTTCGCCGTTATGCAGGCGCAACAGGATTTGAACACAATCAGCCAAACCTACTTGAAAGGTATCTTTGAAATCGGTCGATGCCGTCACGCCGTCCGCTACGCTCAAGTTCAGTCAATCTTAGCACCTTTGACGACTGACCCCTCGCTGTTGCAGTCTCGTATCGACAAATACAACGGCGCAGTAAAAGAGTTGGACGAATCGTTAGCTCTCTACGAAGAAATTATCAAAGACGATGCGCAAGCTCGCGCTCAGGTTGACGCCGCAAAACGTGAATGGGCTAAGTTCAAAGCCGGCGGCGATAAAATGATGCAAATGCGTTCTCCTGCGGGCGGCGATACTGCAGCGATTGCCGCTCACAGAAATGCATCTATGGATTTTTATCAAAGTGACGTAATGCCTTATGCCGTTTCGACGGGCGGCGCGATTTTGGTTATTCAGCAGAAGGCTTATCAAGATTCCGAAGACACGATTAAACGTTCCGACGAAGGCATTGACGCCGCTGTCCGCAATTTGTTCCTCGTACTCGGCGGCACAGTTGTTATCTTGATTTTCTTCAGCACGATGATTACCAAAGCCGTTACCAATCCGCTTTCCAATATGGTTAAGGCTCTCCACTTGCTCAAAGACGGCGACTTCCGTCGTACTGATTTGCTTGACGCCGACCGCGAAGACGAATTTGGCGCAATGGCTCTTGCCGTCCGCGAAATGCGCCAGACTATAAGCAAAGTTGTTCAAAAGACAAGCGACGCCGCCAGCCAATTCGCGGCTTCTTCCGAAGAACTTACTGCAAGTGCTCATCAGAGTTCCCAAGCTTCTGAACAGGTTGCGCAATCGGTTACAAGTTCGGCGGGCGCGGTTGTTGAACAGCAAGGACTTATCAACGACGCCATGAACGCCATCAACGTTGCAATGACTTCCATTGAAACCCTTACCAAAACATCCGACTTGGTTGCGTCTATGGTTGGTAAAGCTATGGATGAGGCTAACGCCGGTACTGAGGCTGTTGAGGCTTCTGTTGCTCAGATTATCAGTGTTGAGAAAATCGTTAATGATTCTGCTTTGACTGTCGACAAGCTCGGTAAACGTTCACAAGAAATCGGACAAATCGTTGAGGCTATCAGCGGCATAGCCGAACAAACTAACTTGCTTGCATTGAACGCGGCAATTGAGGCGGCGCGTGCCGGTGAACACGGCAGAGGCTTCGCTGTCGTTTCGGAAGAAGTCCGTAAGCTCGCCGAAGAATCTCAAGAGGCGGCTCAGAAAATCGGAACTCTTATCGGAGAAATTCAAGCTGAAACTACTAACGCTGTTGACTCCATGCAGAAAGGTAATGCGGCAGTTCGTGCCGGTACTCAATCGGTCGAGAGATTGCGCGACACCTTCGACAGCATTAAAGAGGCGTCCTCCAAAGTCGAAAACGAAGCTAAGAATATGGTTCGCGAACTTAAGGCTGTTGAAAGCGCAACGTTCAAGATTCGCGACTGCAACGATAAAACTCTTGAAAAGGGTCTCGGCGTTTCTAAGGAAATGGAAAGCGTCTCTGCGGCGGCTCAACAACAATCTGCCTCTTCCGAAGAAATTTCCTCTGCGGCAGATGAACTCGCTCGCCTCGCTCAAGATTTGCAAAATTCTCTCCAGATGTTCCAGTACTAAAAATTATCTGTACGAAAAAATTTTTCAGTCTCGGCAAAATCGTCGAGGCTTTTTTTATTGGTTGAAAGGAATATTGCTAATAGCGAAGAATAGAAAACGAGGCTTTAATTTTTAATTGCCATAAAACGTTTTGTCGGGGCATTTGCGGGAGGAGGCAAAGTATAGAGCATAGATCCGGCAGGATTCAAACTACCGCAGTGAACGACGGGAAGTCACGCCCGAATTCGTGGGAAACGTTCAAGAGTTGAGATGGGCGGTTGGCAAGACGAGGGGTTCTTGCCGTAAAATCTCAGCCGCAAAAAATTTTTAAACCGCCAAATTAAAAGGGGGAAAAATTTTTATGTCGTGGATGGACAACGTGCGAGTAGCGTATAAGCTGTTGATTCTGAACGCTATCGCCATTATCGGAATGATTATCATCGGGTTGGTCGGCTACTTCGCCGTCATGCAGGCGCAAGCAGATTTGCAGACTATCAGCCAAACCTACTTGAAGGGTATCTTTGAAATCGGGCGTTGCCGTCACGCCGTCCGTTATGCTCAAGTTCAAGCAATCTTGGTGCCCTTTACTACCGACGCGTCACTTCTCCAAGACCGTATCAACAAGTATAACGACGCAGTAAAAGAGTTGGACGAGTCTTTGGCTCTTTACGAACAGATAATCAAAGACGACGCGCAGGCTCGCGCTCAAGTTGACGCCGCAAAACGCGAATGGGCTAAGTTCAAAGAAGGCGGCGACAAGATAGTAGCTATGCGTTCGCCGGTCGGCGTAGACCTCACGACGCTCGCACAGTTCCGTATCCAAGCTTTGGATTTTTATCAGAATGAAGTTATGCCGCACGCCGTTTCGACGGGCGACGCGATTTTGGTTATTCAGCAGAAAGCTTACGACGATTCTGACGCAACGATTAAACGCTCCGACGAAGGTATTGCATCGGCTGTTCGCAATTTGTTCCTCGTACTCGGCGGCACGTTCGTTATCTTGTTGTTCTTCAGCTTCACGATTACCAAAGCCGTTACCGACCCGCTCGGCAACATGGTTAAAGCTCTCCACTTGCTCAAAGACGGCGACTTCCGCCGCACCGATTTGCTCGACGCTGACCGCACAGACGAATTTGGAACTATGGCTCTTGCCGTCCGCGAAATGCGCCAGACTATAAGCAAGATTGTTCAAAAGACAAGCGACGCCGCCAGCCAATTTGCGGCTTCTTCCGAAGAACTTACTGCCAGTGCACATCAAAGTTCCCAAGCTTCTGAACAGGTTGCACAATCTGTTACAAGTTCGGCGGGCGCGGTTGTTGAACAGCAATCTCTTATCAACGACGCTATGGACGCTATCAACGTCGCCACACATTCTATCGAAACTCTTACGAAAACTTCTGATTTGGTTGCGTCTATGGTTGGTAAAGCTATGGATGAGGCTAACGCCGGTACTGAAGCTGTTGAGGCTTCCGTTGCTCAGATTATCAGTGTTGAGAAAATCGTTAATGATTCTGCTTTGACTGTCGACAAGCTCGGCAAACGTTCGCAAGAAATTGGACAGATTGTTGAATCTATCAGCGGCATAGCCGAACAAACTAACTTGCTTGCATTGAACGCTGCTATTGAGGCGGCGCGTGCCGGTGAACACGGTCGCGGATTCGCAGTCGTTTCGGAAGAAGTCCGTAAGCTCGCTGAAGAATCGGGCGAAGCGTCGCAGAAGATTGCGGCTCTTATCGGAGAAATTCAAGCTGAAACTACTAACGCCGTCGACTCCATGCAGAAAGGTAACGCGGCAGTCCGCGCAGGTACCGAATCCGTCGAAAGACTGCGCGACACCTTCGACAGCATTAAGGAAGCGTCCTCTAAAGTCGAGACTGAAGCCAAGAACATGGTTCGCGAACTCAAAGCCGTTGAGACTGCCACATTTAAGATTCGTGATTGCAACGATAAGACGCTTGAAAAAGGTCTTGGTATATCTAAGGAAATGGAAAGCGTCTCTGCGGCGGCTGAGCAACAATCTGCCTCTTCCGAAGAAATTTCCTCTGCGGCAGATGAACTCGCTCGCCTCGCTCAAGATCTCCAAAATTCTCTCCAGATGTTCCAGTACTAAGAGAAAATTTTTCGATAAAATTAAAGTCTGCATAAAAAAATCCTCCCCGCCGCAATTCCCAATCGACGGGGAGTTTTTTTACGTCAAATAATAGTCGTTCAAATTAAATGTGCCGATAAAAATCCCGTGATAACGTCGAGAACTTCATCTTGCAACCAATAATTATCAGCGTGATTGGCATTCGGAATTAGGTAACGTTCAGCCTCGACGCCGTGAGATTTTAGAGCTTGGAAAAGTAAATCGGTATGAACGGGCGCGACGATGTTATCAGCAGTGCCGTGCATGAGGAGCATAGGTGCGGAATTTTTGCTGAGGTAATTTATCGGATTGGCTTTCGCAGGAGAATTTCCATTCAAGAAAAACGTGATGAACGGCAAGTCGGATTGGGTAAGGTCAGAAAGTCCGTACAAATTTACTGCCGCAACGATTTTGTCGGAGAAATTAAGATTATCGCCGACGTTGAAGGTTTTATCGTCGTTGGTGACTGCCGCAAGTGTCGTGAGGTAACCGCCCACGCTGTCGCCGATTAGAAAAATTTTTTCCGCGTCGACGTTGAATTTCTGCGCGTTGGCTTTTAGAAATCTAATCGCGGATTTAACGTCTTCAATCGGTTGCGGGAAATGGGAATTGGGCACTGTTCGATAGTTTATGCTGGCGACGACAAAATTTTTTTCTGCGAGGTGCATTCGCAGTTGCGGCATACGCGCCCGATTCGCTGAAATGAATGCTCCGCCCGTCACGAAAATTACGGCGGGCAAAGGTTTCGCGACTTGCGGAATCAGTAAATCCATTTGCAAAAGCTGAATCGGTTTCTCGAAAGTCGGAACTTGCGCGTAGACGACATCAGGGACGAAATGAATTTTCGGCTTGCGGAGGGTTACGTTTAAAATTTTGCTTTCGTAAATCATTTCCTCAACTCCTTTGTGTGAATTATATTCGCTTCAATTTGGCTGTGCAATATCGACTTATGGTAACGTCGGTTACGACAAGAGCGGCGCGAACTTTGCAGGGATTATCGAACGCCGCGCAGAATATTCAAAAAAATATTTTGACGGAGGCGAATGAATTTGTTGACTTACAATTATTATGGGCATGCTTGCTTCCAACTTGACGACGGCAAAGTTAAAATTCTTGTCGACCCGTTTTTGACGGGCAACCCGCAAGCGTCGATTAATCCCGACGACGTTGAGGCAGATTATATTCTCGTGACGCATGCGCACGGCGACCACGTCGGCGACGCTTACGACATTTTGGAACGCACGGGCGCGACGGCTGTTTGTATCCCTGAGATGACTGACTTTGTTGGCGAAAATATCAAAGCTATCGGCATGAACTTGGGCGGCACTGTCAAAACTGAATTTGGTTTCGTGCGCATGGTACCGGCTTTGCACAGTTCGGGAGTTCAGGGCGGCATTGCTTGCGGCTACGTTATCGGCGTCGGCGGCAAAATTATTTACTATTCGGGCGACACGGCTCTTTTCTCCGACATGAAGTTAATCGGCGAGCGCGACAAGATTGATTACGCTATCCTTCCGATTGGCGGGCATTACACGATGGATCCCGTCGACGCGGCTAAGGCTGTATCGTTCCTCGACGCGGCTAACGTCATTCCCTTGCACTACAATACTTGGGATGTTATCAAGCAGAACGCGGAGGATTTGCTTAAGCTTGTGGAGTTCGCGAAAGTTCATATCGTTAAGCCGGGCGAATCGTTGAAGCTTAAATGAGGAGCAAGATTAAAAGTTTTGACGCCGTGCCGTTTGACTTGACAAAAATTTATGATTCGGTACAATCATTGCACTTGACCGAATCGCCGCGAGAAAAACTTGCAGTGATATTGGGGGCGACTTCGGCGGGGAAAAGTTCATTGGCGTTGACGCTCGCCGAAAAGTTCGACACGGAAATAATTTCAGCGGACTCGATGGCGGTTTATAAAAATTTCAACGTCGGGACGGCAAAACCTGCGCGGGCTGAATTGGAACGCGTGCCGCATCATCTGATAAATATTTTAGACGCGGAAGAAAAATTTAGCGTTGGAGAATTTGTCAGGCGTGCGCGACCGATAATCACTGAACTAAATCTGCGCGGAAAAATTCCAATCGTCGCGGGCGGCACAGGGCTTTACATTCAAGCTTTGGTTGAGGGCTATGAACTCGGCGCGGAGAAAAGTTTAGTCAGTCACTATAAACAGACGGGCGAATTAATTTATGACGCGTTAATCTTCGGGCTTACGAGCGACCGCGCAGAACTTTACGACAAAATTAATCGGCGTACGGAACAAATGTTTGCGGACGGTTTAGTCGACGAGGTTAAGGCTTTGATAAACGGCGGCGTGAGTCCCGATGCTCAAGCAATGCGTGGTATCGGTTACAAGGAAACTGTTGAATATCTGCGCGGCGACGCGACACTTAACGATACAATTTCAAAAGTCAGTCAAGCCACAAGAAATTTCGCCAAACGCCAACTTACGTGGTACCGGCGAATGAAATACATAACGTGGTTAAAAATTTAATGCTTTGCAAAGGAGAGAAGTTTAAATGGCAACAAAACCAATCAATCTGCAGGAGAATTTCTTGAATCAGGCGCGCAAGGAAAATGTCCCTGTGACAATTCATCTCGTCAACGGCTTTCAGCTTAAGGGCATGATTCGCGGCTTCGACCAATTCACGGTAGTTATCGACGCGATGGGGCGTCAGCAAATGGTTTTCAAACACGCGATTTCGACGATTACGCCGGCAAGACCACTCGGAGCGACTTTCAAAGCTCCTGATGCGGAGAAACTTGTTGAAGAGTCCGCGCAGGTCGAGGAAGCGGCAGAGGTCAAAGCGGAGTAAAATTTCTTTTCGGCGAGGCAAATACAATGGTTCGAGGCTTTGAGATTCTCGAAGGATACAACGGAATTCACCTTCCGACGCGCAAAACTGCCTTCAGTGCGGGCTACGACTTGGAGGCGGCAGAAAATGTTCGCGTGACGGATAAAAAAATTTCGTTGGTACCGACGGGGCTCAGAGCCTTTTTCCTTCCCGATGAGGTTTTGTTAATTTATCTGCGGTCAAGTCTCGCCGTCAAGTATGATTTAATTTTAGCGAACGGCGTCGGGGTTATCGACGCTGATTATCGCGGGCATATAATTTTGCCTGTGATAAGTTTGGGCGGCGAGTTTGAAATAAAAAAAGGCATGAGGATAGCGCAAGGAATTTTCCAAAAATATTTGACGGTTGACGGCGATAAAATTGGCGTCGGGGAAGTCAGGCGCGGGCGTTTCGGTTCGACGGGAGATTTTTAAGGTAAGACGTGGAGATTATTCAAAACACTAATCAGCGGCGGGAGCAAAATGACGATAAAAATTGTCGGGAATATGAATATAACCAGCGGGAACAAAATTTTAATCGGAGCTTTCAACGCTTTAGCCTTGATTCGTTGCGAATGAAGTTCGCGCATATTATTAGCCTGTTCGATTAGAGTTTTGCTCATGCTTGTGCCGAGTCGTTCCGCTTGGATAATCGAGGTCGTGAACAGATAAACTTCCTCTATGTCGCAACGTCTAGCCATTTCGTGAAGGGCTTCTCTTTTCGACAAACCCAAGCGCATATCTTTTTGCATTTGTTTGAACTCGTCCATAAGCTCGCCCGAAGATCTGCGCAAGATTCTTTCTACCGAGGCGTCGAAGGATAATCCGGCTTGAACACTGACACTTAACAAATCTAAAAACGGCGGCAGTTGAGCTACGATTTTCTCTTGCCGCTGTTTTATTATTGATTTGACGTAGGAAATCGGCAAAAGTACTCCAGTTGCCGTGAGCATAAGCAAAGTCATCAGTCGCTGAATTAATAGAGCCTCCGCAGTCATTAGGAACGCCACGCCTGCTAAAAAAGCTCCAGCTATTATCGTGCCCCAGATGAAAATTACTTTGTTGAGGCTCCAAACTTCCTGCTTACCGGCAAGGATTATGTAGCGTTCGATTGTTCTAAAAATTGCTCTTGGCGCGAGTTTTAGGAAGAAATTTTGTATGGAAGTTTTTATCGGTAATATGACCCGTTCCGTAAATGACAGTGACGACCAATCACGCCGCGCCATTAATGCCGATGATTTTCTTTCTTCGGGCGTTGCTATTCGTTCACTCAGCGACATGCTCGATAAATTTTGCAAGCGGACTTTGGTTTGATACTGTTCTTGGTTCCGAACTTTTCTTGCCAGCACATACAGTAACACGAAAACCGAAAAGCCCATGAAAGCTGATACAAAAATAATTAGCATTATCAGCGACCTCCGAGACTGTCAGCTTCAAAAATTGATAGGGGCAAGTCGACGCCGTTCATTTTAAATTTGTCTAGGAAGGCGGGTTGCAAGCCCAGCGATTCAAAATGTCCGACGGATTTGCCGCGTTCGTCAATGAAGTCTTGAACGTATTGGAAGAGGTCTTGAACGATAATCGTATCGCCCTCCATGCCTTGAACTTCGCTGATATGTGTAATTTTTCTTGAGCCGTCACGAATGCGCGATTGCTGGAGAATCAAATCGATAGCGGAAGAAATTTGCGTGCGAATGGCGCGGACGGGAAGTTCCATACCCGCCATTAAAACCATAGTTTCCAAACGGCTCAAAGCGTCGCGGGGCGAATTGGCGTGTGCCGTTGTCAAGGAGCCGTCGTGCCCGGTATTCATCGCTTGCAACATGTCAAGAGCCTCGCCCGAACGAACTTCGCCGACGATAATTCTATCGGGACGCATACGCAAAGCATTCCTAACCAAATCGCGGATAGCTATTGCGCCCTCGCCTTCAATGTTTGGCGGTCGTGATTCGAGGCGGACAACGTGATCTTGTTGGAGTTTCAATTCGGCGGCGTCTTCAATCGTTACAATTCTATCATCGGGCGGAATAAATGATGACAGCGTGTTAAGCGTCGTCGTTTTACCAGAGCCGGTACCGCCGCTTACCAAAATATTTAGCCGCGCTTTGACGCAAGCCTCTAAGAAAATTGCCATGCGTTCATCGAGCGTTCCGAAACCGATTAAGTCGCGGACTGACAGAGCCGATTTGGAAAATTTACGAATCGTAACCATTGAGCCATCGAGAGCCAGCGGCGGGATAATAATATTGACGCGGGAGCCGTCAGCGAGGCGGGCGTCAACCATCGGCGCGGATTCGTCGATTCTTCTGCCTAAAGGTGCCAAAATTTTTTCTATGATATTCATCAAGTGGGTTTCGTCGTGAAATTTAACGTCGGTGCGGTACAGTTTACCTTTTTGTTCGACGAAAACTTTTGACGCGCCGTTAATCATGACTTCCGAGATTGACGGGTCTTTTAAAAGCGGTTCAATCGGTCCGAGCCCTAAAATTTCGTCGCAAATATCTGCGATGATTTGAAGGCGTTCGCCTCTGGAGAAAACGCTTGCTTGTTCGTCGAATGCCTTATGACAATAGCCCGCGACGATTTCTTGAATTTCTTCGCGAGTGCGATTTGAGCCCGCAAGCATTTCCTGTTCATCCGCCGACATTTCCGTTACGATTTGCCTGTGAACTCTCAACTTTAATTGCTGATAAGTACTTTCCGACGTGCCGGTTGGTCGGTAGCCCGTGAACGTTTCAACTTTTTTTGGCGGTAATCTTTCCTCGAACGCCGACTTGATTAATGAAGTTTTCTCCTGAGTTTTTGGCGTCTGCAAAATTTCTTCCTGCGGTCTCAAGTCGACGGATTTTCTTCCGCCCAATCTTTCCAGCAATCCCATTTTGTTTATCGGCTCCTTTCAATCAAGGTATTTCCGCAATCTTCAAGACGGTATATTTATCGGGCAAAATATCTTTGAGAATCGTATCGTTTTTATCGTCTTTCAACGTGGCTTGAATCATAACCGTGACATATTCGGGCTTAGGCGGGTCGTCTTCGTTGTAAGTTACTTTACTCTTGGCGCAGTTATTTTCTTTCAACGCGTACCAGCTGAGAAATAACGCTGTTTTTTCGATTTTGGTTTGGTCGGGGATTGTTATTGTGTAGTTCGGTGGATTCAATGCCGCATGTCTTGCCGCCTGCGCCGCCGCGTTGTCTAAAGTCACGTAATCGAGGACGAAAAATCCTATGTAAATTGTTGCGAACAAAATCAGCGCGAATATCGGGAGCAACAGCGAGAATTCTACTGCCGCCTGTCCGCGTCGTCTGAGAAATTTTTTCATCGTGTTCACCTCGAATTTTTTAGTTTTGCAAAAAGAGCCCCTCAACGTGAATCGAGGAGCTCAATTTGCCGACATTGCCGACACAACTTGACTTGGAAACTCAGTGGACGCTCATTTTCTTATCAAGCCGCGCAGTCATGCCGAATTATTTTGCCGCTTAACAAAGGATTAGTCGCTGCCTTTCCCACCGGCAGCCTCAAATTGTGAGTCAATATCAGTTGCAACTTGGTTAGCATTAGCGATGTTTGCTTTGGCGTTGGTTGTCAAGCCGCTGCCTGTAAGCATGTAAACTGCGATAATCGCGACGAAGCCGATAATCAGCGCGTACTCGACGGTGCCCTGTCCTTTTTCCTTGATGAACTCGCGGATTTTCTTTTGGATTTTTTGGAACATGTTGGAAGAAAACATATTTATCCTTGCCCCGCGTGTCGGTGCTAGTCCACATCACAGCCGACGTTGGGCGGGTTAGCTTATTTATTTAAATCTATTCGGGAACAAGATAATCAATCGCCCCAATCGTCAGTTTCTTCTTCTGAAGAATTGCCACCTTCGTCGTTGGCGGAAGGAGGAGGATTATCCGTCGGACCGGCACTGATGATACCGCCTCCGCCGTATATGGCGTATTGTACCCGCAACTCATAAAGGACGTCCGAAATGTTGGTTATGTTTTTCTTGGTGGAGGTTTGCAAGCCGCTGCCTGTAAGCATGTAAACTGCAATAATCGCGACGAAGCCGATAATCAGCGCGTACTCGACGGTGCCCTGTCCTTTTTCCTTGATGAACTCGCGGATTTTCTTTTGGATTTTTTGGAACATG
>CAJOHN010000014.1 GCA_905234235.1 uncultured Selenomonadaceae bacterium
CTGCGCCGACTTGTTTGTGTCGTCCAGCGTTATCGTCCCGCTGTACAATGTCGAGCCGTCCGAACTCGTGTCTATCACTAAATCGCTGCCGTTGTACGCTGCATTATTCACTGTCAACAAGCCGTTGCCCGTTACTTGCGCCGCAAACTCCGCCGTCAAATTCGCGCCGTCCGCAACGTTTATCGTCTCTATCCCGTCCGCCACTTTCGTCAACGTCAATGCGCCATTTTCTACTTCCAACGTCGCCAACTGTGTTTTCGGATTCGTCAGGCTGTCGTACACCAACGCATTCTTACTCTGCTTACTTAAATCTAAATTCTTATTCTCGTCTACCGCTATTATGTCCGAGAACCCCGTGCCCAATACATATTCCGTCGAATACCCCGATATTATTCTCTTGTTTGCCTCGTCGAGTAAGCCCTAGTCGTGCCGACCGTGAACTCGTCATTTTCATTGAGCGCGCCAACCGTCACCGTCGTTCCCTCGACCGCGATTGTCATCTCGCCTACGTCTGACGTTATCGCATTACCAGACGCCGTTACTACTACGCCGCTCGGAGCTGTTAGCGTCCCGCTCGACAATGTTATTGCACTTGCGCCGGTTATCTCTGGTGTATCTTGCGCGTCTACCGTGAATTTATCCGTAGCCGTTACTGTAAATGACGTTGTGCCTTTAGAAATTGGAATACCCGAATAACTGCTTGGGAAAGTAACTATCGCATTGTCGAGAACTACGCCCTTAAGTTTCAAAGTGCCGTTCGGCTCAAAAGTATAAGTCTTATTGGCGGTTTTCGTTAAATTGCCGTAGTTGAATGCGTCGGCGGACGGATTATCAAAATCGACATCAGCAACCAAAACATTAGTGCCGACATCGCTTTTAATCGTTACGACGCCGTCTTTAGCAAGTAAAATATCCTTCCAAGCACTGCCGGACAATTCGGAAGTCTTAACCGAAGTCGAGACGGTAGCATTAATTTTATTAGCCGCATTAAGCAAGCCGATACCGGTCATTGTGTAAGAATCGGTACCGACATTAAATTTTTCGCCCGCGTTCAAATCGTTGATGGTTACGGAGTTCAAATTATCGGCTGTAACTTCGAGCGAGCCTTCAGTTGCGGTAATTGTTTCGTCTACGTTGGTACCGTTGTTGTAGCGCGTTGTAACTGTCGAATAATTATCCTTATCCAGTGTGACTGTGCCGTTGATTAAAAATGCGGCGTTGTTAGCGGAAGTTTCAATGGTCAAAACGTCCTGTGCGACGAAAGTTTTACTGTTTACCGTAAAGGTACCTGAGCTAGCGGTTTTAACAGTTTCTGTCAGTTCAGTTTTGAAATTATTAGCCGCGCCGCTTAAAGATACCGCCGTGAGTTTGCTTATATCGCCGCCGTCAGTAGTTTTGAGTTCGTAAGTTCCACCAGCGTAGGAAAGTTCCGCTACCCGTTTAGTCGGGTCAAACTCGCCCGCAGTCGTCTGTTCAACAACAATCGCATCATCAATCGGTGAAGTAAGATTAAGTTGTCCATTTGTATCAAGCGAAATTAACGAACTATAGTTATCGCTGACAATGGAATCATAGGATAGCGTGTGGTTAGCACTTATAGAGTCGTTGAAAAGTTTGCCAATCGCGCTGCCGTCCATTTTAACGAGCGTATTATCGCCGAAAACTTTATAAGTAGCCGTGTCGATTGTGAAAATGTCGCCGTCGGTGAGCCCGCCCAAAGATACCCATTTGCCGTCCGCCGCCGTCGCGGTAATCGAATCTGTAGCGTTGATAGAATCGGCATTCGCAATGGATATAGTTTTATGGGCAGAATCATTCGGCGTGACAGAATCGCCTTTGAATAAAGTAACTGTGCCGTTGTAAAGCGCGGAAGTTGTGCTAGTAGCATAAACCGTAAGACTTGCGCCGTTGTAAGTTCTGCCGTTGATTGTGTAAGTGCCGTTGTCCGTCTCGACGGTCGTTTTGTCGGTTGCAAGCGATACAGTGCCGTCAGCAAGATGAACTTTAGAAATTTCTTTGCCTTGCAGGAATTTTAAAGTGTAATCATTTGTCGTGCCCGTAGCGCGATTGAGCGTCGCCAATCTCTCGGAGGTTTTGCTGTCCGTAACAACGTTACTATCCGCCTCAATCGTGACGTTGTTAAAGTTCAGGACTTCAACGGAGTTTTCGTCGGTAGTCTTAATGAAATTAGACCACAAACTATCGCTGGCGGCGGGCAATGTGTAATCGCTGACGCCTGCCTCCGTCCAAAGTTTATTTCCGGTCGTCAAGCCCGCGCCCGTCATCTCGTAACCCGTGCCGTCAACCGTAAACTTATCACCGCTAACAGAGTCGGGCGTGAAAACCATCGTCGAAGGAATAAATTTATCAACCGTGCCGCTTATCGTGTGGCTGGCGTTCGTGGAGTCGACTACGTCAATTTCGTTAGCGTCAATGGCAGTAACAGGCAAAGTCGTAAAATTAGCATCCGCGATTGTCGCCTTAACGCTGTTATCACCCGCGCCGCCGATAACCGTAATTCCCGTCGGAGTTCCGGGCTTAAAGTTTTTAAAAGCCTCTTGAGTTAAGTCTACATTCCAATCCAGCGTGTAAATATTTCCCGCAGAATCTTTTTCAACGCTACCGTAGTAGAGGCTCGGCGGATTTATGCTGTCGACAAGTACAACCGATTTCGTTAAGCCGCTGCTTATGGTTATGTTGCCCAAAGTCGATACAGCCGAAATACCTAGCCAAATATCGCCCGTTGACTGTAAATCTGTAAGAGCGAGTTTGTTATTGGCGGGATTTACATCCTTCAAGACGTATTCGATAACGTCACTGTTTTTATCGGTTTTAGTCAAGCCCGCGCTCGTGTAGTGGAAAGTAATCGTGCCGTCACTTTCGGCAATTTGGAAATCGTCATTCTTAGTAAGATTTTCAATCGTAGTAGTGCCGCCTTTGACACTGACACTTAAACCGCCGCCAAGACTGTTTAGGAGCGTATAAGTTGCGCCGTTAATCTTGACAGCGTCGTTTACCTCATCAATGCTTTCAACCAACAGTCCGGCAGTCTCGTTGTAAGTGATTGTAATATCGCCGTTGCTCTTCTGGACAGTTTGCCCGCCCGCCGTGACGGTTTGATTGTTATCGCCGAGTTTTAAAATGCCGTCCGTCAAAGTCAAAGCCGTTGTGTTGTCGACGCGGAGCATGGAGCTATCGTAATTTACGACAAAGCCATTGACAGTATCCGTCGACATGAACCCGTTGCCGTAAGCATTAATGGAAACATTTACAAAATCGCTGGTCAAACTTACGGGTTGCACGGAGTCGGTAATGGTTACAGATTTAATCGTTACGTCATTGGTTGAGCCGAGCGTGCTTAAGCCATAACCACTGCCGCCGCTGATACTCTCGAACGTGCCGTAAATTTTAACGGTGTCAGTTGAATCAGCAAGGAACGCCGTAACAGAACTAACGTTGGAATTGTTAATCGTAAAGTTGCCGTCCGTCGTCAGTAAATTGTACCAAGAAGAAGCGACCGTTAAATCATCGAGTGCAATGGAGCCGTTCGTCGTCGCGACTGTATCGCCGTTCCAAATTTTGCCGTCAGTCCGTTCAAATCTGCCGTTCGATAACAACGTATAATTTGTTCCGTCGAAGGTAAAGCTTTCATTTCCTTCCAATCCGCCGACACTTGCACTGCCACCCGTCAAGCTGATTGTTATTTCGCCGTTGACGCTTGAAATATCTTTGCCCGCGAGAATTGACTGCGTGGAGTCGCTGACGGTAAGGACGCCCGCCGATAAAGTAATGTTCGCCGAAGCACCGTTGACACTCGCGCCGCTTGCAGAATCTTTAACGGTGTAATCGGTAGGAATGCTGACGTTGAGGGTCGCGCCGGAACCGTTGATTGTCGTGTTTGCAAAATCGCTTGAAAGACTAAGTGTCGTATCGGAAATATTTATCGCTTTGCCGGTAAAAGCGGCGTCATTGGTGCCCTTACTGAGATAATAGCCGCCGCTAATCGTATCAATCGCGCCGTATTTGGTATTTCTAGCAGAGTTAAGGACAACCCAAGAATTTGCACCCGTCGGCGTCGGCGGGATGACAAGCGCATTATTTTCTACAACGGTTATGTAAGACCAACTTGAATCTGCGCGGAGTTTCGCGAGCGTTATGTTATCGGTTTTGTTAATGGCGTTGTCCGTCCAAAGTTTATCGTCCGTGATAAAGCCGAGCGCGGAACTGATACTGCTTACGGTATAATTTTCTGTGCCGTTGACAGTAAAAGATTCAGTCTCATCAAAGTCGCTGAGGGTAACTTCACTGCCGTTGACGCTGACGCTAAGTTCTAAGCCGCCGCTGTTAGCGATGATACTGTTGGCACTGCCTGCGACTATCGTTTTAAGTCCCGTCGGTGCGATAAGCCCTGCCGTCTGAGTGATAGCATTCACTCCGCTGAGACTTGCGCCGCCGCTTGTCGAATCCGTAACCGCAAATGAATTGCCGCTTAAGCTGTCGACTTTGAAAGCCGCATTGGAGCTGATGCCTTCAAAATTTTTGTCTTTGAAATCGCTCGCGAGGGAGACGATTGTATCTTTGAATTTAATCGTATCGTTACCCCAACCGTCCGTCGCTGATTTTAAAGAATAGCCGCTAGCAACCGTCGTAAGTTCGGCGTGGAGGCTCACGGGATTATTTACATCATTGACAACAAAAACATTGTCCGTAATGCTTGAGCCTATGGTTAAAGTGCTCGCCGCGACCATGCCGAGCCAATCCCCGCCGTTTGTCGCGAGGGACCCTAACGCAAATACGCTGTTATCTTTGGAGCCGCGCAGAAGTTTGGAATTACTCGCCAAGCCGGCTGAACTTAACGTATAACTGCCCGTATAATTGCCGCCACTGACGGAAAAGACTTCGTTAGCGTCGACGCCGCCGATTGAAGGATTAGTATTGCCCTCCGCCACTACGACGGTTGAATTATCGCCCGCATTAACTGTATAACCGCCGACGGAAACATTGAGATTTTTATCCGCCGTCAAAGAGCCGCCGATTAAATTGGCTTTCGCCGCCCCGTCAAGACTGGTAACGCTATTATCGAGAGTAACTTGATAGCCGTCGTTTCCGTCATCAGTCACGATAAAAGTTGAATTAGGAGCGGAAATCGTCACACTAGTTAAGCCGCTGCCCAATGAAAGTGCATTCACGCTGCTATCAATGGAAACGTTAGAAAGCGTATCCGTTCCGCCGCCCGCCAAGGTATAAGTTGAGTTAGAACCTTGCAACGAGCCGAAAATATTCGTCAAAGCGTCATTAACGAGAACTGCAGGCAAGGTAGAATTATCCGCAGGAACTTTTAGGCTACTGTTGTTTATGAATATCAGATTTTCCCAGCTGTCGGATTGAGAAAGAGAGGAAGTCGTGACGGAAGCATTGCTAAGGGAATGATTATTCGGGCTCCAAATGCCGACGGGATTTGCAACTGTCGAATCGGCATATTTGAAGAAACCGATACTCGCGGCAGAATATTTTGCTCCGTCGTAAACGAAAATATCATTGCCGTTGTAAGTCAAGCCGTTGATTGTGACGTCGGAAGAATCGCCTGAAACCGTCATTCCGTCGCCACTGACAACAGAATAATCTTTGCCGTCGTAAGTAAAATTATCAAGGCTTGAAGCGTTAATATTCGTTTTAGAACTTGTGTAGTCAACGGTCATTGCGGGCGTAGATTTAACGTGAAAATCTTTGCCGCCGGAGTTGACTGTCTGAGTATTATCCGCGCCTATCGTGCCGCCCAAGAGATTTAAAGAAGTCGCACCGGATATTGCCAAGTTTGTACTGGAAACGGTTGCGTTGCTTACTTTGAAAGTATCATTGCCTTCAGCGACCGTTAAGCTTGCCTTTTGCCCGCCGACGATTGTCGTGGTGTTGTTCGTAAGGCTTCTGTAAATTGTGGTGTCGCCGCCCGTAATTGAAACTTTATTTACAGCCGCCGTAAAAGTCCCTACGCTGTCGCCGCCGATTGTGCTTAACGTGTACTCGCTACCATTAACGAGAAGCTCGGCGTATTTAACCGTCGGAGTGACCGAATCATTAACAACTACGGAGTGAACAGTATTCGTCGTGCCGATGTCCAAACCTTGACTATCGGGAACGATTAAAGCCGCCATGTTTTCTTCCAAACTATTGAGCACTACACCGATTCCACCGGTGCCGCCGCCATTAACGGTTTGTCCTGTGAATATTTTACCCGATGACATTAAGCCGAAGTCGCTCTTGGTGTAAGTCACGCCGCCGAAAGTAAAAGATTCGCCGTCGTCAATGTCGCCGAGAGTTACGTTATTGCCCGAGCGCGCTATGATTAAACCGTCGCCATTATCGCCTGAAACGCTGTAGCCCGAAATTACAGAGGCGGTGCCGACCGTTATTGTTTGAGCGTCTGCGCCTGTGCTGTCAGTTTTTAAAGTGCCGCTTGTTAAGCTGATACCCAACGCGCCGTCGACGGATGCCATGTTATCGGCACTTGAAATTGTGAAATATTCCAAGCCGCTTTTTACGGATGAGGTTGTAAAATTAGCTACATTGGAAATGTTTATAGGAGTTCCCGCGTAATCGTCATCAATTTCTACCGTCAAATCTGCGGCACTTGTGATTGAGGTTAATTTTGTTGAGCCGATGTTTCTGAGTTGCCAGCCGTTCGTCGTTTTAGTCAGCGTACCATATCTTGTTTTACCGTCACTGCTTAAAACAACAAGTTTATTACTCAGATGGCTGTTTGCGTCTAAAGAGTAAGTATTCGTAAGATTGTTTGAAATGGAAAGTCCGTTCGCGCTTGATATTGTGTGACCGTAGCCCAGCAATGTACTCGTTGAATAATTTATGTCGCCCATAGACAGGGTTGTCGTCGAGCTGAGGCTTTCAGTATAGTACTTGGCACCTGAACCATTTATGCTAGCGTCAGTTGCGTTATTATTCGCCAGAACCAATACGTTACTGGAAAGCATCCTGTAATAACTATCAACGCTATTATTTTTCGTCCTAAATAAATCGCCATCGCCTAAGCCGGAAACTGAAACATTTCCACTTGTTTCTTTGCCAAAGATGAACCTTAGGCTTTTATCGTTATCAATATGTGAGTAGTAACCAGTGCTGTTGTAGCTAATGTAATTTGAAGGAACTGATCCATAAGGATTAAGGACAATACTAGTGATGCCTTGACTGTCAACAGAGGCATTTACATTCATAACACTGCTTGAATTGTTATGACGAGCCCCAATTTCTATGTTGCTGATTTTATAGCTGTTATAGTTATTCTCTCCTGTATGCGAATTACTCGCCAACAAAAGTTGCCAGCCGTTGTTTCCATCGGAATTTATGAGTGCATGTGGTCGAACAGAACCTAAAGTGTTATTTGCTCCGACTGAAACATTTACACCGGTATCTCCGAGATAAACATTTTGAAGAGTTGAAGCATACAAGGTGCCGCCGACCGCCCCCATTAAGGTAACGTTATTTCCGTTATTTCCACTCACGGAGGCTTCAGCACCGCTTATGGAGAGGCTAAAGCTTGAATTTCCAAAGGAAAACGCTTGATTTGTTGAGGTACCTATTGATATGTTAGCGGCATCATTAAAGGAGACGCCCGAACCTGAAAAAGAATCAGATAACACAACGTGCGCAGGTTTATTGGTACTCGATAACGTAATATTTCTGTTTGTGCCGAGAGTCGCATAAGAAACTGCATTTGTTGTATCCGCCGCGACGACGCCCGTATAACCCGCCGCAGAAAAATTATTTGCGTTGGTGATGTTGATTACTGAATCGCTACCTACTGGCAAAATGCTGTACCATGCGCTACTGCCTGTTGCATCACCGGAGGATAATGTTACAGTTTCTCCTCTGACTTTGTTATAAGCGGTTGAAGTTCCCGCCCAAAGTGCTCCGTTCGTATCAGCGTATTGGCTCCCACCAACTAAAAAAACGTCACCGTTGTCAATGTCTCCAAGAGTATAGTTACTGCCGCCGCTTAACGTCACACCTAAGCCGGTTGTTCCCGCGCTTTGCAGAGTGTAGTTGTCGTAGGAAGTGCCAGCCGACGCCAAAGATACAGCAACCGAACCAACGGCTGCACTGTTACTTGTAAGGTTACCCGCTGAGCCGCTAACGACATTAATTTGGCTTATGTTACCGCTCGAATCAACAGAAACCTCCGTCGTGCCGCTGATTATCAAGGAATAGCTGGCAGTTGTGTTGTTGCCGATATAAAACGATACAGTATCTGTAGCACCTGACGAAGTTGTAAAAGTATGTGAACCGCCTGCCGAACTATCTACGGTTATCGTTTCAGCAAAACGTTGCAAATCGAAGGTGAAATTTTTCATGGTAAATCAGTCTCCTTCCCTGTATTTTTCTCCTAATTTTATCGAAAGAATCGCGCCATATCTTAATTAAAAAAAAGGATTAGGGTTAAGCTTTAATTCGCTCCCTAATCCCACCTCTCAAGATTTATTTCAACATGGCAAGCATAGTGCCCGCCGCGACCGCCGTACCTATGACGCCCGCGACATTCGGACCCATTGCGTGCATTAAGAGATAATTTCCGGGTTTTGATTTCATGCCGACGAGTTGCGATACACGCGCTGCCATCGGGACTGCCGAAACGCCCGCCGAGCCGATTAAAGGATTAATCGCGCCGCCCGTCATTTTGCACATAATTTTTCCGAACAATAAGCCGCCCGCCGTGCCGCCCATAAACGCAACCAAACCAAGCCCGATAATCAGTAACGTATCTGTGCGCAAGAAACTTTCCGCGCTCATAGTCATGCCGGTGCCCGTGCCCAAGAAAATAGTAACGATATTGATAAGAGCATTCTGCGCGGTGTCGGAAAGTCTGTCCGTCACGCCCGACTCCCTGAACAAATTGCCGAGCATTAAGCAACCGAGTAACGCAGCTATCGGCGGCAAAAGTAAGCTGATAAAAATCGTCGAGACAATCGGGAATACGACGCGTTCAAATTTTGTGACTTCGCGCAGTTCTGTCATGACAATTTCGCGTTCCGCTTGAGAAGTCATCAGCTTCATAATCGGCGGTTGAATCAACGGGACAAGCGACATATAAGAATAAGCCGCAACCGCGATCGCACCGAGTAAATGCGGAGCAAGTTTCGTTGAAAGATAAATTGACGTGGGACCGTCCGCGCCGCCGATAATTCCAATAGCCGCTGCCTCGTGAACGTCAAAGCCGACAAGCATAGCTCCGCCCAGTGCGACGAAGACACCGACTTGAGCTGCCGCGCCTAAAAGTAACGTCGAAGGTCTGGCAAGTAACGGGCTAAAATCTGTCATCGCCCCAATTCCCAAAAAGATTAGCGGCGGGAAAATTTCGTAGGTTATGCCGTAGTTGATTGCTTTCATTACGTTCATTTCCTCGCCGAAAAATCCAGTGTTCGGGAAGTTGGCAAGGATACAGCCGAACGCTATCGGACCAAGCAGAAGCGGTTCAAATTCCTTAACAAAAGCCATGTACAAAAGCAAAAGTCCGACGAGAATCATAATGCCATTGCCCATCGTAAACGCCGAAAAGCCGCTGTCATTCCACACGGCTTGGAGCGACACGCTGAACGCATTTAGAGCTTCCAAAAAATATCACTCCTTTTCATTTACGTTGCAGGGTATTGAACTTGGCGGAGGCTCTCCACGCTGTGCCCTCGTGATTTACAATCCGCACTGCCTTGACTTGTCCCGCGAATCCGTAAGCGGTAATTGCCGCCGATATTGACGCAATGACTTCCGGTTTGATACCTTCTTCGATAACGGGAGGAGGAGCGGGAGCAGGCTCCGACTTCACCGCGACGAGAGGTTCTTCTTCGTCTGTCACTTGAGGTTTAGCGGGCTTTTTGGTCGGGTCGAGGAAGTGAATCAATTTGATCAGATAAATCAGCGAGATTAGCACTATGAAGACGACCGTCATATTTATCATCATGATAATCAACGGGTTCGTCGTTACCGGAGAATGTTCCATGAATAAAACCACCTCGATTGATATTTACAAAGCTTATCGCATTATAAACGTCTACGCGAAAAAAATAAAGCATTATCTTACTTGCCGAGTGTAATTCAATTCGCTTGCCAAAAATCCTTTAACTTTCCGAGCCGTTGATAAAAGTTTTTTTTATGGCGAGGTTATCGTCGAAGAGGACAATATCCGCCGCCTTGCCGACTTCCAAACTGCCGAGCTTATCGAAAACATTCAACTCGACGGCAGGATTTTTAGTGACGAGTTCGACGCCCGCCGCAATGTCAAGCTTTGTATTCGCGCAAAAATTTCTAAGGACTTCGTTCATTTTGGCGACGCTCCCGACAAGTGTACCGTCTTCAAGCGTGGCGAGGTTGCCCTTAACAAAAACTTTTTGCCCACCGAGTTCGCTTAAGCCCTCGCCAATGCCGCAAGCTCTTATCGAATCGGTTATCAAAATAATTTGACTGCGCGGCTTAACTTTATTAACAATCCTCTGCGCGGCGGGGTGAACGTGAACATTATCGGCAATGAGTTCGACAATCGCATTTGAATCAAAAGCCGCTCCGACGACGCCGGGTTTCCTGTGATGAAGTCCTGTCTGCGCGTTGAAAATGTGCGTAATGTGATTCGCGCCGCGAGCAATAGCCGCCATTGCAACTTCATAAGTCGCCGCACTGTGTCCAATCGATACGATAATATTTTCTGCGCGGCAACGGTCGATAAATTCAAATCCGCATTCTTCGGGCGCGACGGTTATAATTTTAATCACGTCGACGAATTTTTTTATGAGACTGAAATCTGCGCGGATAATATTTTCTTCAGCCTGCGCGCCTTTGAATTTTTTGCTGATGAACCCGCCTTCCATGTGAGCACCAAGAATCTTCGCGCCCTTAGAAAAATTTTTACCTGCGCGGATTCTCTCAAATGCTCGATAAATTTTTTCAAGCGGCATTGTCATAGTGGTCGGCAAAAAACTCGTGACGCCTGTTGACGGCAGAAACTCCGCGAATTTTTTCAAGGCGTTAATGTCGTCGTCCATAGTATCAACGCCCGCCGCCCCGTGAATGTGGATATTAATAAAACCCGGCGCGACGAAATTATTTTCCGCGTCGATAAGCTCCGCGCCGTCTGCAGGCTCGCCGATTGAAATAATTTTCTCGTCGAAGTTTAAAGCTCCCGCGCAGATTTTAAAGTCGCCGTTTTCGTCGGGAAGAATCAGCCTCCCGTTTATCAAAGTCTTCATGTCAATGGTGGAAAAGTCTGATGTGCGTGAACGCCATCGCGATATTGTACTTGTCGCAAGTCTCGATAACATTATCGTCGCGAATCGAGCCGCCCGTTTGCGCAATAAAATCTACGCCCGATTGATGAGCGCGTTCAATATTATCTCCGAACGGGAAGAAAGCATCCGACGCTAACGATACGCCGCGCAGATTTTTCAGCCAAGAAATTTTTTCGTCAGCAGTAAACGGCGCGGGCTTAACCGTAAAAAGATTATCCCAAGTATCGTCAAAAGTTTCTCCGCCCAAGTAAACGTCAATCGCATTGTCACGGTCGGGACGCTTGATATTTTTCTTAAAGGGAAGTTCAAGGACTTTGGGGCATTGACGCAAGAACCAATAATCAGCCTTGTTGCCCGCAAGCCTCGTGCAATGTACGCGACTTTGTTGCCCCGCGCCGATTCCGATAGCCTGCCCGCCCTTAGCGTAGCAAACCGAATTCGATTGCGTGTATTTCAAAGTTATCAGCGCAGTTAAAAGGTCGCGGCGTGCTTCGGGTGTGAAATTTTTATTCAACGTCGGCACATCAGCTAAACAATCGTCGGAAATTTTTATGTCGTTGCGTTTCTGTTCAAACGTTACGCCGAAAACTTGCTTGGTCTCGACGGCGGGCGGTTCGTAATCGGGATTCATTTTGAGAACAAGATAATTTCCGCCGCGTTTCGACTTCAAAATTTCCAAAGCCTCCGCAGAATAACTCGGCGCAATAATTCCGTCGCTGACCTCACGCTTAAGATAATTGGCAGTCGGCGCGTCGCACTCGTCAGATAAAATCGCAAAGTCGCCGTAAGAACTCATCCTGTCAGCTCCGCGAGCTCTGACGTAAGCCGTTGCCTGCGCGGATAACTCGACGCCCTCAGCGAAATAAATTTTTCTCAACACATCGTCAAGCGGCTCAGCTACTGCGGCACCTGCAGGACTTACATGTTTAAACGAAGCGGCGGCAGGAAGATTAGTCGCCTCGCGCAATTCCCTGACAAGTTGCCAACCGTTAAGCGCGTCAAGTAAATTAATGTAGCCCGGTCTCCCGTTCAAAACTTCAAACGGCAATTCGCCCGCCTCCATAGAAACTTTCGCGGGCTTTTGATTCGGGTTGCAACCATATTTCAATCCCAATTCGTTCATGTCAATCACCTCTACATAAAAATTCTGCGCGGCGGCATTTATCCCCTGCCGACTCCGTGTTATAATGGCAAAAAATTTTCGGAGGATAAAATCATGACTAAAACTGATTGGCAAAATTTTTTCAATGACAAAGTTGGCAAGTGCAATGTGCTGGTTATCGGCGATATAATGATGGATAAATATTATTACGGCGATGTTAAAAAGTTCGCGAGCGATGCGCCCGTGCCCGTTGCCAAAATCGTTAAGCGCAGAACTTCACTCGGTGCGGCGGCGAATATTGCCAACAACCTCGCGAATCTTGGTTGCAAAACCTCAGTGGCGGGTTTCGTCGGCGACGATCATAATTTCGAGACGCTATCAACTCAACTTTACGAGAGCGGCATTGACCAAGACGGCTTAATCGCGACTGAATGGCCTACGACGACTAAGGTTAGGATTATGAGCGGGCACGTTCAAATGTTCCGTATGGATTTTGAAGACCTCGCGCCGCGCAGTGATGAACAATTCGACGCGCTGAAAACTTTCGTCAAGCGACGTTTAAACGATACTCTCGACGCGATTATCCTTGCCGATTACGAGAAAGGTGTTTGCACGGAAAGATTTTGTGCTTCGGTTATTCGGGCGGCTCACAATCACGGCGTACCAGTTGTAGTTATGCCTTACGGTCAGCGTTGGATAAAATATTCGCAAGCCGATTACATCACGCCCAACGTCGCCAAGATTAATAAAATTTTACTCAGCCCAATCCCGACTGATGACGACGACGCAGCGGAACGTGCAGGACGTTACATCATGCGCAAGTTCGGAATTAAAAACGTTTTGGCAACTCGCTCAGCCTCCGGAATGACTTTGGTAACGGAAAATGACGCATTCCATTTGCCGACACAAGCCCAAGAAGTTTTCGACAGCGCGGGCGCAAGTGATACAGTCGCGGCAACTTTCGCAATGGCATTGGCGGGCGGCTTGAAACCGGTTGACGGCGCATATATCGCTAACGTCGCGGCGGGCATTGTCCTACGCAAATCCGGAACTTACGCCATCACTCGCGAGGACGTTTTAAAAGAACTTGCAGGCTAAAAAATTTTTACAGATTCGGAGATAAAACATGACAGACGTACAAAATCAGCCCGACTTGCGCGGCATAAAAATACAAAGGACAGGCGTCACGAAAATACACCTGCCGTTTTTTATTTCGGACGGCGATAAAATTCAACCCGTCACCGCGCAAATTCAATTCACAGTTTCTTTATCTGAAAATCTGCGCGGCACGCATATGAGCCGACTTACGGAAATTCTAACCGATCGGACGCGGCAACCGATTTCCATTCCCGACGTTGAAAAAATTTTGCTCGACGCCGTAGAAAAACTTTCAACCGATTTCGCCGCCATAACCATTGCCTTTAAATTCTTTATAGAAAAATTTTCGCCGGTGTCAGAAAAAAAATCTCTCTCAGCTGTCGACTGTAAATTTATCGGCGAACTTACTCGCGGCAGTCGCATGAAGTTTACTTTGGGCTTAGTCGTTCCGTTTACTTCGCTTTGCCCGTGCAGTAAAGAAATTTCGGACTTCGGCGCACATAATCAACGTTCGATTTGCCGCGTCAAGCTGACATTCAACAACTTTGAAAACATTTTCATAGAAAATTTCGTTCGGCTAATTGAGGCGCAAGGTTCCGCTGAAATTTTCCCGCTCCTCAAGCGCGAGGACGAAAAATTTATTACCGAAGCCGCCTATCAAAATCCAAAGTTCGTTGAAGATATTTTGCGCGACGTTGTAATTGCTCTGCGCGGACAAAAAAAATTAGCGGCATTCGCTGTTGAGTGTGAAAACTTTGAATCAATTCACAATCACAACGCCTTTGCCGCTCACGAAGAAATTTTATCTTAACAGGTATGACAAACCTCGTAAATTCCTGCGCGTTTCAAAGTGTTGACGACGGTATCGCCGATGTGCGCGACGGTGTCCGCAACTTCAATCCCGACCGCGTTCAAAGCCTTAATCTTATCCGCCGCCGTGCCCTTGCCGCCAGAGATTATCGCGCCCGCGTGCCCCATGCGTTTACCGGGAGGAGCTTGACGTCCCGCGATAAATGCCGCTACGGGTTTTTCGGGCATGTTATCAGCTATCCAACGAGCCGCATCCTCCTCAGCGTCGCCGCCAATTTCTCCAATCATCAAAACCGCTTTAGTCTCGTCGTCCTCTTTGAACAGTTGCAAAATGTCTATGAAGTCCGAACCTTTAATCAGGTCGCCGCCGATTCCAACCGAAGTCGTTATGCCGATTCCCGCGTTTTGTAATTGGAATGCCGCCTCGTAAGTCAAAGTTCCGGAGCGCGATACTAATCCGACGTGCCCTTTCTTTTGGACGTTAGCGGGAATAATTCCAAGCTTCGCCTCGCCCGTCGTCATTATACCGGGACAATTCGGACCGATAAGCCGCGTCTTTTTGCCTTCCATAAACCGACGAACTTTAACCATGTCCATAACCGGAATGTGTTCGGTAATACAGACGACCAAATCTAATTTCGACTCGACAGCCTCCAAAATCGAATCGGCGGCAAATGCGGCAGGTACATAAATAACAGACGCCGTCGCGCCCGTCGCTTTAACTGCGTCCTCAACGGTGTTAAATACGGGAAGTCCTTCAACAAGTTGTCCCGCTTTACCGGGTGTCACGCCGCCGACAATCTGCGTGCCGTAAGCCAGCATTTGTTTGGTGTGGAACGTCGCCGCCTTGCCCGTTATGCCTTGTACTATAACTTTCGTGTTCCTGTCAACTAAAATCACGCTATCAACTCCTCAGAAAAATTCTCTGTCAATAATCTTGTCGTAAATATACCCTTCGCGAACGCCCGAATCGCTGTAAATTATGTTGAGGCTCCCGAAGCGTTTCGCCAATACATCGGCAATTATCAAGCCCGGCATAAACGTATGCATCCGCTCCGGTACCGTCTTCATTAATAAAATTTTATCGGGAACAATTAATTCATGGTCGCGTTGGAAACGGTGCAGAATGTCATGAATTCGCCGAACTTCCATACGCATATTCTGCCGCGTCATTCCGTACATCGCATTGTAAAGAGCCATCGCGCCTTTGAACGTGCCGCCTATTCCGCAAATCTGCGCGTGACTCACTGCTTGGAATTCTTTAACCGCGCTGACTGTCGCCTCAGCCTCTGCGTACATTTCAGCACACTCAACGGCACTCGGCAAAATATGAATCCCAGTGTATCGCGTATGAAAACTCAAGCTCCCAATCGGCAAACTCGCCTTAACTCGAATCTCGCGGTCTTTGAAGTAAACAATTTCCGTCGAACCGCCGCCTATGTCAATCAGCAAACCTTTTTCGTCAACAAGATTGTGCGTCGCGCCGATAAAATCATAAGTCGCCTCGTCGTCGCCGCTCATCAACATAATATTTATCCCCGTGCGAAAAGAAATTTCATCAACAGCTTGCGAACCGTTGACTGCATTGCGGAGGGCGGCAGTTGTAAAGGCAGTCACTTGCGTTATCCCCAAGTCATCCAAAAAATGCCGGTACTCGCCGATTATCTCAACGACTTTATCAATGCCCTGCCGTTGCATAATTCCATCGCGAACGTAGGATGCAAGTCCGACTGCGTGTTTCCTTTTCATGAGCATTTCGACTCTGTCGCCGTCAATGTCGTATATCGCCATGCGAATTGTATTTGAGCCCACGTCTATCATCGCGTAGAGCATTCTGCCCACCTCCTTAACAAAAAAATATTCTGCGTTCGCGCTGATTAACCTGCTTTAGTTTTGAATTTCACTCGGAGCTTTGTTGATAATTTTTCCGTCGCGGTCAAGGTAAACAACTTTGGCAATCCGCGCATTGATAATCATACGGCGGCAAAGTTTGCACGGTTCGCCCGAAGCATTACTACCGTCCGCGCAGTTTATTCCCGCAATGTAAATCGTCGCGCCTTCCATTTTATTTGGGTCGGCGTTGATAATCGCATTCTGTTCGGCGTGTACTGCTACACAAAGTTCGTAACGTTCGCCCTTCGGCACATGAAGACGTTCGCGCTCACAAATGCCGCTGTCTATGCAATTCGTCTCGCCGCGAGGTGCCCCATTGTAACCCGTGCTGATGATAATTTTATCCTTGACAATAATCGCCCCGTAACGTCGACGTAAACAAGTTGCACGCTTGCCGACTTCGCGGGCTATGTTCAAAAAATATTCGTCCCAATCTGGGCGCGTATGCTTTTCGTTCATGGCAGCCTCCCAAAAATTTTCCGCCATTATACAACAAGTGCCGCCGCCTTGAACAGTTGAAGCGCATTGAAAATTTTCATTTGGCGTTGTAAAATCTGCCTGTCGTTATCCGACCCCACCGTTGTAGTTTTGGGTAAGGGGGTGATAGCGGTGCGGAAGTTCCGCAAACGCGCAAAAAAACGCGTCAAAAAAATCGTGAAAAGAATCGTGGAAAGCGTCATAGGGCGTTTCATCTACGACGTGCTCAAAAAAATCTTTGAGGATGACGACTAGAGCACGAAATTGCGCTGTTAAATAGCGCAACCCCCGAAAGGTTTTCGCCGACCTATTCGGGGGTTTTTGCTTTGTGATAACGGTGAAGATTAGTTCCGCAATTAATCTCACGCGCATTATATCAGCCGCTTAAAAATTTTGCAAGCCTTTGATAAATCATCGTGCTTAGTGTAAAATATATTTGTCGTTGTCCGACCCCAAAGCTTTAATCCAGGGTGAGGGGGTGAGAACGATGGGGAATCTTTTCAGGCGGCTCTTCAAGAAAATCGTTGAGAGCGTCATTGTCCGTATAATATATGATTGGCTCAAACATCTCTTTGACGAGGATGACGACGATTGAGTCTAAATGCGCTGAATCTTAGCGCAACCCCCGAGGGTCTGTTGCAATCAGACTTACTCGGGGGTTTTTGCTTTGTGATAACGATGGTTTGTCTTTTCAGGTCTTTCACGCGCATTATAATCCGCTGAAAAACTTTTTGCAAGCCTTTGATAAATCATCGCGCTTAGTGTAAAATCTGCTTGTCGTTGTCCGACCCCACCGCTGTAGTTTTGGGTAAGGGGGTGAGAACGATGGGGAAAATAATCCTCGAAGTACTTAAGAAAATCGTTGAGAGCCTCATCAAACGCTCAATATACGACTGGTTCAAATCCTTATTTGAGGACAACGATTGAACCAAAACTGCGCTGACATAGCGCAACCCCCGAAGGTCTGTTACCGCAGATCGCTTCGGGGGTTTTTGCTTTGTGATAACGATGGTTAGATAATCCTCAATTCTCGCGCGCATTATATCATCTACATTAACTTTTTGTCAATGATTCGTAGAGTTTGAGCAGCTCGACGGCTAGGGTCGGCTCATCGTCCAAGATTTTTCCCCAGCCATATAAATCCGCGACTAATTTGTCGTTCGCTCGGTGCGCTTGCCTCAATTCATACGGCATCAATACCTCATCATACAGCTCCGCCAAGCTACTTTCGGGATATTTCGCCCGAATCTCTAAAATCCGCCCAGCACTTGCCTCTATCGCCGATTTTTGCTCCTTACTCGCCTCGCTCCACACAAAATTATTGTACACCACATCTTTTGAGTACCGATAACTCATTTCCAATCTCCCCGCTACCGCTCGCATCCAACTCATGTGGATTGAACTCGTTAAGATTCCAAATTCATACAAACTCGCGTTCGGAATGATTTGTACGGCGTCAGTTACTTTAATTTTGCCGCTCAAAAAGCCCATTGGAATATATTTTCGCCGTTCGGAGCTTACTCGCGGAATTAAAATGAAATCTGCGCCTTCAGGTTGCGTAATTTGTGCAAATCGCGTCGGATTATCTGCTAATTTCCGAGTTGGAGCCGCTTTACTTGCCAAACGAAACTCACGAATATTTTTAACACGTTCATAAACCAACGGCAGCCGTTTTAATTCATTCGGAGTAATATTCACCAGCCATAAACAATATCGGAGCTTGCCATTGATAAATTCGTCCGCTCCCATGATTTGACGAATCCATTTTTCTGCGCCAGGTTCTTTTTTTAGAAATTCGGTAAGTTCTTCTGGCGTTAAGAAAAAATTTCCGCCGTCGCGAGGCATATTGCCATAAATCATAGGCGGCACGAAGTCTTGAAGGTGATTCGGACGACTTTCGACAAAAATATCGGGCGCGTCGAGTAAATAGGCGTTGATGTTGGCGGCAATTATTTTTTTATCGCCGTCGAAGATAATTTTTGTGTCCAAATTGGACACATTACTAAAACCGACGATGACGCAGTGGACGTGCGCCTTTTGAGCGGATTCGGAGTCCCAAATGAAGGTGCGGTGGGCGAAATCAATATGATTATGCGCGGCGAAGAGATTTTTCCACAAAGCGGTGACGGTTTCGCCTTGACAAATGGAATTAGTGGCGACAAAAGCGGCGCGAGCGTTAGAATTTAGCATAAAATCGGCGGCTTTTTTGAACCAGGCGGCAACGTAGTCTAGATTTTTAATTTTAGGGAAGATTTTTTGCATATCGGCTTTTTGAGCGGGCGATTGATAAGTAAAACCGACGAAAGGGGGGTTACCGATGATAAAATCGGCGTTGGGACAGATATTTTGCCAATCGAGTTGTAGAGAATTGCCTTCGACGATGTTTGAATAGGATTTAAGGGGCAGAAAATCCAAATCGCGGTGAATAATCTCCTGCGTTTCTTGAATCATCTGCAATTCGGCAATCCAGAGGGCAGTTTGAGCGACGGCGACGGCAAAATCATTGATTTCGACGCCGTAGAACTGGCTGATAGAGACTTTTATTGGATTTGAGAGTTCGCCGAGCTGAATTTGGTTGCCGAGCAGTTCTTTAAGGATTAAATTTTCGATTCTGCGGAGTGAAATGAAAGATTCGGTTAAAAAATTGCCTGAACCGCAGGCGGGGTCGAGGATTTTGATTTCGGAGAGCTTTTTTTGGAGATTTAGGAGAAAATTTTTGCGTTTGGAGGTTCGATTGTTCAAATCCATATATATGGATTCGGAAAAGCGTTTTGAAGTTGATTTTGAGGCGCGAAAGTTCAAATCCCAAATATGGGATTTTGTCAGTTGAGCGTTCAAATCGTCCAAAAAGAGCGGGTCGATGACTTTATGGATATTTTCGACGCTGGTGTAGTGCATACCGCCTTCGCGACGGGTTTTTGGGTTAATAGTTGATTCAAAAACTGCGCCGAAGATAGTTGGGCTGATACCCGACCAATTAAAACCGCTTGAAGCTTCTTCGAGTAGGAGATTTTTAATTTCGGGAGTGAAATTTGGGATTTCGATAGGTTCAGCGAACAGTCCGCCGTTTACATAGGGAAATTTCTTCAAAATGTCGTCTAAGTACGGGTCGCGAGCATTGATTGGAGTGTTTAAGACTTCAAACAGGTCAATAAGAGCGCGCCGGATATTATTTTCGCGTTCGAGATAGTCACGGAAGATTTTATGCTTACCGAAAATGCCTGCGGACTCTGCATACAAACAAAAAACAAGCCTCACGCAGAGTTTGTTGAGGCTTGCAAGAGATTTTTCGTTATTTGGGTTGAGATATTGCTTGTGGAGAGCGTCATAGAGTTTGCCGACGATTTCACCGGCTTTGAGGGATAATTCGAGTTCGACGCGGAGTTTATTTTTCGTTTCGTCGATGAGGAAGTCGAAGGCGTGGAATTTTTCGGGTAAATCTTCGAGAAAAATCTTGATAGGCGGCTCCAGCGTCTCCATATCATAAATTAAAAACTCTTTGAAGTTGGAAGTGATGATTTTTTTGGGGTGCATAGAGAGCGGCAGCCCCGAAATATAGCGTTTAGCCTGTTCATAGGGAGTTAATTTAGTTCCGTCTGACTGATTGATAGATTTTTCGAGGTTTGTGGCGAAATTTTTCTGTTCGACGATGACTTTAGTATCAGGAAAGTAGCCGTCGATGAATTTTTTATGCTCAAGCTTAACGGGCACCTCGAATTGGATAAAATTTTCGGGTTTATCGACGCCGAGCACGTCGCGAAGAAACGTCAGCCAGAATTTTTGATAGTTAGCGCGTTCGCCGACGACTTCGCGCCATTGATTGATAAAGTTTTTAATTTTCATGATGAATCTCCTTGCAAAAATTTTTCGTGTAGATTATAATGCAAACGGGTTGAAAACAAAAGAGCCCCGCGAAATTTGCGAGGCTGAGATTGCTTGAAGGCGGTTTTACCCCCGTCGTGTCTAGCTGTTGAAAAAACTTACAGCCGCGGTCGCTTGGGGAGCTTAGGCGGCTGTACCTGTGAAGATCCAGAGGATTATCACCGTGATGATTATGATTCTGAAGATAATCGTGAACATCACCCTGCACCCCCTTTCCGGGGGTCTTGGATTTAACCGCCGTTTGCCGCGAAGGCTTCAAGCACGGCGATTATATATCATGAGCCGCTGATTTTCAAGCGGTTTTCATTTTTTTATCAGGGATGCAAATATCTCCTAATCAAAATCTCTGCAACAATGGCGTCGACGGGTTCGGGCGGCACTTGCATTGAAGTCGGCAATAATCTCCGCCAACCTCGCGGAGGATTTTTTTTCCAATATTCGCGCCGCGCCTCCTCCGTTGTATGTTTTTCGTCGACGAGTTGGAACGTTAAACCCGCCGCCGATATTTTTTTTGCCGCCGCCTTATGCGTGGTGCCGTCGCCCAATATAACTTTCTCCACATCAAACTCTGCCGCCAAATTTTTTATGACGTTGTCAAGTTCCTCCGTCGCTACGACGCGTTGATATTTTATTTCGCCCGAAGCCGTCAGAATCGCCACGCCGCATTTATCTTTGCCGGGGTCTATTCCCATAAACATTATCTTTGCTCCAATTTTATGTTAAGCCTCAACGGTCCTTGCGAATCAGTTTCCTCGCGAGCCGTCGCCGTCAGTTGAACTTTTCCCTTAACCGAACTCAACGAATCAAGTACTTCATAAAGTTGCGTGCCTTCCATGCGTCCGACGCTTCCGGTCAGCGGGTCGCTCAAAATCCCTTTCTCAATCGCAATCTGATTTATCTCCATCAAAAAGTCGCGCAAAATTGTTTCGGGCTGATTCTCCCCGCCAATTTCATAAGTCTTAGAAAAAATCCGCTCGCCCTTCTTGAAGATTAATTCGTTGGGATAAATTTCAAGCCGCGAACGAACCGGCTCGCCACGAACCATATTACCCGCCGCCGAAATTCTTAAAACCATGTCGCGCCCGCCGGATTCAATCTCCGAAATGACGCGATGAAGTTCCGGCTGATAAATCCAAACAGAATTATCCGCGTCTCCGCCGAAGCGTTCAATTAAACTCTGCGTCGCCTGTTCGGCAAGCGCGTTTATGTCGGCAGAAATTTCATCACCGCTCCGACCGCCTTTGATTATGCCGCTCGCTAAAATTTCGCCGGCACGCAATGTTATATCGCCCTCGCGGATAGCTATAATGCCGTCGCGCAAACGGTTATTGCGTTCCTCAAGCTCGCTGTTATCGGCAGTAAGCTTATCGTTATCGGAAGAAAGTTTCGCGTTGTCCGATGATAATTTCTCGTTATCGGCAGTCAAAGTGATATTGAACTCGCCGAGTTTTTTATTGTCAGCCTCAAGCGTGGCGTTGGTGCCGGAAAGATTTTCATTTAGCGCGGTAAGTTCGGAGTTCGTAGCCTCAAGTTGGTTGTTGCCCTCGCGCAGTCTGTCACTTTCTGCGCGGAGTTCTTCCTGTTCAGATTTAAGCGCGAGAATTTCCAGCTGAGATTCTTTTAAATTGGCGTTCGCCTTCTCGAATTCTTCCTGAGCCTTGAATAAATTTTCCGTCGCCGCGTCGAGTTCGGCAAGTGTCGAGTCCATTGTTTGGCGCAATTCGTCCATGCCGAATAATGCCGTGCGAACGTTTTGCGAGATGAGTGCCATAAATCCGATTGATAAACCCGTTATCAAGCAACCCGTTACGACCGTCACGATCATTGACGTATGACGCGGGCGCAGTCCGAAAATCGATAGGCGTTTCTTTCCAATTTTCGTGCCGAGCTTATCGCCGATAAACGCTATCGCCCCGCCCGTAATTATCATGACGATCATTAAGTAAATCCCCTCCAATCAATCACCCCCTAATATAGGACGCGCAACGCTGAACACGTGTTCGACGCGCCGCAATTTGTTCATGAGCGTTTCAACCTGCGCGGCGTTATTAACTTCAACGCCCAGCTTAACAGTCGAAGTTTTATTATACCTGTTCGGTGCGGCGTGTATCGATTGCAGATTAAGTTTCATCTCGGCGGGAACGGCAATTAATTCGGCAAGTACGCCCGACTTATCCTCGCAAATAATTTCAAGCTCGACAGTATAAAATTTATCACTCGTCGCGTCCCAACTAACTTCAATCATGCGATTCACGTCGGAAGTGCCGCCTAAAATATTCGGACAATCTGCGCGGTGAACAGTGACACCACGCCCCCGCGTGATGTAGCCGGAAATTTCGTCGCCGGGTATAGGATTGCAACACTTCGCCAGCCTAACAAAAAATCCGCTCTCGCCCTCAACTAAAATTCCTTGCTCCGATTTCTTCTGCTTACGTTCGGGGAGTTTTTTTATCTCGGCAAGCATGGCGGAAATATCGGGCGGAGTACTCTCGGCAATTTCTTTTTTATGAAGTTCAACGAGCTTGGTTATAACCGAATGCGCCGAAGTGCCGCCGTAGCCGACGCCCGCAAGTAAATCTTCTTCGTCGTTAATGTTCATGCGCCGCGCAACTTCTACCAGCCGATTTTCTTTAAGCAAATCCTTCGCGACGTAGCCGAGCTTTTTAATTTCCGACTCAAGCAACTCGCGCCCGTGAGTAATATTTTCCTCGCGATTCTCCCGCTTGAACCACGAACGAATTTTAGCCCGCGTATCACTCGATGCCACAATATTTAACCAGTCGCGGCTCGGTCCGTTGTTGGAACGATTAGTCACAACCTCCACGAAGTCGCCATTCTGAAGTTTGTATTCAAGCGGAACAATGCGCCCGTTTACCTTCGCGCCAACGCAATGATGTCCAACCTCCGTGTGAATGCGATAGGCAAAGTCAATCGGATTGGAGCCCTTCGGAAGTATTATCAAATCTTTGCCCGGCGTGAAGACAAATACTTCGTCGCTAAAGAAATCTAACTTCAAAGCCTCCAAATATTCCTTCGGGTCTTTAATTTCTTTTTGTAACTTCGCCATCTGTCGTAGCCAAGAAATTTTTTGGTCGCGACTGCTACTGGCGGGCTTCGACTCTCCACTTTCCTTGTACTTCCAATGCGCCGCAACTCCATACTCCGAAATTTTATGCATCGCGAACGTCCGAATTTGAATTTCAAGCGGATAACCTAACGCCATAACCGTCGTGTGCAGTGAACGATAACCGTTGCTCTTCGGCATGGCAATATAATCTTTGAATCGTCCCGGTATCGGTCGCCACTTGGCATGAATCACGCCCAAAACATTATAACAATCCTTAACGTCGTCAACTAAAATCCGCACAGCAGACAAATCATAAATCTCGCCGATTTCTTTGTGGTCGCGCACCATTTTTTTGTAAATGCTGTAGAAATGTTTAACCCGCCCGCTTATCGACGCGTGAATCTCCAGCTCATCAAATTCCTCCTCGATAAGCCGCACCGCCTCACTGATAAATATTTGCCGCTCGCGACGCTTCTGCTTGACGTGCTCCACCAAATCATAATAAATATCCGGCTCCAAATATCGCAAGCTTAAATCTTCCAGTTCCCATTTGATATTTGAAATGCCCAGCCGATTCGCAAGCGGCGCATAAAGTTCAAGCGTCTCCTTTGCAATGCGTTTACGTTTGTCCTCGCGCATGAATTTTAACGTCCGCATGTTGTGCAGTCGGTCGGCTAACTTTATCAAAATCACTCGTAAATCTTTTGCTGTCGCGATTATTAATTTTCGATACGCCTCGATTTGCTGTTGCTCCTTAGTCTTGAAATAAATTTGCCCGATTTTTGTTACGCCGTCGATTAACAGCGCAATTTCCTCGCCGAACATTTCTCGCAGTTCGTCAAGCGTGAAGATTGTATCCTCAACCACGTCATGCAAAATTGCGGCGGCTATCGTCGTGTCGTCGAGTTGCAACTCCGTTAAAATCGCCGCGACGTTCAAAGGATGATTTATGTACGGCTCGCCCGATGCCCGCGTTTGTCCGGCGTGACCTTCCTTCGCGACTAAATACGCCCGCTCAATCAGTTCAAGGTCTGCGTCGGGCTGATAACTTTTTACCGCGTCCAATAAAAATTCTATCGTGACGGGTGGTTTGCCCTTATCGTTCATAATTTCTGGGAACGCCGCGCAGATATTTGCTCGAACGAAATTATTTTCCCGCTCGGCGGCTCCGCGATTTCGGCTTCCCGTTCCCTCCTTCCTAACCTGTATGTTCTCGAATTTGTCAGCTCCAATTTATTTTTCGGGCGCGGCACTTCAAAAGTTTTTTTCTCGCGATTGATTATCAGCAAGCCAAGTTCCTCGAAAATTTTAACCGCGCTGTCGAATGTGTACGTTGAACAATTTTTGCCCGTGCCGTTGAACGCCCTAACCAATGAACATAAATCAAATCGCTCCGTAAAAACTCGCGCCTGCCGCAAAAAATTATACACGTCAACAAGTTGCTCGCGATTGGGAAATTCTCCTGCCGACGCTACCGGTTCCAAACTGGAAATATTACATTGAATGCGAACTTCGCCCTGCCATTCATCAAGCGACGGCTCATAAGCAAGATCAATCGGCTCATTTTCGACAAGCGGCGCGAGGCTCCCGCAATTCCACGCAACCGCCCGAATTTTTTTCGCCGCGTCAATCGTAAGGCTCAAATGCGCTCCGCCCGAACCAATAGCCTTAGCCGCCGAAGCACGAACATTTTTACACGCAAGCACGGGATGCGGATTGCCTAAGCCGTAAGGCTCGAACTTTTCAAACTCGTGCGCCGTGTCGAAGTTAATCTGCGCGGGGTCGATGATTGCGTCGACGTTCAAAATCGGTTGAAAATCTTCGTCGCATAAATTTTCCTGAACGTATTCATCAAAGCGCGCCGCGAACTCCTGCAAATTTTTATCAAAAATACTTAAGCCCGCCGCTTGCGAATGCCCGCCGTATTGTTCAAACAAATCAGCCATAGTATCAAGCGCGTTTTTCATATGGAGAGCGGGAATGCTCCGGCACGAACCGCGATAACTTATTCCGTCCTGCGTCGTCAAAATAATCGTCGGCAAATTGTAACGTTCAACGAGTTTGCTTGCCGTCAAGCCGATAACGCCTTCCTGCCAGCCCCGCCCCGAAATTACAAGCGTACTCAAATTCCCGCCGCGAGCCTCACGCATTTGGCGTACAACTTCCTCCGCCTCCAATAAAATTTTAGCCTCGATGTCCTTACGTTGCTGATTTAATCTGTTGAGTTCCTTAGCCAAAATATTTGCTTCGGCAACATCTTCCATAAGCAAAAGTTTCAAACCTTCCCGCGCAGTCTTCAATCTCCCGACGGAATTTAAACGCGGTGCGATTTGGAAGGCGACATGTCCCGCAGAAATTTTTTTATCGCCGAGCCCCGCCACATTAACCAAAGCCTTCAGCCCGACGCAAGTTGTTTCGGGAATTTTTTTTAAGCCCATGCGAACGATTTTACGATTTTCCCCGACGAGTTGCACGAGATCAGCGACAGTCGCCAACGCCGCAAGTTCAATATCAGTCGTGTAAGTTTGAATGTCGACGCCGCGCAGGTCGTTCATCAACGCTTGGCTTAATTTGAAGGCGACGCCCGCTCCGCATAAATTTTTTTCGGGGTAAGGACAATTTTTCTGATTCGGATTGACGACGGCGACGGCAGATTTAATTTCTTCAAGCGCGGGCAAATGGTGGTCGGTGACAATCACGTCGAGAGAATCTTTAACGGCGGCAATTTCTTTCTCGTTAGTAATGCCGCAGTCGACGGAGATTAAAAGCGTCGCGCCCTCAGAAGAAATTTTTTTCAACGCGGGAATGTTCAAGCCGTAACCTTCGGAGCGGTCGGGAATATAACTTTCAACGTTCGCGCCAAAATTTCTCAGCGTCCGAATCAAAATCGCTGACGCGCTCATCCCGTCAACATCATAATCGCCGTAAACACAAATTTTTTCTTGCGCGGCGAGGGCTTGCTTAATCCTGTCGACGGCGGCACGCATCCCAATCATCAAAAACGGGTCGTGAAACTGCGCGGCTTCCGGCTCCAAAAAATTTTTAGCCGCCTGCGCGTCCCTTATCCCGCGATGATATAAAACTGTTGCAGTCAACTCGCTCACATCCAAAGCTTGCGCCACTGCCTGAACGCTCGCCGCGTCCGCCTTTTTGACAATCCATTTCTTCCGCATATCAATCCCGTCCTTGTTTATCTTCTGTCGCTTGATTGTACAATTCTTTATTAAAGCTGTCTACAACAAAAAATCCCGCCGCCCGTTTTGAGTGACGAGATTTTTCTGTGAGAAAATTATTTCTGTCCGTAGTAAGCATTCTTGCCGTGTTTTCTGGAGTAATGTTTATCCAAGAGATACTGCGGCAGTCGGACGTCGGCTCTGGTAAGTTGCAAAGTGTGATAATTCATCTCCGCGACGATTTCTAAAGTCTTAGCGACTTCGACGGCTTTAATCGGCGTCGCTCCCCACGCAAAAGGTCCGTGTTGTTTCGCGAGGACAGCGGGCACGGCAACGGGGTCAATTTTTCTCTCGCGGAAGGTGCGGACGATTGCTTTGCCCGTATTTTCTTCGTAAGCGGATTCAATTTCTTCTTTAGTCAAAGCGTTGGACACGGGGACGGCTCCATAAAAAGCGTCGGCGTGCGTCGTCCCCAACGGCTCAATGTCTATGCCCGCCTGCGCAAAAGCAGTAGCCCACGGCGAATGAACATGAACTATCGCGCCGATACTCGGAAATTCGTTGTAAAGAACCATGTGCGTTAATGTGTCGCTGGACGGTCTTAAATCTCCTTCGACAACTTCGCCGCGCAGATTCACGACAACCATATTCTCCGGCGAAAGTTTTTCGTACTCGACGCCCGACGGTTTTATCACGAACAAATTTTTTTCGCGGTCAATGCCGCTGACATTCCCCCAAGTAAAATTAACCAAAGCGAGTTTAGGCAACATGATATTTGCCTCGTAAACTTCGCGCCTCAATTTTTCCAGCAATAAAATCATTCCCTCCAAGATTTATTCAAGTGTCATGGCTATCTCGTCACAATTTGGGAACTTCGGACACTCAATGCATTCCTTCCAAATTTTATGCGGCAAAGATTCTTTGGTAGTCTTCGCAAAGCCGAGCGATTTAAAAAATTCGGGGCGATAAGTCAGCGTAAAAAATTTTTTTACTCCGACGGCACGACCTTCCTCCAAAAGTTTCTTGACTATTGAAGAGCCGATTCCTCGCCGCGAAAAATCTGCGTCAACTGCCATCGAACGCACTTCCGCCAATTCATTCCACGTCAAGTGCAGTGCTCCGACGCCGACGATTTTTTTTGTCGCAAAGTCCTCAGCAACGACAAACTCGCGCAACGTTTCATAAAGTGTGCTGTGTGGCTTGGGGAGCATGACGCCCTGCGCCGCGTAACCCGCAATTAAATCGTGCATTGCGTCCACGTCAGAAAATGTCGGCTTGCGATAGATAAACATTCAACTCACCTTTGACTTTAAAATTTCTATGGTTTTTTTCACGCCCGAATAAGTATCATCTTTAGGCTTCCAACCGAGCGTGCGAATTTTATCGTTACTCATTATGGCGTTGATGGCTTTTGAAAAACCTTTGGCTTGAATTTCATTGGGCAACTCGAAGATAACTTTCTTGCCCGCCAACGAACTGATATACTCGGCAATCTCGCGCAGGGATAAAATTTTACTTGAATCGACGACGTTATAAGCCTCGCCGCACTTGCCCTTAAGTAAGCAGTAAAAAATTCCGCTAACCGCGTCCGTCACGCAACAGTAAGAAAATCTAGGCACGCCCTGACTTTTAAGGACAATATCCTCGCCGCGTACGCCGTTCATAATAAATTCGCTCATCGCCTTTGAATCGTTAAGCCGCATCGTCGCGCCGTAAGTTCTGCTGAGTCTCGGAATCACAACGTCGAGATTGTACTTGCTGATATACGCTTGGCAAAGAGATTCGCCGGCTCGTTTACCTTCGGGATAACCTGCGCGGACGGTATTGCAATCGATATATCCGCAATAATTTTCGTCAAAAATATCTTCCGCGTTCAAAGCCTTGCCGTAAATTTCAACAGTCGACAGGAAAACGAATCGCTCAATTTTTTTCTTACGGCTGAGTTCAAGGAGATTATACGTGCCGATAAAATTCGTCATCATCGTGCCGACGGGGTCAGTCGAGTACAAAAGCGGGTGCGTATTACTTGCGGCGTGGATTATAAAATCGATAGCAGAATCAATTTCAATCGGCGCGTTGACATCCAGCTTGACGAACTCAAAATTTTTATCGCCGAAGTAGTCCGCGAACCTTTCCTTAGCAACTTTCTCATTACGTCCCGCCGCGCAGATTGTCACGTTCAAATTTTCGTCGCGATTTTTCTTCATCAGCACATCTACAATCGGCGTTCCGATAAGTCCCGTTGCGCCGGTTAGAAGTAAATTTTTCCCGGATAATTTTTCCCACGACAGATTTTCGTTGGCAATGCCCGCAACGTCTGCCGCGTAAAGTTCATGGTTAATGTACATGTCGACACCTCTTTAATAAGCGACTCGTCGAAGCCGCCTTAAATGCAGTGTCGCGTAAACCGCAGTTAATTTTTTATCAGCGACTTCAAAATTTCTATGGTCTTCTTCACGCCCGAATAAGTATCATCTTTAGGTTTCCAACCGAGCGTGCGAATTTTATCGTTACTCAAAACAACCTTCAAAACTTTTGAAAAACCTTTGGCTTGAATTTCATTGGGCAACTCGAAGATAACTTTCTTGCCCGCCAACGAACTGATATACTCGGCAATTTCGCGCAGAGATAAAATTTCGCTTGAATCGGCAATATTGTAAGCCTCGCCGCACTTGCCCTTGAGTAAGCAGTAAAAAATCCCGCTGACGCAATCCGCGCCGTAGCAATAAGAAAATTTCGGCAAGCCTTGACTCTTAAGAACAATATCCTCGCCGCGCACGCCGTTCATGATAAATTCGCTCATCGCCTTTGAATCGTCGAGGCGCATCGTCGGACCGTAAATCCTGCAAGGACGCGCAATCACCACGTCGAAATTATGTTTGGCTATGTACGCTTGACAGAGAGCTTCGCCCGTCCGTTTAGCTTCGGGGTAGCCTGCTCGGAGAGTATTCGGATTAATGTAGCCGCAATAACTTTCATCGAAAATATCTTCCTCGTGCAGGGGCTTGCCGTAACTGTCGCCCGACGAGACGAATAAAAATTTCTCCGCACCGTTTTTGACTCCATAATCCAGCAAGTTATTCGTGCCCAAAATGTTCGCCGTAATCGTATTAACAGGGTCGGTAGCGAACAAATAATTATGCGAATTGCTCGCCGCGTGGATTATAACGTCAATTGATACGGGGGGGGGTAGCTTTATCGGCTCATTAACGTCCAGCTTGACGAACTCAAAATTTTTATCGCCAAAGTAATCCGCGAACCTTTCCTTAGCGACTTTCTCATTACGTCCCGCCGCGCAGATTGTCACGTTCAAATTTTCGTCGCGATTTTTCTTCATAAGTACATCTATAATCAGCGTGCCGATAAGTCCTGTTGCGCCGGTTAGGAGTAAATTTTTACCCGATAATTTTTCCCACGACAGATTTTCATTGGCAATGCCCGCAACGTCTGCCGCGTAAAGTTCATGTTCGATATACATGCGTTCACCTCATTTAAGCCACTCGGTCTTTTTGGCGACGAGTAAGGCTTTAAAAATTTCAATGTCCTCGACGGTGGTAAGTTTGATATTTTTTTCGGAGCCCGCCGAGAAATAAACTTGTTCGCCCAAATCGAAAAGCAAAGTGTTGGAAGATGTGGAATTGGTTATGCCGCGCTCTGCCGCCAGACGATACATATTGCAAATTTTTTCGATAGGATAGCCGTGCGGCGTGTGCGAACGACGTAATTTTTCACGCGGATAGAAATCGCAAGTGACAGCTCCGTCTTCTGTGCGCATAACTGGTTCGTAGCAAGGCACGGAAGAAATTGCACTGCCGAACTTTTTAGCTGTGATTATGCAGTCGGAAATAATTTCGGCGGAAACCATAGGGCGAATGCCGTCGTGAATTAAAACAATGTCGTCGCGCTCGTAATGTTTCTCCAAAGCGAAAAGCCCAATCCTAATGGAATTGTGATTGCTGTCGCCGCCCGTGATTATGTGCTTGAGTTTCGTGATGTTGAATTGTTCGGCGTAGGCTTGCAGGACTGGCTCCCAACCGTTCAAACAGACGACTGCGATAGCGTTAATGTCGGCGTGATTTTGAAAAGCCTCCATAGTGTAAACAATAACGGGGCGGTCGTTTATCGTAAGAAATTGTTTGGGGATATTTTGATGCATTCTCTGTCCCGAACCGCCTGCCAAAATCAAAGCAATATTAGCCATGAAAATAACTCTCCTCTGCGAAAGTATTTTTGCATTACCATTGAGCTTATCGCCGGCAATGCCTGCAACTTCCGCCGAAGAGTTAAATCATTTCAGCCAAGCGGTTTTTTTGGCAGTAAGCAAAGCCTTGAAAAGCTCAATGTCTTCAACCGTAGTAATTTTAATGTTCCTGTCGGAGCCGCTCGCGAAATAAAGCGTCTCTCCGAGATCAACCATCATAGTATTGGCGTAGGAAGAGCCGTGAATGCCAATGCCCTCCGCGAACGCCTTTTCATAAGCCCAAAGCATTTTGTCGAACGTGTAAGCTTGCGGCGTCTGCACGCGGCGCAACGTATCGCGCACGATATATTCTTTGGTGCTTATCTCGTCGGTCTTCCTAAAAATTTGTTCGGTGTAGGGAAGACTCGTTACTCCGTTGCCGTACTTCCTGCACGTCGCGATAACGTCAGAAATAACTTCCTCGTCTACAAGCGGGCGGATGCCGTCATGCAGAACAATAATACCCCCCCCCGTAATAATTTCTTTGAGGGCGAAGACACCATTGCGAGTAGATTCTTGAACGGTCGCGCCGCCGTTGACGATAGCCTTGAGCTTGGTAATGTTGTACTGCCGAGCGTAAGCGCGCAAAATATCCTGCCAACCGTCGAGGCACACGACAACTATCCCGTCAATTTCGGGGTGCTTCTGGAAATTCTCAAGCGTGTAGATGATTATCGGCTTGTCGTAAACGTTTATGAATTGCTTGGGAATGTCTTGGCGCGTGCGCTGACCTTTGCCCGAAGCAAGCAGTAATGCAACTGTATTCATAAAAATTCCTCCGTAAATTATTTAAGTGCAAGAAATTTTATCACGGCTATAAAAAGTTTTCAATCAAAATTCAATTCCTGCCTGCGCGGCGATTCCACTTTGGAACGGGTGCTTAATCAATTTCATTTCCGTAACTAGGTCGGCTTTGTCGATAAGCTCTGCTAAGGCGTCGCGCCCCGTGAATACCAAATGCATTTGCGGCGGACGAATTTTTATCAGCTCCAAAATTTCTTCCGCGCTCAGTAAGCCGAATTTCACTGCGTAATTTATTTCGTCGAGGATTATTAAATCCCAAGTCCCCGATAAAATTTCTTCCCGCGCAGATTCAAAAGCCGTCCGCGCAGATTTTTTTTGTTCAGCGAAATTTTCTTTGGTTATGAAGCCGAGCCCAAGTTGTCTGACTTCGATTCCGAGAATTTCTAAAGCCTTAAGCTCGCCCGAATGCCGCTTGCCCTTGATGAACTGTAGAATTAAAACTTTCAGCCCCGCGCCAAATGCCCGTATCGCTAAACCGAGTGCCGCTGTTGTCTTACCTTTGCCGTCGCCCGTGTGCACGATTGTTAAACCGCGTCTTTCCAAGATAAATCCTCCTTAAAAATTTGCGCCTATGATACAACGCGATTAAAAATAAATAAAGCGTCTTGCGTAAATGGGCAAATGAATTTATAATGAAAACAAAAAGGAAGTGAGTCCTTTGGGCACGGCAAGAGAAAATTTAAAATCAGCGCGGCGAATCGTCATTAAAGTCGGGACGAGCACGTTGGCGCACGCCGATACAGGCAAGTTGAATTTGTACAGAATCGAACATTTGATTAGGGAGATAGCCGACCTGCATAACGCGGGCAAAGAAATTATTTTCGTGAGTTCGGGCGCAATCGCGGCGGGTATGAATAAGCTCGGCGTCAAAGTTAAACCGCAGACAATCCCAGCAAATCAGGCGTTGGCGGCTATCGGGCAGGGCGTCCTCATGCATATCTATGAAAAATTTTTCGCGGAATACGGGCAGACTATCGGGCAAGTTCTTCTGACTAATGAAAACGCCGCCGATGAACACGCACGCGAAAATTCCCGTAACTCCCTGCAAGCTATCCTCGACATGGGCGCAATTCCAATCGTCAACGAAAATGACGCCGTCGCCGTCGATGAAATTAAAATCGGCGATAACGATAACCTCTCCGCAATCGTCGCCGCAATGATTGGTGCCGAAGTTTTGATTATCCTCAGCGATATTGACGGGCTTTATAACGGCAACCCCAAGCTCGATAAATCTGCGCGGCTGATTGATGAAGTCACGGAAATTGATTCGGAGATTGAACGAATCGCGGGCGGCGCGGGAACTAAACTCGGCACGGGCGGCATGTTCACTAAAATTCAAGCGGCGAAAGTTGCAACTTCAAACGGCGTGACAATGTTAATAATCAACGGTGCGACAATCGGGAATTTGCGGCGAGTATTAAGCAGCGAAGTCGTCGGCACAATTTTTCCAAGGAGGGAGTCATCATGATTAAAAAATTTTTAGCATTGGTTGGAGTGATTCTTATGCTCTTTTCAACGTCCGCGCAGGCGGCAGGAATTTCAATTCAAGACAATCGGGCGACGGCTGATTATTGGGTTGGCAAAAATAAATCGGGCGAGGCTGTTTTCGTAGCGACGGAGGATTTGGACAGGCTCAACTTACAAATCCGGCAGAAAAGCTCCAATACAATCGTCGACCTCGCAAATTATCCCGAAAAAGTTTACACTCAATGGCTGGCGAATAAAATCCTCGCGGCAATGATTATCGGCAAATTCAATTCAAAAGAAATCCCCGCGCTCTTCAAAGGCGGCGCGCCCTTAACGGAATTCAGTTACACGCACGCCAAACAAAATTGCGGACTCGATGAACTCCCGACGGTTTGCGTCGTTCGATACGCCTTGACGGTTGACAGAACAAATCTTAGACTTTTGCCCGAAGAGGAAGGTTGGTTCACGAGCAAAGACGATACCCATTACGACCAACTCCAAGCGACTGTCCTCGACCCAAGCGAGCCTGTTCTTGTTTTGATTGACAGCAAGGATAAAAAGTTTGTATTGATTGAATCGCGGACTTACACGGGTTGGGTTAAACCGTCGGCGTTGGCGTTTACCGATAAAGCAACGTGGAGTAAATACGTCGCGCCGCAAAATTATCTGACAGTTATCGCGAGCCGTAAAACCATTCCGAGCGGCAAAGCTTTCTTCCAAATGGGCGGTAAAGTTTTACTCCGCGCCTCCGACTTGCAAAAGGACGGCACTTGGGCGATTAGTATGCCGAGCGTCGACGCCAACGGTACGATTATCGAGCAAGGCTTCAACATTCCCAACGATAACGGCGTCGTTAAAGGTGTGCTTGCTTGTTCCGAGAATAATTTGATTCGGCAGGCGTTCAGATTTTTGGGCGAAGGTTACGGCTGGGGCGGCTTAGAGAAAAACGTTGACTGTTCGGCTTTCGTGCAAGATGTTTATCGCAGTGTCGGAATTGAACTTCCTCGCGACGCCGATAAGCAGGAAAAATCTATGGCGCGTTCAATTTCTTTTAAGAACATGAATCGCGAACAGCGGCTTGAGATTCTTAAAAAGTCTAAGGCAGGTTCACTGATTTTCTTGCCGGGTCATGTTATGATGTATCTCGGCACCGACGATAAGGGCGAACCTTTGGTGATTCATTCGCTGAGTAGTTATTACACGTTCGACGGCGGGCAGACGGTTAAGCATTACATTCGCAAAGTTATAGTCAGCGATTTGCACTTCCAAAACAAAGACAAGATTGAAATTATCGACAGAATCACCAGCGTCGGGAATTTCTAACGGAGGAGGAATTTTTATGTTATTCATGAAGGAACATGTAACTAAGCAGGCACGGCGAGCTAAAGAGGCGTCGCGGCAGTTAGCGTGCGTATCAATCGAAGTTCGCAATACGGCGTTGTTGGCTATGGCTGATGCTTTGGAGGCGCGGCAGGAAGAAATTTTAGAAATCAACGCCAAAGAAGTTGCGGCGGCTAAAGAGAAAAATACTCGTCGCAATATGATTGACAGATTAATTTTGACGCCGCAGAGGATCAAGGGCATGGCTGATGGTATTCGCCAAGTTGTTACGCTTGAAGATCCGATTGGCAAGCTTGATTTTGAAGTTGTGCGCCCGAACGGTTTAAAAATTCGACGCGTCAGAGTTCCGTTTGGCGTTATCGGAATTATTTACGAGGCTCGCCCGAACGTCACGGCTGATGCCATTGCGCTTTGTATTAAGTCGGGCAATGCTTGTGTCCTGCGCGGCGGCTCGGAGGCAGTTCGTACAAATAAAAAAATCGTAGACATCATGAAGGATGCGGCGGCGGCTAACGGCATTCCTTCGACGGCGATTGAATTTATCGGCATACTCGACCGCGACGCTGTTGTCGTCATGTGCAGACTTCGCAAGCTTATCGACGTGATTATTCCTCGTGGCGGCGCAGGGCTTATTTCTCGCGTCATTGAACACAGCACCGTTCCAGTTATCGAGACCGGTACCGGCGTTTGTCACACATTTGTTGATAAGACTGCCGACCAAGATATGGCGATTAAAATTTGCGTCAACGCCAAGACTTCGCGCCCGTCGGTTTGCAATGCTATGGAAACTTTGCTGATTCACAAAGATATTGCCGAAGAATTTTTACCTAAAGTTGCGGCGGCTCTGATTGAAAAAAATGTTGAACTGCGCGGCGACGAGGCTTGCCGAAAAATTTTTGACATGAACGCGGCGAACGATGATGATTGGGCGACTGAATACAACGATTTGATTCTGTCGGTTAAGATTGTTGACGACGTGGACGCGGCGATTGAACACATTAACAAATACAGCAGCGAGCATTCCGACGCGATTATCACCCGCGACGCCGATAACGCCGCAAAGTTTGAACAGCGCATTGATTCGGCGGCGGTTTACGTCAACACTTCGACGCGTTTTACTGATGGCTTTGAATTTGGTTTCGGCGCGGAAATTGGTATCAGCACGCAGAAACTTCACGCTCGCGGTCCTATGGGGCTTGAGGCTCTTACGACGATGAAATATTTGATTGACGGCGACGGGCAGGTTAGGGGCTAGGTTTCAGGGAATAGATGAAAAGATGAAGAGATTAAAAGTGGACAGGGATTACTGCCCCCTGACCCCTGACCCCCGACCTCTGTCCCCTTATTTGCGCACGCTGAGAAATTATTTGCGCACGCCAAAAGCGCGTCACGACTTAAAAGATTATGCCCGCGCAGGTTTCGTGATTTTATTAACGGCATTGATAGTTTTACTGATAATTTGGAGGTGGGCGGCATGAAAATTGGAATAATGGGCGGCACCTTCGACCCGATTCATTTGGGGCATTTAGCGACGGCGGAAGCTGTTCGCGAACTTTTTATGCTTGACGAAATTTTATTTATCCCCGCCGCCCGCCCGCCTCACAAACTCGGTAGGACTGTAACGGACGAACGGCACCGCTTAGAGATGACAAACCTCGCGACGCGTTCAAATAAATTTTTCAAAGTCTCGGACATGGAGCTTAAGCGCACGGGCTTATCCTACACGTTCGACACGATGACCGAACTCCATAAAATTTTCGGGAGCGCAACGGAATTATTTTTCATAATCGGCGCAGATTCATTGGTAGATTTATCTAAGTGGCACGCGGCGCGGGAACTTGTCGATAAATGCCACTTCATAGCGACGACGCGGCATGGAGTGGACGTAGATTTTTCGGCGGTAAAAAATTATTTCGGTTCGGCGGCAAGGGAACATATTCATTGCGTGACGACGCCGGGCTTAGAAATTTCTTCAACCGACATCCGCGAGAAAGTTCGGCTCGGTCGTTCGATAAAATATCTTGTGCCCGAAGCCGTTGAGGAATACATTTTAAGAGAGGAGCTGTATCTGTGATCAATTTGGATTATCTTAACGACAAAACTTTTGCCAAGAAAATTTTTGCCCAAAAATTCAACTTTGTTCACGAGAAGTTGGGATTCCAAGTCCTTGAAAATGCTATAATTCTCCCGTACAAAGCTACGGTTAATGGTCAAAGAAGCAAGGATGGTTGGGGCTTCGGCGGCATAGTTGATTGTAACGGAACATATCTCAGGCGAAGTTTTGTGAACAGCGGTGCCGGCGAAGGTTATACCCCCCCCCGAATGAAATTCATTATCAACACGAAACAGTTATTTATCTTGCAATGTTTTTTAATGTGTGGGGTCACTCCATAACGGATAATCTTTGTCGGCTTTGGTTCTTACACAGTGAGGAGTTCAAAAGTCAATTTAAGGATTGCCCGCTTGTTTACACTATAAAGGAGAATGGCGCAAATAGTTTTAACATCAAATATTGGAAAAATTTCAGTCGGTTGCTGGAGATATTGGGCGTGGACTTCGATAAAATGCGATTAATTACTCAGCCGACAAAATTTGATAAAATTATTTTGCCAGAGGAATCGTTTCACGGTCCTCAAGGAAGAATTGCTCCAAAGGAATATCGCGAGACGATTGAACGCGTACGACATTTTGCACTTAAAAATCGTACGTCGACTTCCAGTAAAAAATTTTACTTCTTTCATGGCAGATCTCAAATTGGCGAAGAACGACTCGCAGCATATTTCAAATCAAAGGGCTATCAAATTGTTTCACCAGAAAAATTGTCGTTAGACGAACAGCTGAACCTCCTAATAAACTGTGAGAGTTTTGCTTCAACGCTCGGATCTATCTCGCACAATTCTATTTTCTTGCGTGATAATACAGAAACGATTTATATACCCCGCGCTCAGAATATCTTTACAAGCTTTCAACGTGAGATAGATAACATTATCAACATGAACGTTTACTACGTTGATTCAACGACTTCGCTCTTCAGCAATGGATTTTATAATTTTTGCTACATAATCAGCGAGTCCTTGAAAAGATTTTTCGGAGATAAGTTCGATGGCTACGAGGAGGAAGACTTTAAAATCTTTCTACAGTATGTCAAAAATTCCTTGAGCAAGTCTATCGAGTGCACTGCTTGGGTAAGAAACTCTTACAACAACCCGACGTTTGCAGATTTTCTTGAACAGCTTCGTCGGCATGAAGATTGGTTAGCTAACATACCATTTAATTTCAAGACGTTACAGCAGTCGTTCAGCTATCAAACACATGTTCATTCCAGAGGCTGGGGCGACGGCTGGAAGAATGCAAATGAATTCAGCAATCCGCTCGACCAAATGTTAGACGTTCTGGCGATAAAGATTAATTCCCCAGATTATAAGGTTTATTACGCGGTGTATTTCAGCGAAAGCCACGTCGCCTGAAATGGCAGGGACGGTTGGAGTACGCAAACCGATTTACGGAATGAAAATTCGTCTCGACGAGGCAGGGATAGAAAAATTCGACATTCTGTATCGCATGCATAAGTTTGATGGCGAATGGACTGCTTGGGCTAAGAATGGGGAAGAGCTTCTTTCTCAAGGCGTCAAACTAAATGCGATTCAGATAAATTTGGCACCTAAAACAAAAGCTTAAACCTTATCGACTTGCGTAGCTGATAAAAAATTCCGCGAACTTTAGAAAGGAGCTGTATATGTGACTAACTTAGATTATCTCTACAACAAGGAAGCGGCAAAAAGGGCTTTCGTCGAAAATTATTTCGTTGGGAAAAAAATGAGTTTCCAAACCATAGAAAACGGCATGATTCTTCCGCATAAAGATGTTATAGTTGACGGCGTGTGGACATGGGGCTCTGGCGGCGTTGTTGATAGTGCTGGAGTATTTATTGCAGGCAGTTCCGTAAAAAGCGATGTCGGCAAAAATTATACCCCCCCCCCAGATGAAATTCATTATCAACATGAAACCGTCATTTACATTGGATTGTTTTACCATGCTTGGGGACATTTCATAACCGATAGCATTCGTCGCTTATGGTTTTTGAAAAGTGAATATGTTCGCAACGAATTCAAAACTTGTCCGATTGTATACCTTACGTGGCTCGGAAGGAAAATTGACTTCTCCACACAAAATTTTAGACGCTTGTTGGAGATTCTGGAGGTTGACATTGATAAATTCCAGTTAATAGAAAAACCGACGCGGTTTGACAAAATTATTTTACCTGACGAATCATTTTATGTAGATCACGGGAAAAGATTCACCAATGAATATCGTGAGACGATTGAGCAAATTCGACACTTCGCGTTGAAAAATCGAACGCCGATTCCGAATAGAAAGATTTATTATCTGCACGCAATGAGAACTCAAGTCGGGGAAGAACGACTAGCAGATTATTTTCACTCTAAAGGTTATGAAATTATCCGTCCGGAGAGGTTAAACGTCGATGAGCAACTGAATCTCTTGATAAACTGTGAAAGTTTTGTATCAACAGTTGGTTCAACCTCGCATAATTCGATTTTTTTACGTGATAATACAGAAGCAATTTACATTCCGCGTTACATAAATCGATTTACAGAATATCAACTTACAATCGATCAAGTTCATCCGCTGAACATTTTTTACGTTGATTCTACGCTGTCAATTTGCGCAACATGGACGGATTTTTCTTGCTACATAATAAGTGAACAAATCAAAAGATTTTTCGGAGATAAATTTTACGGCTATGAAGAAGATGACTTTAAAGCCTTTTTGCAATACGTCAAGGATTCCATTAACAGAGGCAGCGGAATAAGTCTTGGGATAAAGAACGCCTACGGAACGACATTTGCAGACTTTTTTGAACAGCTCAGCCGCCGCAAAGATTTAATGGCGTCTTACGATATGCCGTCACATTGGGAGGAATTGCGACCGTTGCTTACTTATCAGACGCATGTCGCTTCTAAAGGCTGGAGCTCTTGGAATAGCGAGGAGCAAATTAGCAACGACATTGAGCAAAGCTTTCAAATTGAGGCGATTAAGATAAATTTCCCAAGTCACAAGGTCTATTACTCGGTTTACTACAATGACGAGGAACGCTGGACGGAAGAAGTTACGAACGGGCAAGTGGCAGGCACGACCGGCAAATTCAAACCGATTTACGGTATGAAAATTCGACTCGACGAGGCAGGAGCAAAAAAGTTTGACATTGTGTATCGCATGCATAAGTTTGACGGCGAATGGACGGCTTGGGCGAAAAACGGCGAAGAAATTATTTCTAACGGTGTTAAGTTAAACGCCATTCAGATAAATTTGGCACCTAAAACAAAAGCTTAAATCTTGTCGGCTTGCGTAGCTGATAAAAAATTTGTTCAAACTGTTAAAAGGAGTTTTGTTTATGATAAATTTGGAGTACCTTCACAATCTCGACGCTGCAAAGCCTTTTATCGATAGAAATTATTTCGTGACAAAAAAATTAGGCTTTCGAGTCATTGAAAACGGGATGATTCTTCCGCATAAGAGTACTCCCCATTGGTTTGGTTTAGGTGGTATCGTCGACGCCGATGGCAAATACATACCGGACAGTTCGGTACATTATCGTACTAGTGGAGCTTACACTCCCCCGCAGGATCAAATTCAATACAGTGATGAGACCGTCATTTATTTCTTTATGCTGTTTCCCGTGTGGGGGCATTGTATAACGGACAATATCCGTCGAATTTGGTTCTTGAAAAGTGACATCTTCAAAAGCGAGTTTAAAGATTGTCGGCTTGTTTATATTTCGTGGCATACGCATAATCTTGAAACTCAGAAAGACTTTAGGCGATTACTTGAAATTTTAGAAGTTGACGTTGACAAATTCCAACTAATTACTCAACCAACTAAATTCAAAAAAATAATTCTGCCCGATGATTGTTTTGGCTCGCCGCATAATACATTTACCGGATTCACCAACGAGTACCGTGAAATGATTTATTCTGTGCGTGACTTTGCGCTTAAAAATCGGACACCTACTCCCTACAAAAAAATTTATTTCTTCCACGGGAAAAAAGGGCAATTCGGCGAAGAACGCCTCGCAGAATATTTCAAATCAAAAGGCTACGAAATTATCCGTCCCGAAACATTGACGTTAGACGAAGAACTCAACCTTTTAATAAACTGTGACAGTTTTGCTTCCTGTTATGGTTCTACCGTACATAATTCTTTATTCTTGCGTGACAATACAGAAGTAATTGTCATTCCTCGAATCGCTTCCCTATTAAACGCTCCTTATCAGGAAATGGTCAATCAAGTTCGTTCGTTGAACGTAACTTACATTGACTCGACACTTTCAATTTTTGGCAGATGGTCAGCTACAGGTCCCTGGTTTTTCATTGTAAGCGAACAGCTAAAAAGATTTTTTGGCGATAAATTCGATGGTTATGACGAAGAAGACCAAAGGACGTTTTTACAGTACGTTAAGAGTTGCTTAAGTAGAAATGCCGATATTCTTGCTTGGGTAAGAGACCGCTACAAGCTGTTCTTGGCAGATTTTTTAGAGCAACTCCACAAGCGTGAAGAGCTGATAAAAGAATACGATATGCCGCAGGATTGGGAGAAAAAATTATGCCCATTGCTTACGTATCAAACACATGTTCATCTTAGGGGCTGGAACGACGGCTGGAAAACGGAAAATGAATTCAGCAATCCGCTCGACCAAATGTTAGACGTTCTGGCGATAAAGATTAATTCCCCAGATTATAAGGTTTATTACGCGGTGTATTTCAGCGACAAGAAGCCACGTCGCCTGAAATGGCGGGGACGGTTGGAGTACGCAAACCGATTTACGGAATGAAAATTCGGCTCGACGAGGCAGGGATAGAAAAATTCGACATTCTGTATCGCATACATAAGTTTGATGGCGAATGGACTGCTTGGGCTAAGAATGGGGAAGAAATTATCACGCAAGGTGTTAAGTTGAATTCTATTCAGGTAAAATTAGAAGCGAAAGCAAAAGTTTAAAAGATTTGGTTGTCAACAGGGAGATTATTCATGACGATAGACGAAATGCGCCGCGAACTCCAAAGGCGGCTGAATAAAAATAGATTCGCGCATTCAATCGGCGTGGCGAATACCGCTGTAAAATTGGCAAAAAGATTCGGCGTCGACGAGACAACTGCTTATATCGCGGGATTGCTTCACGATTGCGCACGAGAATTTGAAAACGACGAACTCCCCGCGCAGGCTGAGGCTCGCGGAATTAAAATCGGTGAAGTCGAACGTGCAATGTCGTTGCTTCTCCACCCTTACATCGGCGCAAAAATGATTAAAGAAATTTACGGCGTCGACGACACAGAAATTGCTCAAGCGATTTATCGGCACACAGTCGGCGCACCAAATATGACTAAGCTCGATAAAATTATTTACTTCGCGGATATGATTGAGCCCAATAGAAAATATCCCGGCGTAGAAAAACTTCGCGCCCTCGCCGAGACCGCCGACCTTGACGAAATTTTACTGACGGCATTTAGCGAGTCGATTATCTTCGTCGTGCAAAAAAATTCTCTTGTACACCCCGACACCGTCGCCGCCAGAAATTTTCTCCTGCTCAATAAGTAAAAAGAAAGCGGAACCCTTATGGCTAACGAAACCAAAGATAACATCGAAAAGAAACGCAAAAATTTGAGGCGCAGGCGTAGGATTAAAGCCTTTCGTCTGATTTTTGTGTTGGTTATTTTGAGCTTGATTGGTTCCGCGATTTTATTTGTCGGCTTCAGCGTGTACAATGCGGGGCTTCGCGTTTATAATGAATTCGCGGACATGTATAAAGGTTACACCGACCGCAAGACGGCGCGCATGGGACCGGCTGACCCGAAGTTTGAAGGGTACACGAATATTTTAATTCTCGGCGTCGACGATAGCCACTTGCAAGAGGCGGATACGATTTTGGTGCTGAGTTTTTCTAACGACACCGGCAAAAGCCGAATCATTTCCATTCCACGCGACACTTGGGTAACTTCGCGCAGTTACTCCGGAAAAATTGCCACGCTTTACAGTTGGGGCGGCGCGACCGTCCTTGTCCGCGAGGTTTCAAAACTCCTAAGCATTTCAATTCACCAATACATAATCATCGACATGACGACGTTTGTAGATTTGATTGATGTTTTGGGCGGGCTGGATATTTACGTCGAGGAGAATATGGATTACGAGGACGAGGCGGCGGGTTTATCGATTCACATTCCGCAAGGCTATCAACATTTATCGGGCGAGGAAGTTCAAAAATATTTACGGTATCGCGGCGAAAAACTCGGCGACGTCGGGCGCGTGCAACGTCAACAGAAATTTATCAAGGCGTTGTATGCAAAAGTTTTACAGCTCGATACGATACCGAAGTTGCCCGCCATAGCCGACATATTCCGCAACAGAATGGAGACAAGCGCGGAAATTTTTGACTCGGCGCACTTGGCGAACGTCTTACGGAAAATGAGTTCCGACCCGCCGTCGACGTTAATGTTACCGGGTTCGGAGAATGTCGATGGCGCATGGGTTCCGAACGTTGCGGAGTTGGAAGCGCGAATGAGTGAGCTGTTCCCGTTGCAAGATATTGTTCAACAATCTGACGAGGGCGACGCGGACAGCGAACAAATTCTTAGTAGCGAATAAATTTATGGAGGAATGTAACTTGAAGACATTTGAATTGGCGAAGAAAATTTGCAAGGCGGCGAGCGATAAGAAGGCGAGCGAAGTTATCACGATGGACATGCGCGGCGTAATGTTCTCGACGGATTACTTTGTGATTTGTTCCGCGCAGACGGCGACGCAAGTCAGAGCCATTGCCGACAACATTGAGGAGGAACTCGATAAGGAAGGCATTCACTTCAGCCACCGCGAAGGTTATCACGAGGGCGAGTGGATTCTTTTGGATTATGGCGACGTTGTGGCGCACATTTTTAAGGAAGAAAATCGCCAGTACTACGCGCTTGAACAACTTTGGAGCGAGGCGAAGATTAAATTCTATGAAGAATGAACTTAAACCTATGACGGTCGCCGCGCTTAAAGTCGTCCGCACGAGCGAGTTGGGCGCATTCCTCGACGCGGGCACCGGCAACAGTTCCGATGATATTCTTCTGCATAAAACTCAGCAGACGGCGGAAGTTGCGATTGGCGATGTCGTGAAAGTTTTTCTTTACCTCGACCCAAAAAAAAGATTAACCGCCAGTATGCGCGTCCCGAAAATGCGCGAAGGTCAAATTGCCCGATTGAAAATTATCAACGTGACGAAGGACGGAGCTTTTGCAGACGTTGGAGCGGAGCGCGGAATTTTTATGCCGTTCGCTGAAATGAAAGGGCGTCCGAAAGTCGGCGATATTGTTTGGGCGAAACTTTACAGCGATAAGTCGGGCAGGCTTGCGGTTTCGATGAAAGTTTCCGACGAAATGCACCGCGCTAAAGAAAAAATCATGGACATTGACGCCGAAAAAATTTTTACGTTTATGCAGAAAAACGGCGGCTCGATGAACTTCCACGACAAAACCGCGCCCGAAAAAATTTACGCGGCATTCAAACTAAGTAAGGCGGCGTTTAAACGGGCAGTCGGACACCTCTACAATCAGCGGCGGATAGAAAAAATTGACGGCGGCTTTAAACTCGTCGACAAATAAAAAAAGCGTCGGGAAAAATCTCGACGCTTAATTTTTTTACTTATCAAGCCAATCGCTCATGCCCAAATGCACAACGTATTCTTTGGCGCACTCGTAATAATGCATTGCCGAAGTTCTCAGCGCAACAATTTCATCATCACGGAGGGCTCGCATAATTTTAGCGGGATTACCGAAGACCAGCGAGTTATTCGGGATTTTTTTATACTGCGTGATAACCGTGCCCGCGCCGATAATGCAGTTGTTGCCAATCTCCGAGTAGCCGAGAATTATCGAGCCCATGCCGATTAAACAGTCGTTGCCAATTCTGCGGCAATGGATAATCGCGTTGTGCCCAATCGTGACGTAGTTTCCAATTTCAGTCGGCGTGTCGCCCATAACGTGAACAGTGCAGTTATCTTGAATGTTTGTGTAGTTGCCGATTCTTACGGGTTGAAAGTCTCCGCGAACAGCCGCTCCAAACCAAATACTCGAACCCGCACCGATTTCCACGTCGCCGACAACAGATGAATTCGGCGCGACGAAAACATCTTTGGCGATTTTGGGTATCTTACCTTTGTAAGGCAGAATAACAGGCTCCATCTAAAATTCCCCCTGAACTTCAAAAGCGTTCTCAATGTGATTAATTTCTTCGACGTGTTCGCCGCGCAGATAAATTTCTATAACGTCGAAGCGACAAGCGCACTCCGAAAAATTTTCGTCTTGAAGGAAAACGCTCGCTGCCTCGATTATTTTTTTCTGCTTGCGAAAGTTGACAGCCTCACTCGGCAAGCCGTGACGAATATTTGAACGTGCCTTGACTTCAATAAAAATTATCACGTTGTCAATCTGCGCGATTATATCAATTTCCGCCGAACGTATCCGAAAATTCCTCGCGACAATCTTATAACCTTGCGCCTCTAAAAAATCAGCCGCGCAGTCCTCGCCGAACTTGCCCTTAACATTCACAACTCAACGACGACTTCCGACATCGGGCGGCGGTCTTCATGACGATTGGAAGGCTTGGCAGTATCAGCAGGATAGCCGACGGGGAAGATAGCGATTAATTCATAGCCTTGCATTTCGGGGAAAAGTTTTTGCATTTTGGGCGCGTCGAAGTAGCCAACCCAAGTCGTGCCGAGCCCCTCGTCTTGAATCGCTAACATCATGTGCGTTGCGACAATCGCGGCGTCAATCTCGGCGAAATTTTTATTGTCAAAGGGGCGGTCAAATGCGCCGTCTTTTTTTGCGCCGATAACAAACGCCAATTTTGCGCCGAAAGTATAATTGGTTGCCTGCTTAAGTTTGTCGAAAGCTTCGAGCGATTTGATAGCCCAGATTGTGTAACGTTGAAGATTCTTAGCCGTCGGAGCCGCAATCGTCGCCTGCAAAATGCGTTCGATTTTCTCCGGCGCAATCGCCGCGTCCGTCAATTTCCGGCATGAATAACGCGCCTTTGCCAATTCCAAGAAACTCATTTTAAAATCTCCTCTCTTAGATGAAAAGATTATAAGATTAAAAGATGAAAAGTGGTTAGGGACTAGGGTTCAGGGATTACTGACCCCTGCCCCCTGAAACCTACTTATCATACTCCCCGCGAATGTCTTCCGTCGGCGGAGGAATGGGATAATCGCCACTGAAACACGCCGTACAAATCGGACGCCCGCCAACCATTTCATCGAGGCAACCAATCGGCAAGTAGCCAAGTGAATCCGCGCCCAAAACTTTACAAATCTCCTCGACGCTCCGATTGTGCGCGATAAGTTGTTCGCGATTGGGAATGTCGATACCAAAATAGCACGGGTGACAAAACGGCGGACTCGAAACGCGCATATGAACTTCAGCCGCGCCCGCCTCCCGAAGCATCGTGACGATTTTATTGCTGGTCGTGCCGCGAACTATCGAATCATCAATCATAACAATGCGCTTGCCGTTGACAACCTCGCGCAGGACGTTCAGCTTAACTTTAACGCTCTGCATACGGCTGGATTGTTGCGGCTTAATAAAAGTTCTGCCGACGTAAGTATTTTTTGTAAAAGCAATGCCGTAAGGAATTCCCGATTCCATTGAGTAGCCGACAGCCGCCATGTTGCCCGACTCCGGAACGCCGACAACTAAATCAGCCTCGACGGGGTGAATACGCGCTAACAACTTGCCCGCGATAATCCGCGAACGAGTAACGCTCATTGCGTCGAACGTCGTATCGGGGCGGCAAAAATAAATATACTCGAAGACGCACCGCGCAGTTTTTTCCTTAGGCAGGGCGAGTTCCATGTTAGATTCGATTCTGCCGTTTTGAAAAATCGTAACGACTTCGCCGGGCTCAATGTCACGAATAAATTCAGCGTCGATAGTTTCCAACGCGCAAGTCTCCGAAGTTATGATGTAAGCATTGTCTAACTTGCCGAGCACCAACGGTCGGAATCCCCACGGATCGCGAGCACCGATTAATTTTTGCGGACTGGCAACAACGAGCGAATAAGAACCTTGAACTTTTTTTAAGGCGCGGACGGTCGCCTCTTGAACGGAACGAGATTTAACGCGTTCGCGGGCAATGTGATAGGCAATGGTTTCAGAGTCAGTCGTTGTCTGGAAAATCGCGCCGCCCGCCGCCAATTCGCGCCGAAGTCTTGGGGCGTTGACGAGGTTGCCGTTATGAGCCAGCATTAGCGTTCCCTTGATATAAGCCAAGACAAGCGGCTGAGAGTTTTCGCGAGTAGAAGCTCCTGCCGTCGAATAGCGCACGTGTCCGACGCCCAAATTCCCGTCAAGCGCGGCGATATTTTCCGCATTGAAAACTTTATTGACGCGCCCCAAGTCCTTGTGACAAAAAACTTTATCGCGTCTGGTTGCCGTGTCCGTGACTGCTATACCCGCGCTTTCCTGCCCGCGATGTTGCAGAGCGTAAAGCCCGTAATAAATTGCAGGAGCCACGTCGCCGCCGTCGAGGTCGTACATGCCGAACACTCCGCACGATTCGCCCGCCGAAGTCATTCCGAAATCCATTGCTATCACTCCTTTGCAAATTGGTTGAATCTAAGTGCTGAAAATTTTTGCGCGTCAATTATATTCAAGCGGCTTGTCTTTGTCAAAATTACTTATCCCTTCAACACTGAAACTGCCGCGAATACTATTGCCCCGAAGCCGACGACTGCCGCTATTACTGTGTTTTGAATTTTATCGCCGAGCCTGTCGATTTTGTCTTCGAGTGCTTTTCTATCCGCATCTTGCCGCTGACGCAGTTCGACAATTTCTGCCGCTCGCTGATTGTCTCTGTCGCGCATTTCCTGCCGCATATCGTGAGCTTCATGCATGAATAATTCAAACTTTGCTTCAAGACTGCTTAACCTTTCCTCCGTTGTTGTCATTTCAATCTCCGCCTTTCTTTTAGTAAGCTTCTGCCAAAATTTCTATCGGGTGGCAAGGCTTAATATCTGTCCCGTGATGAATTTGAATTCGGCAGGTGCCGCAGTCGCTGATAACTTTGTCGAAATCTTTTTGCTTAACGCGCTCGAAAAGTTTCTTGCCAATCTTCATGGAAATTTCGTACTTATCTTTACGGAAACCGTAATTGCCCGCAATGCCGCAACAATCTGCGTCAGCCGTCTGAACTTTGACGCCGCTAATTTCTTCCAAAATGTTCACGGCAGGCAGTCCAATCGCTTGTGACTTCAAATGACAGGGAACGTGATATAAAAACTTTTGATTAAGCGGCTTTAAATTGTCGTTGAACTCGCCGCGCTCCTGTAACAGCTCCAAAAATTCAAACGCGTCGTAAACATTCTGCGCGGCTTCATACATTACATCCTCGCCGAAAAGTTCATGATACTCCGCCTTAAGCATAAGCGAACAACTCGTGCAAGGCGTCACGACGGGGATATTTTTTTTCTTCCAATCCAAAATCCTCGCGACGTTGTTACCGGCGTGAGCGCGAGCCTCGTCCAGAAATCCCATACTAACCAGCGGCGACCCGCAACAATTAAAATTTTCGTCGATTAAAACTTCGTAGCCGTTCGCATTCATAACCTTAACAAAAGCCTCGCCGACTTGCGGCTCGTTGTCGTTGATGTAGCAACCCGTGAACAGCACAATTTTTTTACCCGATGTACTCTGCTTGATTCTGCGAAATAAATTTTTAAAAGGCGTCGCGGCGTAGGTTGGCATGTTACGTTCGCCCGCTATGCCAAGCTTATCGAAGACGTTCAAAGTTTTGCCAATGTTCACGCCGATATTCGCGAACGTCGCGCCAAAAGGTATCTTGCGAATCAAATTAGCCATGCGTTCGTTGTGCGCCAACATTTCTTCAGCTCGCGTGTGCTTATGGGTTTTGTAATACTCGGCGCGTTGCAACATGTTAAGCGTCGAAACCGCCACGCCCGACGGACAAGCTCTATCGCAGGTCTTACAGTTTGAACAAAATTCCAAAGTCGTCTCGATGTCTGCTTGCGAAAAATGTAGCCGCCCGTGAGCAGGCGCAACCAACTTCGGACCGCGATAATCTTTAATCGCCGCCATAACCGGACAACTCGCCATGCAAGACGTACACGAAAGGCAACGATCGCCCGTAAAAATCGCTTTTGTCATGTCGTTCACAATCGCCGCCTCCTAAATTATCGCCGCTTTATAAGCAGAAGAAATCGCCACGCCGCCCGCCGAACGTTCATGAATAAAATCAACGCCGCCGAGATTCGCCCCGACCACGTGAAGATTTTCGTAAATAATTTTGCCGCTCGCGTCGACGGGATTTAAATTCTCGTCCGTTAAAATGCCCGTCATAGAAAAACCTTGCGGCTTATCGTCGAAAAGTTTTTCATTACTCCAATTCTCCGCGCCCGCCCGACAGAAAACCGGCAAATTAAATATCGGCTCCGCAGGTTTGTCGAATTCGTGCATAATCAAACCGCCGCTGTAAAAGCCGCCCGTCGCGAGGATAATTTTTTTACCGTAGAAAATTTTTTCGCGGGCAACGCTCTTGACGACGACGCCCGTAATTTTTTTATCTTCGACGACGCCGCGAATGACTTTTGAATTTCCAAAAACTTTGACGCCTGCACGTTGCAAATATTTTGTGAAAGCACGTTGCAGACGAATACCCGGCGGAGAAGGCGGCAAGCAAGTTGTCTCGATAACATCTGCGCGGAGTTGAGATTTAACGTTGCTATCTTCTAAACTGAGAATCGGCGGCAAGATAATCGCGTCGTCTGCGGTGGCGTTCAAAGTTTTTAAGCCGTCGGCGAGAATTTGTTCGTTACCGGTTAAAAGCCGCGCGGCACCCATGCAAGTAATATCGCGTCCGCCCAAAAGTTCAAGGTCAAGCGTTGCGACTTCAAAATTTTTAGCGGGGAAATATTTTTTGAGGTTATCAACTAACATCGACGCATAAAAATCTTTGAGCCCCTTAACGCCCGCGACGTAAATTTTTTTCTTGTTTATAAGATTGGAAGCGTCCATAGATTCGGGGACGAGACAAGAATATTTCAGCGTGCCGACGGCAGTAACAATCGGAATCTGCGCGGAAAGTTTGCCGTTGTAAGGAAGATTATCCTGCGCGGTAACTTCGCAGAAAAATTTAGCCGCCGCGTCGATATTTTTCATGCCGATTTTTTTATAAGGATGATTGTCGGGAAGATTTTTAATCGCAACGGCGGGAGCTTTGGCGTTAAGAAAATCAATCGCGCCGCTCGCCAATGGCAACGAACCGGAGCCGTAAGTCAGCAACGTAACATTTTGCCCGCGATTAGCCGCAACCGCCGCCGCCATCAAACCCGCAAGTCCTCCGCCGATAATAATCACGTCAGAAATTTTCATTGCGGCTCGCCTCCCGTCACGTTCATTGAAAGTTCGTAGATTGAACGCGTCATTTCACTTTCGCGGAGTGTCCTGCCCAATAACACGGGGCGTATTCCCTTCCAACGTCCTTGCAAAAATTCGCGCAACCTCACCAGTGAATCTTTTGCCATTGAATTGCCGCCCATATCAGCGAAAACCGCCGTCGCTCTGAACGAACAGAAATTCCCTTGACAAGTGCCCATGCCAATCCGCGTCCGCCGCCGTACATCGTCAATGTTAAAAATCGTATCTTCCTTGCAAATCTCCTCGACTTCTGCGCGGGTAACGTTTTCGCACTCGCAAATCAACTCGCGACTTTCAACATCACTCTCCAAACGTTCCACGACTCTTTTAAAACGTTCAACGCCCAATCTGGTAGCTGCAAGTTCAGTTCCATACGACGGGAAAAATTTTCTGGCGCGTTCCTTATCCGCTTGTGAAACTTCGGGAACAATCGGCTCCTCCGCCGTCCGACATTTCTCCGTTACGTTGAGTTTCGCGCAGATTTGGTCGCAAATTTTTTCCGCCATTAATCTGAACGTCGTAAACTTGCCGCCGACAATCGTGAAGAAACCTTTTAAGCCGTCGCGCTCATGGTCGATAATCGCAAAACCTCTGGAAGCCCCGCGCCCGCTTGCTCCGCCCGGCGGAATGTATAAAGGTCTGGAGCCCGCGAACGCCCGCAAAATCCTGAAGTCGCGCAGATTCTCAAAAGTTTGTTCGCCGATTTTTAAAAGGTTCTCGACTTCTGCGCGGGAGGTGCTTGTGTCTTCGGGGTCTGGAATGCTCATCGACGAAGTGCCGAGAATCGTAATTGAACCGTGCGGGACAAAAATATCGCCGTCGGAAGATTTATGCAAACGATTGACGACGTGATTAACAATCCGCTGATTAAAAGCAATGAGCGTGCCCTTGTCAGGTTGAACGCCGATTTCAACGCCCGCGAGCTTTCCGATAAAACCCGCCCAACCGCCGGCAGCATTAACAACAATATCGCAACCGATTTCGTAAGTCTCGCCCGTGAATTGGTTACGAACTTTGACGCCGCGCAGTTCTCCGTTGACGGTGTCGAAGCCGATAACTTCAGTGTAAGTTTTAAATCGTCCGCCGTAACGTCTCGACGAATCAATCAGTTGCCACGCCATACGGAAGCCGTCAATCGCCGCGTCGGGCACAAGGTACGCGCTCTTAACATGCTTGCGAGAAAGTCTCGGCTCCAATTTAAAAGCCTCGTCCAAAGTTATCGGCGTCGCCTCAATGCCGCTGTCCGCGCAACCTTTAATCCAAAGTTCCTCGTAAGCAGGGTCGTCAATGTCAAGTCTCGTGAACATGCCGCCGCACGGCTCCACACAACCCTTGCCGATTTTGCACAGGATTTGATTTTCGATAATGCACTCGCGAGCCGCTTCCTTATCCTTAACGGCATAACGTCCGCCGCTGTGAAGAAGTCCATGATAGCGCGAGCTTGCCCCGTTGATTAAATCTTTTTTCTCAATCAGAAGAGCCTTGACGCCCCGCATCGACAAATCGCGCAAAATCCCTAACCCCGTCGCGCCGCCGCCGATTATTACGACCGTTGCCTTTTCCATGTCGCTCACCTTTATTAAATTTCTCCTGAAAACTTTATGTAAGATTTTACTGTGCAATTTGGTTTCGGTCAATGCTTGCCGCTAAAAAATCCCCATGCGCTTTGCAACGGATAAAAATTTTTTGGCGCGGCGTTTGATTTGTGCTATAATGCGCCCCGATAAAAATTTGGACGTAAAATAATGACTGTGAAAAATTATCTCAAGAATCTAATCGGCTTGATTCGCGACATCATCACCAACAGAAATTTTTTATGGCAGATGACTAAGCGCGACTTCCGCCAACGTTATCTCGGTTCGTATCTCGGAATTTTATGGGCGTTCATTCAACCGACCGTTACGGTTTTTATTTTCTGGTTCGTCTTCCAAGTCGGTTTTAAATCCGTCCCCATGAATAATTTCCCGTTTATCTTATGGCTTGTGTGCGGAATGTTCCCTTGGTTTTTTCTTAACGAGAGCATTCAGCGGGCGACTTATTCGATTATCGAGAGTTCATTTCTCGTCAAGAAAATTGTTTTCCGCGTCGAACTCTTGCCGATTGTCAAAATAATTTCTGCGCTTGTCGTGCACTTATTTTTTGTCGGCGTACTGTTTGCAATGTTCGCGGCTTACGGCTACTTGCCCACGATTTACAACCTGCAGATAATTTATTATTTCTTCGCGATGATTTGTTTATCTCTGGGGATAAGTTGGATGACGAGTTCGCTGACGGTTTTTCTACGCGACATTGGGCAGTTAGTTTCGATGCTGTTGCAATTCGGGTTTTGGGGCACGCCGATTTTCTGGAATTTGCAAATGATTCCCGCGCAGTTCCAATTTTTTTTGAAACTCAATCCTGCTTATTACGTTGTGGAAGGTTATCGCCAGAGTTTTATTTATCACGAATGGTTTTGGGAGCACGCGCATTTGACGGCGTATTATTGGTTCGTGACGGCTTTGATTATGTTTATCGGCGCGTGGTGTTTTAAAAAATTGCGCCCGCACTTTGCCGATGTTCTTTAACTTGCAGGAAATATCAACGGCTTGTCTAATAAGTACAGTCATTTTCTTCATAAAAATTTAATGGGGGTGAACGGTATGGGGAAGTTGGTCGTTATCGAAGGCTCAGACGGCTCCGGCAAGGCGACGCAGACGCGAAAACTTTTTGAACGCCTGCGCGATTTGGAAGTTAATGTGAGGCGCGTGAGCTTTCCCAACTACGAATCCGAATCTTCGGCGTTGATTACGATGTATCTGCGCGGGGATTTCGGAGGAAACGCGGAGGCTGTCAACCCCTACGCGGCGGCGACATTTTACGCTGTCGACAGATTTGCGGGCTTTACCGAATGGAAAAATTTTTACGAGGACGGCGGGCTTATTTTATGCGACCGTTATGTCGGCTCCAACATGGCTTATCAAGCGGCGAAGTTTAAAAAGAAAACCGAGCGCACAAAATTTTTAGCGTGGCTTGACGATTTGGAGTATGAACGATTTAAATTGCCACGTCCCGACATGACAATTTTCCTCGACATGCCGCCCGCAATAAGTGCCATACTTCGCAAAGAGCGCGGGCGCGAAGATATTCACGAATCCGATGCCGAATACATGAGCAAAATTTACAACGTGTACAAGGAAATCGCGCAGAAATTTGATTGGAAGGTTGTAAACTGCGCGGATAAAAATTTTGCGCGGAGCTCGACTGACATTCACGAAAATATTTTGGCTTTGGTTGAGGAAATTTTAATCTGAGAAAGCCCCTTCCGATTTTGGAGGGGGCTACTTTTAAGAAAATTTCCTTTGATAGGTTGATGTTTCTTGTTGGAATATGAATTCATGCGGAATGCTTTAGCGGCGGTGTTGCTCGTGACGCCGTTATTTGGTTTGCTGTCGACAATGGTTGTCTCGAATCGAATGGCGTTTTTCTCGGACTCGCTGGGGCACGGAGCATTTACGGGCATAGCAATCGGCGCGTTAATCGGCGTCGGCTCAGAAATTTTCGGGCTGTTAGGCTTCTCGATAATCTTTGCATTGCTGATAACGTACATAAAAAATAAATCACACGCGGGCGCGGACACGGTTATTGGAGTCTTCAGCTCTACAGCGATAGCTTTGGGTTTAATGTTGATGTCGGCGGGCGGGCAGTTCAATAAATTTTCGCGCTTCCTAATCGGCGACTTACTCAGCATATCCAAAAGCGATTTAACATGGTTAGCTTTGGTATTTTTAATCGTCGTGATAAGTTGGGCGATACTTTTCAACCGCTTGCTGATATTGTCGGTGAATCAGACGCTGGCACGCAGTCGCGGGATAAAAACGCAACTCGTCGAATCGATTTTTGCGATATTGTTAGCGGTCGTGGTAGCGTTAAGCATTCAATGGGTCGGCATTTTGATAATCAACGCGCTATTGGTGTTACCGGCGGCGGCGGCGCGCAACGTCACCAATTCCGTTAAAAGTTACCACGTCTTGAGCGTATTGATAGCGTTAATTTCGGGCTTAACAGGTTTGGTAGCGGCTTACGAGATAAATTCGGCGGCGGGCGCGACAATCGTAGTTTGCGCGGCGATATTTTATTTCGTGACGCTGATTTTAAAGCCGCGATTCATAAAGTAGGAGGCTTTTTGATTGAAAAGGAGTTTGGCATTAATCCTCGTCGGCATGGCGGGGATTTTTTGGGCGAGTTCGGGCGTCGCGGCGCAAGATTTTTTTATGTACTCGGAAAAAACTGCGATGGAGCTCACGAATATCAGAATGTGCGTCGCGGGCTTGGTTTTGATAATAGTTTCATTGCGGAGCAAAAAATTTTGGCGGACGACGACGATATTAAACAGCGAGCCGAGAAATTGGCTTGACGTAATAATTTACGGGATAATCGGCATGGTTTTAATGCAATACACTTACTTTAAAGGGATAGAGACGGGCGGCGCGGCGGCGGCTACGGTAATTTGTTACACGTGCCCTGCGATGGTTGTTTTATGGGAAAGTTTTTACGGCAGACGATTCCCCAGATTCGGCGAAGTCTTAGCAGTAGTGTTCGCGATGCTGGGAGTATTTTTATTGGTGACGGGCGGCAACCCCACAAAATTATTGGTACCGCTCAGTTGCGTACTTTGGAGTTTGGCAAGCGGCGCGACTTTTGCTTTCAGCGCGATATATCCCAAACATTTATTTGCAAAAAAAATTGACCCGCTATTTTTAACGGGCGTAGGAATGTTTATCGGCGGGCTGTTTACATTTTCTTTGATAAACGATTGGAATTGGAGCGGATTTTTTACGTCGGAAGTAAGTTTCGATGTGATTTGGATAATAATTTTCGGGACGGTTGCGGCGTTTCTGAGTTTCAACGCGGGCTTGAAATATTTAACGCCGGAGGAAGCGTCAATCACGGCGACGACGGAACCTGCGGCGTCAGTGGTGATAAGTTGGATAATTTTCGGTACGGCTTTCGGACTCGTTGAATCGTTCGGGATAATTTTAGTTTTGCTGGCGATAATAACGCCGTCGATAGTGAAAAGATAATTATTTTTCCCAGAGCAAGGCAACAGTCACGCCCTTAAAGGCAGTTTTGGGGAGGGCAAAGCGTGCATTTTCTACGCAACAAAGAGCCGCCGCCTCACAAACATTGCCGACGCCGACTGAACGCATAACGAATTTTGATTCTTCGAGTTTGTACTCGTCGATTTTTTTTTGGATCTCAGCGACGGAGAAAAATTTTACCTCCAAGCCCATAACTTCAGCCAGCGAAGTAAGTCCGGTTTCGTCCCTTTTAACGTCGACGCTCGCCAAAAGTTTTACGCGCTCAATAGGTTGATGAATCATTGCGCAGGCGTGTTGAATTGCCTCGAAAATTTTTAGCGATGAAGTTCCGCGTCGGCAACCGACACCCGCGATAAGATTTTGTGGAATTAAATTCAATCGAACGTCGCCCGCCGTAACGAAAACATCTTCGCCGCGCAGAATCGCCGAGTTAATCGCCTTAATCGCCTCTTTAGGTTCAGGAATAAGTCCAAGCTTGGAAGAAACGGCGTCGACAGAAAATTTCCCAGCCACATCAGTTGCCGTCGTGATAACAGGATTCGCTTCGATAGCCTTAGCAATTTTAATCGCAAGTTCATTCGCCCGTCCGACGTGCCCGCTTAAAAGGCTGATAACATTTTGTCCGCGCTCGTCGATAACCAAAACCGCAGGGTCGCTGAGTTTGCTGACGATATGCGGCGCGATCATTCGCACGACAATCCCCGCCGCGCAGATAAAAATAAGTCCGTCAAACTTGCCAAAAACAGTCGCTACCAATTCGGAGAGCTTCTCGAAATTTCTTCCCTTAGTAAAAATCTGCCCGCCGACTTGCGCGGAAATTTTATCGGCGAGGCGTTTGCCGTTCGCTGTCAATGATATAATTGCTGTTCTCAATTTAAAATCTCGCCTGCCTGAACATATGACTGAATCTCGGAGAATAAAGACTGGACTTCTGATAACTTTTTGAATCGAGGCAGTGCCCGATGATTACCAACGCCGTGCGGTCAATGTTTGCCTCCTTGACTTGCTGAACGATATTATCGAGCCGCCCTTTAATAATTTTCTCTTCGCCCGGCCAAGACGCTTTATAAACCACCGCGACGGGTGTCGACGATTTGAAGCCCGCGCTCATGAGGTCGCGTTTAATTTCATCCAAAAGATTTACCGACAAGAATATGCAAAGCGTCGTTTGATGTTGCGCGAGTTTTTTAAGTGATTCGGTATCGGGGACGGGAGTACGTCCGCCGCGCCGAGTGATTATTACCGTCTGCGTCACGCCCGGCAATGTGTATTCTTGTTTGAGAGCTGCCGCCGCCGCTAAGAATGAACTCACGCCCGGCGTTACATCAAATTCTATGCCACGCTCGGTCATCGCGTCCATCTGCTCTTGAATCGCGCCGTAAATTGACGGGTCGCCCGTGTGCAAACGAACTGTCATCTTGCCCGCCTTTTCCGCCAGCGTTATGACGTGCAAAACTTCCTCCAACATCATCTGCGCGGAGTTGTAGATTTCTGCTTCGGGCTTGCAAATTTGTAGAATGTCCTCGTTGACGAGCGAACCCGCATAAATTACGACGTCTGCCTTGCTTAAAAGTTTGTGTCCTTTGACTGTGATTAATTCGGGGTCGCCCGGACCCGCTCCCACTATATGAACCATCACCCATACCACCTTTGCGAAAAATTCTGAAACAATTTTATCACGCGCCGATTTTTCACGCAACGCCAATAACCGCGCCCTCCAAAAATTTTTTAGCCTTTTCAGGAAAAAATTCTTGTGCCGTAAAAATTTTTATGGTATCATCAACCTAGACAAGTGGCAGGAATTTTCAGATTCAAGAAAGGGTGAATCAAAATGGCTATGACAGTAGGCGGCGTGAATCATTATGTAAGCAATTATAACAGCATTAACAACGTCACGCAAAAAACGCTTCAAAAAATCACAACGGGTACCAATTACCCGACTGCATCAGCGGGCGCGTCTGAATATGCGATAGCCGCCCGCTTGTCAAACAACATCGGCTCAACGGCACAATCAATCCAGAACACTCAGAACATCAGCTCCGCAATCAGAGTTTCGGAAGGCGCGACCAATAACACTATCAAAGCCTTGACAGCAATTAAGGAACATATTGTCAACGCGGCTAACGATACAAACGGCGCGCTGGATCGTCAGGCTATTCAAGCGGAAATCAATCAAATCATTTCGCAAATCGACGCCAATGCTTATGTCCAGTACAACGGCATGAATATGCTTGACGGCTCCAGAAACGGAATGGTGCTCGCCGGTATTGACGGCTACGAGAATTTCCAAGCCGGAGACCTCCGCTCCACAACTTTAGGCTTGACGGACTCGCAAGGCAATGTTAAAATCGACGTGTCGACGGCTGAAGCGGCATCCAGTTCTTTGAAAATCGTCGACCAAGCTAACACGGTTGTAGGAGATCTTCTCGACAGTATGCATGTATTGGGTGATTATGTCGTGGATGGTTTCACGTTTGAAACTTTGGATCCTGCTCTTGACGAGGCGACGACGCAAGGCGCACAACTTCAACGCTTGGAATTCCAACAGGCAAATTATACGACTATGGAAGAAAATCAGCTCGGCGCGTTGTCAACCATAAACGACGCCGACATCGCACGACAGGTTACGGAATTGCGTAGCCAACAAACCTTAGAACAATTTGCCTTATTCGGAATGAAAATGTTCAATCAAAATCGCGCAAGCATCTCGCAATTATTACCATAAAGATTAGCGCGGGCATAGTTCATCGGTAGAATGAGAGCTTCCCAAGCTTTAGAGGTGGGTTCGATTCCCATTGCCCGCTCCATAAGAAATTTCAGAGGCACGTCCAAGCGGCGTGTCTCTTTGCGTTATACAAAGCTTGCTTTTTTCGTAAAGCATGATATAATCCCCGCGTGTCGATTCAAGTAACGTTGCGAGTCGAACAGAAGAATTTTTTTATGCTGTAAGGAGATTTTTTTAATGGCTTTTGAAGACAAAACACTCGTGTGCAAGGACTGCGGAAAAGAATTCATCTTCAGCGCGGGCGAACAGGAATTTTATCAAGAACGCGGCTTCGAGAATGAGCCCGTTCGTTGTCGCGACTGCAGAGGCAAACGTAAGCGCAATCGCGACGGCGGCGAGCAACGCCAAATGTTCACCGTAATCTGCGCGGACTGCGGTAAGGAAACCGAAGTCCCATTTGAACCGAAAAACGATCGCCCGATTTACTGCCGCGATTGTTTCAGCAAACATCGTCCTGCGCGGCGAGCCCAATTCTAATAAAGTCTCACGTCGAAAGAAAAATATAGCTCGAAAAAATCTTCGGGCTTTATTTTTTTTTGTCAATGTGATAAACTGGTAAAAATTTTTTGGAGGGATTCAAATGAAAATTGCAATGGCGAACGACCACGCCGGAACTCAACTCAAAAATCAGATTAAGGCTTATCTCGAAGAGCAGGGACACGAGGTAAAAGACTTCGGCACTTACGACGAGGGAGCTTGCGACCTTTCCGATTTCGTTTATCCTGCGGCATTGGCGGTTGCGAAGGGCGAATGCGATCGCGGCATTTTCGTTGACGGCGTCGGCTACGGTTCGGCACTCATCGCCAACAAAATCTACGGCATTTACGCGGCTGTCTGTCAAGATCCGTTCTGCGCGCAACTTTCCCGCGAACACACCGATTCTAACGTCCTATGTATCGGCGGAAAAATTATCGGCTCGGCTATCGCTATGGAAATCGTCAAAACTTGGATGAAAACCGAACCGCTCACCGCTGAAAAATATCGTCGCCGCGTTCAGAAAGTTGCCGACATCAACGATAAGCACTGCGTCCCCGTAAAATAAATCTTCGACAAAACTTTTTGCGCCTCGACAATATCGGGGCAACTTTTTTTGCAAATTTTTTAGGGAGAGGGTTTTATGGCCGAGACTATCAAGGGCACGTCGAAAAATGATTTTATGATTGTCGCGTTTGACGCTGTGACGATTCAAGCACTCGGCGGCAATGACACCATTACCAACAAAGCCTCAAACGTTTCAATCGACGGCGGAAAAGGCAACGATAAAATTTCTCTCATGAGCGGCAGCGCGGATAACGTTATTCAATACAACGCGGGCGACGGTAGTGATACTGTTTGGGGTTTCAACGAGTCGGATACACTTAGCATTTCGGGAAAAACTTACTCGACGACTAAAAGCGGCAAAGATATTATCGTTAAAGTCGATAGCGGAAAAATTGTGTTGAAAAACGCCGCGAGCTTGGAAGCCGTCAATATCGCGTCAATCTCGTCCGACGCTGTCGTCTACAACGGACACAGCTATAAACTTTTCAGCGACGGCATGACTTGGGAAGAGGCTAAAGTTTACTGTGAAAATCTCGGCGGGCATTTGGTAACAATCACAGACGAAGCCGAGCAATTTGCGATAAACAATCTACTCAAGGAAAAGGGCACGAAGAAAAATTATTGGATGGGCGGACGTCGGAAGGCTAACGATTATGAATCTTGGGAATGGGTAACGGATGAAAGTTTCAGCTACACCAATTGGGACGAGGAACAGCCTGATAACTATGAAGATAACGAGCCGTTTATGATGATGTACGCTAATTCGGGGTCGTGGAATGATTTAGATTTAGAAGGTGGCTACGAAGACGATTCAGACTACGGAAAAAATAATTTTGGGCTTATCTGCGAATGGGAAGCGGCTATTCCTACTAAACCAAAATCTATAAAGCTCACCAATGCCAAAGAGGAGTATGTCAACATATTTGACGTTGACGGCGCGACGATTAACGCGCTCGGCGACAGCGATACCATTACAAATATCGGCGGCGTGAATGTTTCAATCAACGGCGGCAATGGTAACGATTCAGTTTGGAATTGGGGATTCAACACGACAATAAACACCGGCGCGGACGACGATTATGTTTGGAACGACAGCAGTTTAACTTCAATCAGTAGCGGCGCAAGTAACGATACCATTTGGACAAGTTACTACAGCCAAAACGTCACAATCGACAGCGGCAAAGGGAATGATTCTATCGAGGTTGAATCTGTTAATGACGTTACGATTATCGGCGGTAATGGCAACGATACAATTAGCCTGAGTTCCGACGAGGCAAAAAGTTTCATCCAGTACAAGAGTGGAGACGGTAACGATTTAATTGAGGGCTTCAACGAAACGTCGACGCTTCAAATCGGCAATGGCACGGGAACTTACTCTACAAAAAAAAGCGACGATGACATTATCCTAACGGTCGGCGCAGGCAAAATAACTCTCGTTGGCGCGGCTGATTTGTCGACGCTTAACATTTTCGGCAAGGAAAAAGATTCGACGCTCTTGGCTGTGACGAACGCGACTACTTCGCCCGTAACTGCTGGCTCGAAAGTTAAACTTATCGACGCCTCGAAAAGGACATTGGCAGTTAAAATTACCGGCAATGCGCTCGCCAATTCAATTCTCGGCGGAAGTAGAAATGATTCGCTTTACGGCAAGGCGGGTAATGATACTTTGATTGGCGGCAAAGGCAACGATAAACTTTGGGGCGACGCGGGAGCCGATACGTTTATTTACAATTTGGGCGACGGCTACGATACGATTTATGCATTCGACAACAAAGATACGTTGACGCTCGATAGCCTCGACTTCACGGCATCTTACAGCAAGAAAGATAAAGCGGTCTCGCTCTCATTTGATGACGGCGGCTCGATTATGCTGAAGAGTTTCACAGCGACGACTTTCCACATTGACAGCGACACTTATAAAATCAGCGGGGGTAAGTTTGTTAAGCAATAATGTCTAATCGATACAAAAAAAACCGTCAAGCTTGAATGCCTGACGGTTAATTTTTTTTGCTTAAAATTTTCAATCAGCCCGCGTCTTCCTCTTCCTTAGCGCGGTCAACTAAAATGTTCAAAAGTTTCATTGCGGCTTCGGGAATGTTGGTGCCCGGCGCAAAAATCGCAACGGCTCCGCTCTTGTAGAGGTGGTCATAGTCTTGAACGGGGATGACGCCGCCGATTGCAACCAGAATATCCTCGCGCCCAAGTTTCTTAAGTTCGTCGACGAGTTCGGGCAACAAAGTATTATGCCCCGCCGCCAATGAACTAAATCCGACAATGTGAACGTCGTTATCAACAGCGTCCTGCGCGGCTTCTTGAGGAGTTTGGAAGAGCGGACCGACATCAACATCCCAACCCATATCTGCGAAACTCGACGCGATAACCTTTGCGCCTCTGTCGTGACCGTCTTGCCCAATCTTCGCGACAAAAATTCTCGGACGACGACCGGTAAGATTTTCAAACTCATCTGCGCGGGCGCGAACTTTATCAAGTTCAGTCTGCGTGCCGAATTCGCTTGAATAAACGCCGCTAATCGTGTGAATCGTCGCTTGGTAACGTCCGCTAATTTTTTCGACAGCGTCAGAAATTTCACCGAGCGAGCAACGTACACGAGCCGCCTCAACCGCGCATTCAAGCAAGTTACCGTTGTCGCGAGTTTCAGCCGCTTTAGTAATTGCTTCCAACGCGGCACGAACATCATCTTCATTGCGTTCTGCGCGGAGCTTGTTGAGGCGTTCGACCTGCGCATTTCTAACCGCTGTGTTATCGACGGCAAGAATTTCAAGCGGGTCTTCCTTATCGAGGCGGAATTTATTCAAGCCGACAATCGTTTCGTTATTAGAATCGATACGCGCTTGACGACGAGCCGCCGCCTCTTCGATACGCATTTTCGGCAAGCCCGTCGCGATAGCCTTAGCCATGCCGCCGAGCTGTTCAATCTCTTGGGATAATTTCGTTCGTGAGAGCCTCGACGTAGTAGGAGCCGCCCCATGGGTCGATAATCTTGCAAACGGACGTTTCGTCTTGAATGTAAAGCTGAGTATTGCGGGCGATACGTGCGCTGAAGTCCGTAGGCAAAGCAATAGCTTCGTCGAGCGCGTTTGTATGGAGCGATTGAGTATGACCGAGAGCCGCGCCCATTGCCTCCATAACCGTACGAGAAATGTTATTAAAGGGATCTTGAGCCGTAAGCGACCAGCCCGACGTTTGGCAGTGAGTACGTAACGCCATAGACTTAGCGTCAGTGCCGCCCATTTGCTTAACGATCTTAGCCCAGAGGACACGAGCCGCTCTCATCTTCGCGACTTCCATGAAATAATTCTTGCCGATAGCCCAGAAGAAGCTAAGACGTTTTGCGAAGGCGTCAACTTTCAAGCCGGCGTTAATACCCGTGCGAATGTATTCAAGACCGTCAGCGAGCGTGTAACCAAGTTCAATATCGGCAGGTGCGCCCGCCTCTTGCATATGATAGCCGCTGATTGAAATCGAATTGAACTTCGGCATATATTTAGTCGTGTACTCGAAAATATCGCCGATGATTCGCATTGACATATCGGGCGGGTAAATGTAGGTGTTGCGAACCATGAACTCTTTAAGAATGTCGTTCTGAATCGTGCCATTGAGGATAGATTTGTCGACGCCCTGCTCAATGCCGCTCTGAATAAAGAACGCCAAAATCGGAAGGACTGCGCCGTTCATTGTCATTGAAACTGACATTTGGTCGAGGGGAATGCCGCTGAATAAAATATTCATGTCGAGCATTGAACAGACGCTGACGCCTGCCTTACCAACGTCACCAAACACGCGGGGATTATCTGCGTCGTAGCCGCGATGTGTCGGCAAGTCAAATGCTATCGATAAACCCTTTTGACCTGCGGCGAGGTTGCGGCGATAAAAAGCGTTGGATTCTTCAGCCGTCGAAAAGCCCGCGTATTGACGAACTGTCCAAGGGCGGAAGACGTACATTGTAGCATAAGGACCGCGCAGGAACGGCGGAATGCCGCTCACGAAATCCAAATGATTCATATGTTCGTATTCGTCGTGCGTGTACAGCGGCTTAACGGGCACATGCTCCATCGTCTTATAAATCAGTTTGTCGTAATCTTCTTTAGCCGCCTGTTCAAATTTAGCCTTCCACTCCGCCGCGTCAGAAGTCGGGGCGTCGCTAAGACCCATTTGCGTGAAGTCCGGATTTTTATATTCAGCCATTATGCCATCCCCTTTTTCTGCTGAAGTGCTTGGAGAATCTTATAGCAATTCGCCTTGACGTGGATATATTCATCAATGCCCGCCGCGTCGTAAGTTTCCTTTAAATCGGCAGGAGCCGCGCCTGCTAAAAATACCGTCGCATTGGGCAAAGCCTCGTGGAGTTTCGGAGCAAGCGCGGGGATAATTTCGGGATAAGTGGCGTCCGTCGAACAAATTACAACCGCGTCCGCGCCCGAAGCCTTAGCCGCCTCAGCCGCCTCGTCGACAGTTTTAAATCCATTATTGCCCAAAACTTCAAACGCGCCGACTTGTAAAAATCCCGTAGTAAAATCTGCGCGGGCTTTGTGCTGAGGAATTGCGCCCATGTTCGCGAGGAAAATTTTAACGTTGTCGCCGGTCTCGGCTTTGAATTTCTCGGTGACTTCGCGCAGAGCCTCGAAACGTTCACTCCAACGATGAGCCTCGATAAATTTAATCTCCGCAACATCCGCAGTTCCTAAAGCTTGGCGAAGTTCAGCGATAGTCGCGCCCTTTTCAGCCGCCGCAATAACAGAATCAACATCATCAGCTTTAACATTGGCGAGCGCGTCCTTAGCGTCGACGGTCGACAGATAAACATCAATCGTAACTTTGCGAACTCTAAGATTATCGGCTTGACTTTCTGCGCGGGCGTCAATGCGTTCCTCAGTCATGTTGGCGTACATGTTATTGCCGACGATTCTATCCTTGCGAGTCTCCGCCGCCTTGAAACGAGCCGCCAAAACTTTAGCGATTTCATCTTGCGGATAACCTTCTTTGAGCGCGGCGACGATACCGCCTTTGCCCTCAATGACTTGGAACTCCGCCCAGATTTTTTCTTTAATTTCTTTGGTAAGCGTTTCGACAGCCCACGAACCACCGGCAGGGTCAATCGGTTGCAATAAGCCGAATTCTTCTTGGAGGATGATTTGCATATTGCGGGCGATACGACGGCTAAACTCGTCGCCTTTACGGACGGGCTCATCGAACGTTGAATTTTCAAAGCTGTCGACGCCGCCGACTACGCCGCTGAAAAGTTGCGTGGTATCGCGGAGCATGTTGACATACGGGTCGTAAATCGTCTTGAAGAATTTTGCGGGGCGTCCGTGAATGCGAATTTTTTGGGATTCTTCATTGCCGCCGAACGCTTTAACAATCTGCGCCCAAATCGGACGGACTGCGCGGAGCTTAGCAATTTGCATGAAGAAATTCGCGCCCATCGAGAAGCCGAACACAATTTGAGACGCCGCCTCGTCAATCGTCAAGCCGCGTTCAAGTAAAGCTCTCAGATAAGCGACGCCTGCCGCGATTGTGTAAGCGACTTCCTGAACGTCATTCGCGCCGCCGTTGCTGAAAACGTCGCTCTGAACAAAAATTGTTTTGACGTTCGGAGAATTTTTAATAGCCCATTTAGCAACGTTCGCCGCCTCGTCAAAAAGTTTATCGAGGTCTTGATTAAGCGTGCCGTTCGCCGCGTATTCGGCAATGGGATTCGCTCCAATGACGCCGCGCAATTTGGAAACGTCGCCGCCGTTTTTCTTGACGGTCGCAACAATCAGCGCGAGGAGCGGCAAGGAACTTTCGCCCGCATAAACATAAAGCGGATAAGTGTCGAGCTTGAGATCTTTAAGCAAAGATTGAACGTCGCCGAGAGTGGTTAAACTGCAACCGCCCTTGCCGATATGTTTGCATTCGCGGGCGTCCTTAGCCTTTTTTGTCGCGCAGTCGACTTTGACGTTGTAAATCGTCGAGCCCTTAGCAATTTCGCGTTGGAGGAGTTCGTTATTTTCTTTTGGGAAAGTTTCGTCGCAAGCTTGCGCGATGCCCCAGCCTTTGCCGACGTAGCCATTAGCCTCGACGCCGCGCAGATAGTCGCCGAATCCCGGATAAGACTGCGCGGGTTGAATCGGTTCGGTGTCCGCATGGAAATACATTGGCGAAAACGTTATGCCCTCGTAAGTTTTGGTGAAAAGTTTTTTCTCGAACGGCGCGCCTTTCAATAACGCAATACATGCGGCTTTCCATTCGTCGTAAGTCGGCGGAGTGAATTCGTCAAGCGGCACTTCGGGGAAATTTTCTTGCGCTTCGGCTTTTTTTATCAGTGCCTGAAGGTCAAGTTCTGCTTTGTTCTCTGCATTGCTCATAAATTTTTCTGTAACCTCCTGTAAATTTTAATCTGTGCGAAAAGTTTTTCTCGCCTCCTTATGCGTGACTTTCGTTGCATGTTGAAAATACTATTACAACCAATGCGCTCTGTCAATCATTAAAATTCTTTTGCAAACCTGCCTCTTGATTGCCTACTATCTTGAAGATATAATTCTTAACGTTAGTGATAAAAATTATAATGAGGTGATGAAATGAAGTTGGCAATACTCGGCACGGGCTTTATCGTCAAGGACGGCGCGTTGCGAGCCTTAAAAGAAGTTCCGGAGATTGAAACGGTCGCGATATTTGCTTTGCCGCGCAGTAAAGATAAGGCGGAGGCTCTCGCAAAGCAAAATTCAATCCCGAAAGTCTTCACGGATTACGACGAACTGCTTGCCGATTCGGAGATAGATTTCGTTTACATCGGCTTGATAAACAGCGTCCATTACGAATACACGAAGCTGGCATTATTGGCAGGGAAGAATGTTATCGTGGAAAAACCGTTCGCCTCGACCGCCGCTGAAGTAAAAGAACTGTGCGAGTTGGCTGTGCAGAAAAATCTTTACGTCTTCGAGGCGGTGACGTTGCTTTATCTGCCGAACTTCGCCGCCATAAAAAAAGAATTGCCCAAGCTCGGAAAGATTCGGGCAGTCACGGCAAATTACTCGCAGTATTCGAGTCGCTACGATAAATATCTGCAGAGAGAAGTTCTTCCCGCATTCAATCCAAAACTTTCTGGCGGCGCACTCTACGACATTAACATCTACAACGTAAATTTGATTGTCGGGTTGTTCGGTGCGCCCGTCGAAGTCAATTACATGGCGAATATCGGCTTTAATGGTATCGACACGTCGGGAATTTTGGTTTTGAAGTACAAAGATTGTATTGCAACGGCTCTCGGCGCGAAAGATTCGGATAGTCCCAGTTTTGCGCTGATTCAAGGCGACAAAGGCTGGATTAAAGTCATCGGCGCGCCCAATGAGTTGAAAAGCTTTGAAATTTATTTGCGCGAGACGGGCGACGTTAAAAAGTTTGAACTCAATCGCTACGATTTCCGCATGGTTCACGAGTTTAAAGAGTTCGCGCAGATTTATCACGGCAAAGATTTTGATAAAATGCGTGCGGGCTTAGATATTTCGCTCGCGGTGTTGCAGACGGCTGAAACGGCTCGACTTGGCGCGGGAATAAATTTTCCATGCGATTCTATGAAATAAAATAAGCCTCCGCCGAATCGTTGACGGAGGTTTTTTCGTGCTCATGTTTGAAAAAATCTTATCTGTGCTGTAAAATACTGTCAAGGAGTTGATTAAAATGATTGAAATGCAAACTTTAGACCAAGAAAACATTGACGCGAACAAATTGATAGACTTCGCGCCTGCCGAACTTAAACTTTTTAAGGATGAACTCGACAGACAGCTCGAAGAAGGCAATGGTATCGACCTTCTGCGTGCAATCCGAAACGCTCGCTATTTGGCTGGAATCGACCGCAGTATTGCAAGAATTAAAGCTGGTCACTGGACTGAACACGATTTAATCGAGGTTGAGGACGATGAATAAGCGTTGGGATGATAAAGCTTGGGAACATTACCTTTACTGGCAAAATCAGGACAAAAAAACGCTCAATCGAATCAACAAGCTGATTAAAGACATTGAACGCAACGGCGTACTCGTCGGAATCGGCAAGCCTGAGAAACTTCTTAATCGTGACGCTTACAGCCGTCGCATTGATGAGAAAAATCGCCTCGTTTATAACATTGACGAGAACGGTTACATTTACATTATCGCTTGCAAAGGTCATTACGATTAAAAATATCGCACTTCATCTCTTAAAAAGCCCAATTCATATATCTGCGGCTCCAACTTCGCTGATAATGCCGATAAATCTATCGTCGCGCCTAAACTCATGCGAATTTGATACCAGCCCGCGTCCCA
>CAJOHN010000015.1 GCA_905234235.1 uncultured Selenomonadaceae bacterium
GATTGAAATTCCAAACTTCACGGCGGAGATAAAAGAGTTATTGCTTGAAGAAGCTAGTAGCGGCTTTAATTGGAGTGGAATCAGTCCGACGATTTTTGGTGCGGTTTTTGAAAGCACTTTGAATCCGGAAACTCGTCGCGCAGGGGGCATGCATTACACCAGCATTGAAATTATTCACAAGGTTATCGACCCGTTGTTTATGGACGATTTGCGCGAGGAATTTTCAAAACTTAAGACTAAACGCCAGCTCCAAAACTTCCATGACAAATTAGCCGCGATAAAAATTTTCGACCCTGCTTGTGGCTCAGGGAATTTTTTGACGGAAAGTTATTTATCGTTGCGGCGTTTAGAAAATGAATTGCTGAAGAAAATTCTGGGCAGTCAGATACAGCTCGGCGAACTTGTCAACCCGATAAAAGTTTCGATAAAAAATTTCTACGGGATAGAGATAAATGATTTTGCAGTGGCGGTTGCGCAAACGGCGTTATGGATAGCGGAACTGCAGATGATGATTGAGACTCGCGAGATTATTCATCGGGACTTGGAATTTCTTCCGCTGAAAAGTTACGCCAACATTCATAAGGCGAATGCGTTGCGCGTCGCTTGGAAGGAACTCGCGCCCGATATTGATTATGTTATCGGCAACCCGCCGTTTGTCGGCAGGAGTTTTCGTTCGCGTGAACAGAAAGCCGACCTTGATAGAATTTTCGCGGGCGTCAAGGGGAGCGGCAACCTCGATTACGTCGTCGCGTGGTACAAACTCGCCGCCGATTTCATTGACAACAAAACTGCCTGCGCGTTCGTCTCCACAAATTCTATCAGTCAAGGGATCGCCGTGCCGCCGCTTTGGAAATATCTTTTCGGCAAGGGCGTTGTCGTGAATTTTGTTCATCAAACTTTTAAGTGGACGAGCGAGAGTTCCGATATTGCCGCCGTGCATTGTGTGGTTGTCGGTTTCGCCAAGTTCGACGCCCCCATTAAAAAAATTTTCAACGGCAAAGATTTTAAGGTTGTCGATTTCATTAATGCTTACCTCCTCGACGCGCCCAATGTTATTGTCGAACCGCAAGCCCGACCTTTACGCGATGATATTCCGCTGATGTTCGTCGGCTCTTGTCCAACTGACGGCGGGAATTTTTTATTTACGGCTGATGAGTACAAAGATTTTATTAAGCGCGAGCCTGCCGCTAAAAAATGGATTCGTCGCTACGTCGGTTCCAACGAGTTTATCAACGGCATTACGCGCTACTGCTTATGGCTTAAGGATTGTCCGCCTAATGAACTGCGCAAAATGCCCCGCATTATGAAACGGGTTGAAGGCGTCAGAGATTTTCGCCTCGCAAGTAAGAAAGCTGCTACTCGCCGCCGCGCAGAGACTCCTACTCTTTTCGCCGAAGACAGGTTTATCGACGCGCCCGCTCTTTTAATACCAATGGTTTCAGGCGCACGAGAATATATTCCAATGGGATTTATCGACGCGGGAGTTGTTGCAAACAATAAAGCTTTGTTCATTCCAAATTGTGATGTTTATACTTTTGGAATTTTAACGAGTTCAATTCATATGGCTTGGGTGCGAACGCTTACAACTTATCTTGGCACGAGTTATAGTTATGGAGCGCAGGTTATTTACAATACATTTCCCTTCACCGAACCGAAGTCCGCGCAGAAGAAATTAATTGAGGAGTCCGCGCAGGAAATTTTAGATGTCCGGGAAAAATATCCCGACGCGACGTTAGCGGATTTATACGACGAAGTAGCCATGCCAAAAGATTTGCGAGCCGCGCATAAGAAAAACGACCGCGCAGTTGCGGTGGCTTACGGTTTTGAAAATATTTTGGACGACGAATCGGCGATAGTGCGCGAATTGCTCAAGCTGTACGCGGCGGAGACAAAAGTTTAAGAAAATCTTCGGGCGTGACAGCGGGGATTTCACTTGCGGCGAAGTCCTTAACGTTGCGAGTTACGATAAAATCTGCGCGGAAACTTTTGGCGCATTGGAGTTGCAAACAGTCTTCAAAATCGTTGAAGTCATCATTGGCAAGAGCGGCGATAAGCTTCTTAAAATCTACTGATTCAATATAAAAAATATCGCAGAGGTCAAAAAATATTTCGTGCAGTTTCTTCAAGGGAAAATCTTTTCTGAGGATATAAGCCATGTTGACAATCGAAATCGACGCGATACTGCCGACGATAATTTTTTTCTCGCAGAGGTCGAAAATTTTAACTGAATCGTCGAAAAAAGGCTCGCGCTTCGTGACAACGTCGAGTAAAACATTTGTATCAGCTAAGATTCGCATTGCCAAATTTCTCCTCTCTGTATTGAGCCAGTGCTTTTTTATAATCGAGATCGGGAACGGGCTTGCAAAGGGTAAGCAAATGTTCCAGCGAACTCGATTTTTTTTCGCTTTGCTGTTCTTCGGCGCGACGAACTTTTTCAGCGAGGCGTTTTTTTTGTTCCGCCTGCAAGATTTGAATCAGTGCTAAAAGATTATCTTCAGGCACCGACTCCACAAGTTGAATAGCTTCCCGTCTTAATGGTGACATAAAAAATTCCTCCTTAAAATTTTTACCACGTGAACCAACTGTAGACACTGAAGATTGTTAGGATAAGAATCTCGGCGAGCAGTACAGGCTTAAGCGTGCCGAATAAATCTGCTTTGAAATAATCAATCGTGACGATAAGGCAGACGTGCGTTGGAGTGAGCATTTGCCCCGCGACGCCGAACGCCATCGCGACGCCCGCTAAATTTAAATCGCCCGTGCCCATCGCCGCAACTATCGGCATAACTATCGCGACGTGCCCTTGACTCATGCCCGTTAAAATTCCGATAATCAGCGACACGCAAGCGATAATCATCGGGACGGGTAAAGGCGACGCTTGGAATGCCGCAACAATTTCATTTAAAACTTTAGTCACGGAGAGGATTTGGATAAAGTACAGGATACAGCAAATGTTGAGCGTCATTTTTAAATCGAACGCGCCGAGAAAAATTTCTTTGACGCCGACGGGACGTTTAACCGCCGCCAATACGACAACCCACGCCGCCACGACTAAGCCCGTTGCTAATGACGCGTTAAGCCCGCCGAAAACTACAACCATAAACACTGACGCCACCGGCATTAACGCTAAGATTAATCCGTTGCGCTCGTGACGAATCTCCGCCGCCGTTTCCTCGACAATCTGCGCGGCGGTTATTTTTATTGGGTGAATCAAAATCAGCCAGCCGACTGCAAACGCTAAAATCGTCAGCCAACATAAATGGCTTATGAACTCGCCGAAAGTTACGCCTGCGATTGAACACGCCATAATCATTCCGGGAATTATCGGGCTTGAAAACTCGAACAGGTGCCGGAACCAAAAATTTATCGCGGCTTTATGTTCGGGCGTCAAATTTATTTTAGTGCTGAGTTCCTCGACAATCGGCGCGGAAAATCTTGCTCCTCCCACGCTCGGCAACAATCCCAAGAACGCTGACATTGCCGCCAATAAAATTTTTACGTTGGAAAATGTCCGCCGCAACGCCTTAACCATGTCTTGCAACGCGCCGCTCAATCTCAATTCAATTTCTAAGCACATAACGAAATACAGCGCAAAAATTATGTCGTAAGTGCGCGGCAATGTGAACGTCTCGTAAAAGGCTTGCGCTAAAGAAAACGGGCTCGCCGAACGCAGAGCCCAGATGAATATTCCGCTTGCCAACATGCACAAGCCAATTTGGATTTTGAATCGCAACAGCACTATGATTACAAGCAACGCGATTGTTAAAAGCAAAAATATATTCAAGCAAAAACTTCCTTATTCATCAGTTCGTTCGCTAACCAAAGCCAGCACGTTATTAGGTTCCATGTTCGCCTGCGCAAGCATTGCCTGCGACGCCCTCGCTATGATGGTGTGCCGAGTAAAATCAGTCATTTCCTTAGCAACGTCGGCATCGCGAATCACGGATTCAGACGATTGGTCGCTGACTATCGAGGTCGTTAGGTTTTCACTGGTTCGTTCAAAGCGTGACAACGCGGCACCCAGCGCGGTTTGTTGGTCGAGAACTTTAGTCATGACGTTATCGAGGACGTTAATCGCGGCGTTCGCCTGTTCTCTAGTCTCGATACTTAAAACATTGCCGTTTTCGTCACGCAAGCCCAAAGATTTAGCGCGCATATCGGTTAAGGCAAATTTAGTTCCGAAGTTAGCAGTTGCGCCGACGTGGAAGGATAACGCTTGGTCGCCGGTTTGAATTTCGGCGCGTTGATACTGATTGAACTGGTCGAGAACTGCGTTTACCGATTTTTTAACGTTGCCGTCGGCGTCGGTGATACTTATCGTGAAGCCGGCAATTTGTTTCTTAACAGCCTCGTCGCCGTCGCCCGTCGAAGAAATTACGAGACCTTGCGCTTTATCCGGCGTGTAAACATCCTTGCCGAACTTGTCCGTAATGCCCGTAATTTGCCCGTTAGTTGTCGCTTGGAGTTCCGAGACATCAGTTATCTGCAGAATGTCAGATAATTTCTTATCGCCAACGGTACCGGACGCCAACTCCATCTTGCCATTCATAACCCATGCCAGCTGATACTTATCGGTTGCGTTGATACCCAAATTTTCGCCCGCACGACTTTTAAGGCTCGTCAAGGTGTCGTCAGCGGTGGTAGTCTCCGCCAATTTTTGATTGAGGAGAATTGTTTTGGCGGGCACGAAGGCGTTATTGCGCGTGCCGTCGATTAGATACTGGTTGTTGAAGGTGATGAGCGCGTTCTCATCGATAGCGTCGACGAACTGATTGAACTCTTTTTGCATCAAGCGGCGTTCCTCGTCGGAGTTGCTGTCGTTGGCTGAATCGATAGCCTTAGCCTTTAGCGTTTTGAGTGCGTCGAGAATATTCGACACAGCGGTTTCAGCGGTCTTAATCATGGTGGAGCCGTTTTGAGTGTTTGAATAGGCTTGATCCAACGCACGAATTCTGACCCGCATACTTTCCGAAATGGCGTAAGCCGAAGCGTCATCCTGCGCATTCCGAATTTTCAGCCCTGTTGAGATTTTCTCCAAGTGCTTGCTCGCCTGTGTTTGATTCGACGTCATTTGATTGTACGTCGCCAGTGCGTCCAAGTTGTTCTTTATAACCATAGACATTTGTTATTCCTCCTTGAAGTATTTTCCTCTGCTTTATGCGATTCTTTTTGCAAATCATTTTATCAAAAATTTTCCTGCCGTCAATAAAAAATGCAAAGAAATTTTCAGCCGATGCCAAAAAATTTTTATCAGCCAAAATTCATTCCTAAAGAAATAAAAGACGTCGACAATTTTAATCGACGCCTAAAAATTTTTATCACATTTTAATCAATCTTGTTTGTCGAGGAGCTCAAGCTTGCCGCTTCTGGGGTGGAACATCAGCCCGTGAACTTTAACATCTTTCGGGATAAGCGGGTTGTCGCGCAGTTGATTAACGACTTTCATAACGTTTTCTTCGGGCTTTTGGAAACTGTCCGTCCACTCGACGAGTTCTTTTTCGACCATCTTAATCGCGTCGGGGGAAATGCCGCGTTCCAACATTCCCGTCGTCAAACTCTTGGAAGTCGTCTTCGCCATGCCGCATTCGTGATGACCGATAATCGCGACCTCTTGAACGCCGAGTTCATAAATGCAAACCAGCAAGCTCCGAACCGTCGTATCGAAAACGCCATTCAAACAGTTGCCGACCGTCTTGATAATTTTTGCATCGCCGCGTTTGATTCCGAGACACGGCTCCAAAAAGTTCACGAGGCGCGTATCCATGCACGTAACGATTGCCAAATGTTTCTTCGGCAGTTTGCTGTCGTGATGATCTTCGTGCTCGTAAGCCTTGTACTCTTCCGGCAAGTTCGCGCAGAATTTTTCATTTGTCTGAAGCATTTCGTCGATAACTGACATCTAATTACCTCCCAAAAATTTTGTCGGCGACATTTTATATCTGCCGATTCATTTAATCAAGAACAAATCATCCAGCTCGCTGAGTTTTTCCTCAAGCTCAAAATCGGCGTCTTCCTCGTAGTAGCGGAAAATATCCTCGCTCGTCTTGGTTTCAAGGTAAATGTATCTGTCCTCGTCCTCGTCGACGGCAAGCCCGTAGCTGACAATTTCCTCAACGTTGATTCTGTCTTCGCCAATCTTGATGAATCTTCTAAAATCTCCCATGCCAATTTCTCCTTAGTAAAAATTTTTAACGCTTTAGAATCTGCGCGCCGTGTTTATCGACGTTCAGAATCAAAGCCTTCGACTTGACGCCGTGAATTTGGAATTCCTCTACCATTGCCGACGCGATTTTTTCTTCAAGCCGACTCCGCGCAGATGTGAACGCTATCAAGCACGAACCAGCCCCCGATATTGCCGCGCCGAGTGCTCCCGCATTTTTAGCCGCCTCGAAAACTTCCGTCATACCCGGCACCAACTTTTTTCTGTAAGGCTGATGAAGTGCGTCGTCGAAAGCTAGCGGCAATAAATCTTCGCGCCCCTCCACCAACGCCGCGATTAACATTGACGCTCGGCTGACGTTAAATATCGCGTCTTTCAGCGGAATATTTCTCGGCAAAACTTTCCGCGCCAATCGCGTCGACAATTCAAAGTCCGGCACCGCTACGACTAATTTTAATTTAATTCGCGGTTGAAAGCTGAACGTTTGAACTTCGCCGTTATTCATGACGCTGACCGTAAAGCCGCCGAATAAAGCGGGCGCGACGTTATCTGGATGTCCCTCAATTTCCGTCGCCAATTTTAAAAGTTCTTGACGATTAAGCGGCGTGTCGAGTATTTCATTAGCCGCAACCAAACCCGCAACAATCGCCGTTGAACTCGAACCCAAGCCTCTTGAAATCGGGACGTGATTTTTCATGCGGATAATCGCGCCTTTAAATTCGTCTTCGCGCTTGACTTCCTGCAATAATCGCCGCACCGCTTGCCAAGTCAAATTTCGCCTGCCGCGAGGAATATTATCTGCGCCTTCGCCCGTCGCCTCGACGATAACTTTCCCATTCCTTAGAAGCGTCAAATCCAAATGGTTATAAATCGTCGTCGCCAGCCCTAAGCAATCGAAACCGGGACCGCAGTTAGCGGAAGTGCCGGGCACTCGGACGCGGACGCGATTTTTTTTGTTATCCATAAGCTTTACTCCACGCGAATCACGTTAAAAATTTCGTCGACGACAGATAAAGCTTGCAAAGCCGCTTGCGCCTCTAAAATATTTTTGTGCTTAACCTTGTGAGTGATAACGACAATCTCGACGTGGTTTTCAAGCTCAGCCTTAGTCTGCACAACCGATTTCAAGCTGACATCGACGTTGCCAAAAGTTGTAGCGATTTTGCCGAGAACGCCGGGCTTATCGTCGACGAGCAAACGAATATAGTACGAGGAAATTGTTTCTTCGACGGGGCAAATCGTGCGTTGATGATAACAAGTGCAACCGAAACGACCAGCCGAATTGCGATTGAGCCCGCGAGCAATTTCTATGATGTCGCTGACAACGGCTGAGGCAGTCGGTTTGCCCGCGCCGGGTCCAAAGAACATTGCCTCTTCGATTGGGTAACCGCGCACGAAAACCGCATTCAAAACTCCATTAACGGAAGCAAGCGGATGTTCCTTAGGCAAAAGGACGGGATTAACTCGAACGTCAACGCCAAGCTCCGTGTCGCGCCCGACCGCCAAAAGTTTCACGACGTAACCAAGCTCGGCGGCGTAATTAATATCTTCGGGCGTGATTTTGGTAATGCCTTCAACTGAAACGTCCTCGAATTTGACGCGAGAATTAAACGCAATCGACGCGAGGATAGCGATTTTACGGGCGGCGTCTTTGCCTTCAACGTCAGCGGCGGGATTAGCTTCTGCGTAGCCGTGAGCTTGCGCCTCTTTTAAAACAGTATCATAATCCGCGCCGAGTTCGCTCATTTTGGTAAGCATGTAATTTGTCGTGCCGTTGACGATACCCAAAACTTCCGTGATTTTATTTGCGGTTAAGGAACGTTTGAGCGGCATGATAATCGGAATTGCGCCGCCGACAGCCGCCTCGAACAGAAAATCGATTTGGTGAGCTTCCGCCGCGTCGAAAAGTTCATGCCCGAATTGCGCGACGACATCTTTATTGGCAGTGACGACGTGTTTACCGTGCGCCATAGCTTGCAAGATAAAATCTTTAGCAGGTTTGACGCCGCCCATAAGTTCGACGACGATTTTAATTTCGGGGTCGTTGAGGATTTCGTCGTAATTATTGGTAGCGGGCAGTCCGCGTTCTTGGAGAGCGGGAATTTCTCGCGGCAGGACGAGGATTTTTTTTATGTCAATCGCGGTATTTGCTCGTTGCGTGATTATGTCGCGATTGTTCTGCAAAACTTCGATGACGGAGCCGCCGATTGTTCCCGCGCCTAAAAGCCCGACTTTGACGTTGTCCATAGTGAATCATCCTTTCCGAATATGATTATCAACTTATTCTGCCGTCAAAAATTTTTTCCTGTCAAGATTGAATCAGTGTTAAAAGATTTTTGTAGTTATTGGCGACCTTGATGACGTAGTGGACGGTTTCAGAGTAATTGGGAACGCCGCCGTGTTTTTCGACTGCGCCGGGTCCGGCATTGTAAGCAGCAACCGCATCCGTCACGGAATAGGCTCCCCAATCTTTGAAACGTCCGAGCTGATTCTTGATATAAATTGTGCCGCCGATAATATTTTCAAGCGGGTTATGAGGATTAACGCCCAAGCCTGCCGCCGTCGACGGCATAAGTTGCATAAGCCCGACCGCACCGACCGGACTTACACAGTGGAAATTAAATTCGCTTTCGGCTTCCATTATCGACGTTATCAAAATCGGATCAACTTGATACTCGCTTGAGGCGTAGAGAATCGCCCGCGTTATCCAATCGCATTCGACTTCATTGCCGTTGTAGCGATTAACCGTCTGATAAATCGCGCTGTAGTAATCAGCCGCCTCAACCTTGCCGCCGAAAATTAACATGACGCTTAAAATCATCGCCGATAAAAATTTCTTTAAGTTCATATCATCTACTCCTTTGCTATCGAAAATTTCGCTGATTATAACACATGCTTTTTGTATTGTAAAAAATTCCACGTTGTGGCAAAATGTTTATCACAAAATTTTTAAGGAGCGATTAGAATGCTGATTGATAACGAAGATAAAACTTTGGTCGAGAAAAAAATTTCCGGTGAAAAAATTTTCGACGGCGTCCTCCTGCACGTGTACAAGGACGAAGTAAAATTGCCCAACGGTAACACCGCAACTCGCGAATGGATTAAGCACCCGGGCGCGGCGGCGATTATTCCTCTCCTGCCCGACAATCAAATTATTCTCGTGCGCCAATTCCGCTATCCCGTCGGCAAAGTTACGTTGGAAGTTCCGGCGGGCAAACTCGATAAAGTCGGCGAAGACCCGATTGAATGCGCCAAGCGTGAACTTTCGGAGGAAACGGGCTACACTGCGGGCAAATTTTGGAAGCTCACGACGATTGCCACGACCGTTGGTTTTTCCGACGAGTACATCCATCTCTACGCCGCGAGCGATTTAACGGCGGGCAAGATTCATCCCGACTCCGACGAATTTATCAACGTCGTTAAAATTCCGTTGACTGCCGCGCTCCAAATGGTTGAGTCGGGTAAAATTTTCGACGCAAAATCCGCGATTTCAATTTTGCTCCTCGCCAAGCAAGTTTTTCTCAAAAAATAATTCGGAGGTGCTCTGATGTTCGATAATATTGGCGGCTTCCTGATGAATTTAATCGCAGGCTTGCCGGGTATCGTCATTGCGATGGTTATTCACGAATATTCTCATGCCCGCGTTGCCTACGCGCTGGGCGATTATACTCCGCGACTTCAAGGGCGTTTGACGCTTAATCCCGCCGCGCACGTCGACCCGATTGGTTTGCTGATGTTATTCCTTGTGCACTTTGGCTGGGCTAAACCCGTTCAAATCAACCCGATGAATTTTTCTAACCCGCGCAGAGATGATATTTTAGTCTCGCTTGCCGGTCCGCTGTCGAATCTGATTATGGCGTTTGTCGCGCTGATTGTCTTGGTTTTACTGGCGAAGCTTAACGTCCCGTTTTCGGAAGGGTTACTCGTCGTCTTCAATCTTATCATCATCTACAACATAAACTTTGCGATTTTCAACATGTTGCCGATACCGCCGCTCGATGGCTCGCACATCCTAAGAAATTTACTGCCGTATCATTTGGCGCAGGCTTATGAACAACTCGAACGTTACAGCTTTGTATTTTTGATTATAATCCTCGCAACGCCGATACTGGATTATATTTTCGTGCCGTTGCAGAGGCTAATCTTCGGGATATTCAAAGGCGTGGTCGGGATTTTGCTTTAAAGCAGGCGGTTGCCGTTATCGAAGTCGTAAAGAGATTCTGCCTCGTCGATAATTTCTTCAAGCTCCGTCCGCGCAGAAAATTTTTTCATGTTGCGCCAGAAATTTTCTCTGTGAATCACGACCGAACGAATGAACGCCGCCGCATAATCCGGAAAAATTCCTTCCGCGTCGAAGAGCCGCCAAAAATTTTTGACATTCTCCTCCGTCGCAACGTCGTACTCGATTCGGTGTAAGATTCTCGATAAATCTGCGCGGAGTTCTGTTGTGAACATAGATTTTAACAGCGCGAGTTCCGGCATTGAACGCGACGCTCTGACTAACCAAAATTCTGTTTGTAAATCGTCGTCGAAATTATCGAAGCCGCAATCAATAAGCCGCTCCAAAAGGTCGGGCGGCGCATTTTTTTTCAGCGGCAACATTTGCACTTCCTTATAAAACGACGCGTACAAAAGCCGCTCAAATTCCGTCCGCGTGTAAAGCCTCGAAACTATTCCGCCGAAAACTCCGCGCATTAATTTTTCCAAAACTTTCCAGTGCCGAATGTTTCTGAAACTCGTCAGCCAACAGCCCGTCTGTTTTAAGAATGTCGAAAAGCCCGCCGCGATGTCTTGCGGATTCGTCACGACTTCCAAAGTTAAATCGCCGATTATCGCGTCGAAAAATTCTTCCTCGAATGGCAACCGTTCCTCCCGATAATCTAAATAAATCGTGTTAGGATAGATTGATTCTTCGTTAGCAGTGACAAAAAAAATTTCAGCCGTCGGAAAACGTTCGCGCAACTCGTCAAGATAATCTGCGCTCTCGACGACCAAAATTTTCTTGAAAAAATCTTCGCCCGATATAAATTCCGTCAAGCTCGGTTTAATTTCTTCCACGTGAAACCCTCCGCTTTTTTTGACGATTATATCATACGCGCTAAAAATTTTGTTGCAAAAGGTTTTATTGACACGTAAAAATAAACTATGGTACAATCGCGCAAGTATCTGAAGAAATTCTGGATTGAGGTTAAGCAATGGCGAGAAAGCATATAGCGGGGCTGGATGCCTTACGAACGTTGGCGATTGTCCTTATAACGCTGTTCCATATTTTCCCAGAAATTTTCGCGGGCGGGTATATAGGAGTATGTTTGTTTCTTGTACTGACGGGTTTTCTTTTGGCTTATGGCGGTGCTTGCGAGCATAAGTCAGGGAATTTCGGTGTGCTCCGTTATTTGGCAAAACGTCTGAAGAGATTGTATCCGCCGTTGTTGATTGTCATTCTGATAACGGTTGGGCTGTATCATTTTTTATTGCCGGGTGTATTGGAAGACAGCGGCAAGGAGATTGTCTCGATTTTGCTCGGCGTCAACAACTGGTGGCAACTGGCTATGAACGCGGATTATTTTGCGCGAGTCGTCAATGCGTCGCCGTTCACGCACATGTGGTTTTTGGGCGTGGAGATAGAATACGTTTTGCTGTGGTTGCCGCTGTTTGGGCTGTGCATTTTCTTGAAACAATCTCATACGCCGTTGTTGCTGTTTTTGTTCGGCATAATCTCGGCGGGCATGATGGCATTAATGGCGATTCAAGGCGTCGAGATAGGCAGGTTATATTACGGCACGGACACGAGAATATTTGCTTGCTTGTTCGGCGGGGCAATGGGGCTGTGGTTCGCTAAACAGGAAGGCGAATTATACGGCGACGGTCTTTCATCGGTGCGAAATGGAATTTTATTTGGAGTTTTGCTTATACCTGTCCTTGTCGCTACTTTTCTACTGCGCGGGCAATATCCGTTCCTCTACGAAGGCGGAATGCAACTGCTGACTTTAATTTTCTGCCTGATGCTTTTCCTCGTGATAAACGATCCGCGATTGGGCAACTGGTTAGAAATGTCTGTCTTCAAATGGATTGGCGGGCACAGTTACGAAATTTTTCTTTGGCAATATCCTGTAATATTTTTCTTCCAAAGAAAAGGCTGGCATGATTTGCCGTATGGAACTGCCCTAGAAATTCTTTTGATTTTAATCTTGGCTTCTTGGTCGAAAGAAGTGCCGCCGGTTATCTTCAAACTTAAGTTGCCGTTTCATGGTGAAGATTTGACACGACGTTTGCCGCGATATACTTTTGCACTGGTGACAATCCTTAGCGCGGTGGTTATGTGTTTTGGAATGCGCGACGTTCTCGCCTCAGATTTTAATCCGGAACATAAGCCGGGGTATAGGCTGAAGATGGAGCTTGAGGAAAAACAGGCGGCATTAGCAAAAGCACAAGCGGAACGTGCGGCAAGAGAGGCGGAAGAGGCTGAAAAAATTCGGACTGCGCAAGAAAAGTTAGCGGCACGACTGCGCGGCTTGGGAGTCACGATGATAGGCGATTCGGTTATGGTTGGTGCCAGCCCTTCAATTTCAGAGATAATGCCCGACGCTTATATTGACGCGTTGTCGTCGCGTGACGTGTGCGAGGGCTTTGAAGTCGCGCAAAAACTTCAGCAAGAGGGTAAGCTCAGCGATATAGTTGTAGTCGCGCTCGGCACAAACGGACCGTTGCTTGAATATGAACCGTATGCCGGCGGTATGCAAAATCTTTTGAATGTTCTCGGCACGCAACGGCAAATTTACTGGGTTACGGTTTATTGCTCGTATTCTGAATGGATGGCGATGAACAATCAATATCTGGCTGAACTGGAAAAGGCTCGTCCGAATTTCCATTTGATAGATTGGTATCCGCTGGCTAAAAGTAATCCCGATTGGCTTTATTCCGACGGCACTCATCCCAACATGGAAGGCGCGTATCAATACGCTAAACTTATTCACGACACGCTGTCTCAAAAGTTATCGGCAGAATAATTTTATATCTGGTTAAAGGAGAGATTGATAATATGCGTAAACAGAGAAGTTTTCTTTTAGCATGTCTCATGGTGTTTTCTCTGATCATGGCGAGCTTTGGCACGGTAGACGCCGCGCAGGTTCCGAAGGATGAAATCAAAGAGCCGACGCCCATAGAGGAAGAGGAGCCCGTTGAAGTGGAAGAAGTTCCCGATTATTCGACGGGGAAAGGCGTTACCATGATAGGCGATTCGATTATGAACGGCAACAGAAGTATTATTCTCGACCAACTGCCCGATGCGCTTATAGATGCCAAAGGTTCACGCGACATTTGCGGCGGCTTTGAAGCTGCCAAGAGACTTCAGCAGGAAGGTAATCTCAGCGACGTTGTAATTGTAGAGCTTGGTACAAACGGACCTTTGCTGAATCATGAGCCGTATGCGAGCGGCACGCAAAATATTCTTGAACTTCTCGGCACTGAAAGGCAAATCTATTGGGTTACAGTTTATTGTTCGTATTCGCAATGGATGGCGATGAATAACGAATACATCTGGGAACTTTCCAAGACGCGCCCGAACATTCGAGTTATAGATTGGTATTCGCTTGCCGTCGAGCATCCCGAATGGTTCCCCGATGGCGTTCATCCTAATTTAGAGGGAGCGCGTCAGTTTGCAAAGTTGTTACACGACGAACTGCAACCAAAAGTAGAGTCTGAACCCGAAGACGAATAAAATCACTCCCATAAACAATAAAAATCCCCGTTGAATTACTCGGCGGGGAATTTTTTTAAACTTCAGGGTTGAGTTCGTCGCCATACTCGCGCAGGAAAATTTTTTGGTAACGGCGATATTTCGGGTCAAGCGGCTTTTCTTTCGGGCAATGTATGCACCAAAAATCTTCCGACTGATTCGGCACAACAACTTTATAACCTGCGCGGCTCATCTCCTTGCAAAGCGAAGTATCATACAAATGCCAGCCGTCAAATAAATCTTCGCGCCAATTCAAATCGTATTGCGTCGCCAAAAATAATCCGTCAACCGATTCAACTTCTTGATAATCTCCTTCCGGCTCGGCACATTCCGAATCAACAACGCTCTCCGGCTCGCAAGCGTGCAATACTCGTCCGTAAGTCCTCATTCCGTCCCACCAAACACCCGTCGCAGGCAAATTCATACAGCCAATCATCCCGACAACGCCAATAGTTTTATCAGAAAAAATTTTCAGCAAATCGTCGATTAAATTCTTGTTCACAACGAAAGTATCTTGGTGCAGATAAATTTTGTACTTGGCGTTGGAACTTTTCATGGCTCGATTGTAGCCCGAAGTCATAGATTTTGCGTCGCGAATGTCAATAAATTCAACCGTAAAGCCTTCGGGGATGTTCAAATGTTTTAAATACAAAAGGCATTCGCTGTACCACCAATCGCTGTTCACGCAGGTTATGAACGCGACTTTTTTATCGTCAAGCAAAATTTTTCCCCTCCAATTTCAAAACCATAACGTATTCAAGTTCAGTTTCGCCCAAAACTTCTCCGACGACTTCAAAGCCGAGCCGCTCATAAAATTTTCTCGTCGCGGGAATTGATTTTTGCACGGAAAGCGAAACTTGCTTGAAATTTTTATTTGCGAGACGATTCAACATGGCTTTGATAAGTTTTGAGCCGATACCTTGCCCGCAAAAATTTTCGTAAAGCGCGATAACCAACGACGGAGTTTTTTCGTCAATGTGGCTGAAGTCGTTCATAATGCGAACCCAACACGCGCCGACGATTTTTTTATCGACTTCGACGACAAGGCAATCGTCCGCAGGTTGCGAACCGAAATTCTCCGTGTAAAGTCGAAGCTCAGGGATTTTAAGAACGTCGCGCGAAATTTTTACGCCGCCTTCGGGCGCATGAATCGCCTCGTATAAAAAATTTTCCAGCTCGCCGTATTCCGACGGTTTCATCTCACGAATTATCATCTAATCAGCTCCTAAAACGCGATGCACTTCGTCAAGCGTCGTCAAACCTGCGCGGACTTTTGATAAAGCGTCGTCGTTTAAAGTTTTCAAACCCGACTCCAACGCGGCAGTTTTTATTTCGTCAAGGTCGCGGCTGTTGAGAATCAAGTTGCGCAGATTTTTATCGACGTTTAAAATCTCGTGAATTGCAATTCGTCCGCTGTAACCCGTGCCTCTGCAATGTTCGCAACCTTTGCCGCCGCAGTGAGTGCAAATTTTCCTAACCAATCGTTGAGCCACAACGCCGTTCAAAGTCGCCGCCAAAAGATACGGTTCAACGCCCATCTCCAACATACGAAAAACCGCGCTACAAGAGTCATTGGCGTGAAGCGTGGTAAAAATTAAATGACCCGTGAGCGCGGCACGTACCGCAATTTTTGAAGTTTCGGCGTCGCGAGCCTCCCCGACCATTAAAACGTTGCAATCCATGCGCAACATCGCCCGCAAGCCCGCCGCAAACGTCAAGCCCGTTTTCTCGTTGACTTGCACTTGAGAAATTCCCTCGACGTGCTGTTCTATCGGGTCTTCCAACGTCATTATCGAACGCGTCGGCTGATTTAATTCTCTCAGCGCGGCGTAAAGCGTCGTCGATTTTCCGGAGTTCATCGGTCCCGTTAAAATTATCATGCCTGCCGCCGAACTTATCATTTGCCGGAAAATTTTTTCGTTCGGAGAGGTGAATCCCAAATCTTTTAAGCTATGAAGTTCCAACGACGAATCCAACAGCCTTATCGTCAAACTCTCCGCGCCAAACGACGGCATGGACGCCACGCGCATTTCCACGTTGCCGAACTGAATTGCTCCGTCCAATGGCAGGAATGCGGCTGTCGTATCCATTCGCGCCAAAATTTTTATTCGCGATGTCAAAGGTTCCGCTAAATGTATCGGCAACGGCTGATGAAGTTCCTGCAACTGCCCGTCTATTCGATAACGTACGCGCAAAGATTTTTCAAACGGCTCAATGTGCAGATCCGACGCCCGAATTTTTATCGCGAAGTCAAAAAGTAAATTCACAAGTTCGACAATCGCCCGCGAAGAACTCCCCGCGAAGTTATGCCGTTCCCTGTGAATTAATTTCCTTAGTTGCTCGTCGAAGTCGTTCATTTTTCCGCTAAAATTTCTTCCAACGTCCGCGCCATGATTCCCATATTTGGGATTTGTCCCGTGAACAGGCGATAAGCTTCTTTTGCCTGCAATAATAACATTGATACGCCGTTAAGCGTCGGATAGCCGAGTTCCCGCGCAGTTTTGAGCAATTTTGTTTCGGCGGGATTGTAAATTATATCGTAAACGAGCACGCCCTCCGGCAAAAGGTTTAAGTCAATGGGCGGCATGTCGTCGACTTCCGGGAACATTCCAAGCGGTGTTGTGTTGATTAGAATGTCAGCCGTCTGCAACATTTCTTTGAACTCGTCCGAAGACCAATCAACGCCCTCGACTTGCCCGTAAGGTAAAAAGTCATTCGCTAACTTTTGCGCCTTCTGCGGATTGCGTGCGCCGATTGTGATAAACTCCGCGCGCTTTTTGCATAAACCCCAGAGAATTGCTCGCGCCGCGCCGCCCGCTCCCAATATCACAGCGTTACAGCCTTCGGGCAAGAAATTCGCCTCCGCCAACGACGCCAAAAATCCTGATACGTCTGTGTTGTAGCCCGTTAAAATCCCGCCGTCATTTATAATCGTATTGACCGCTCCGATAACCATCGCGTCCGAGTCAATCGCGTCAAGAAAATGCACCACCATTGTTTTATGCGGAATTGTCACGTTCGCGCCGCGAAATCCTAAACCCTTAAGTCCTTCGACCGCCATAAAAAGTTTGCCCGATTGTACAGGCAACGGAATGTAATTGTAATTCGGGAAGCCTGACGCATCAAATGCTGCTCTGTACATGTGCGGCGAAAGCGAATGCCCCACCGGATAACCAAGTATGCCAAAATTTTTTATTTCAGAAGAAACCATTTAAAAGCTCCCTTTCGTTCAAAGTTGTTATGGCGTCATTTTATCACGCGCCTTGACGCAAGGCAACATAACGGGATTAGGAAAAGATACCACGCGGCGAGGATTGAAATTTTCGGGGCGACGATTGGCATTAAAACTATGACGCTTGCTATCGACCAAGGAATAAGCGGCGAAATTACTACGACGGAGTTTTCAATTTGTATCGCGAAAATTTCTGCGCGGGGCTCGACTTTTTTGCAAAGCTGATGCGTCAACATTATCGCTAACGTTTGATTGCAAGAGATCATGCTCGTAATAATCGACGCAACCACGATGCTCGCGAACGGAGAAAATTTTTTGCCGAGACTTATCATCAAACTCTGCAGACGATTTAAAAAGCCCGTTGCTTGGAAAATTCCCGCGTAACAACTCGATAAGCAAACGATTGCAACGACGTTAGCCATTGAAATAATTCCGCCGCCGCTCATAATTTCTGCAAGCTCAGTGTCGTTCGGATAGTAACCGAGTAATGCGATTTTCAACAGCTCCATAACTTCCAAACCTTGAATCCAAATCGCGACCGCCGCGCAGGCTAAAATACTCGCGCACATCATCAGCTGAACTCTCAATCTAAACAACGACAGCACGACGATTAAAATTGCCGGGATTAAAACGCTCGGACGAATCTCGAAGGCGCGTGCAAAAATTTCTTTGGCGTCGACGACAGCCGCTCCTTCGCCAACAAAAAATATTCCCGCGATAAGATAAAGTGCGCTCGCTAAAATCAACGGTATTATCGCAGTCCTCACCATGCCGATTAGATTTCTAAAAATATCTGTGCGCGTCAGCGTCGCCACGAGGAGGGCACTCGTCGACATCGGCGAACACCTATCGCCCAAGTAACAACCCGATAAAATCGCGCCGCCCGTCAGCCATAACGGTACGCCTAAACTCTCCGCTATCGCCGCGCAGATTATGCCCATCGTCGCCGCCGTCCCAAACGCCGTTCCAATCAACGTCGATATTAATCCGCACAGCCAAAAAGTCGCCACTAGAATTATCGTAGGCGAGAAAAAATCCGCTGTGTAAAAAATTATCGTCGGTATGACGCCCGCCGCCCGCCAGTACGCCGTGATTATCCCGATTAATAAAAGCGTTATCAAGACCGGCTTAACGGGGTGAACGCCTGCCTTCCACATATCGAAAATTTTTCGCGGAGTATTTCCTTGCTCTGCGGCGTAGAACGAAAAAATCATCAGCCCGAAAACCAGCGCAATCAAAATCGACGTGTCTAACAGTATGCACGCCAATAACGCGGCGGCAAACATTCCCATTAAAATGAATTCAAACATGACGCTACGAATCACCTCTCGCGCAGATTTTACCACAAACGCTTTTTTTTGCATCCCTCATAATTTTGTTGACGAAAATAAAGACACAGGCGTACTTAGCACCTGTGCTTCGGTCATTTTCTTTCTTCTTAATCGACACGATTTTTTTCTGCAGGTCGCGAATATTTCAAAAAAATTACAGGCGGCTCAATAAGACGAGTTATTTCATCAAAGTAAACGGATTGAATCGCGCTCACTCCGATAACAAGAAAATTTTCATAACCCAACGCCGTCAGTCGATAATAAATGTAATCGGCGACGCGCTTATAAGATTTACTCTCCTCCGAATCAAAAATTTCATCGACACGATTTAAGGCTATCAAAGTATTAGCGGCGGAGTAAGTAACTTTATTGGGCGTCGGCAACATCAGCGAGCTAATAGCGTATTCATTGCCAAGCAATGCATTTATCAATGCAGACTTGCCGGCTTTTTTTGTGCCGAAAATTCCAACGTCGCCCGAAACTTTTGATGAAGATTGATCGTCGACGATAATAGGAAAAAAAAATTTGCAGATAAACAAATTACTGAATGATTTTCAACTTGAGTTCATCCGACGTGACAGTTCGTAAAAATCTTTTAAGCCCGACTGCAAAACTTTGGACTTGTTAAGTAACGATACATCGCTCGAAAACTTTAAGTTGTAAGCTATATAAAAATCGTAGAGATGGAGCGGCTTATCATGAGAACTTTCATCATCAGCTTCGGCGAGCTGTTCGATAAATTCCCAAATAAATTAGTTTTCGTCAAGTAGCCAAGCACTGTGTGATTGTTGCTCCGCCAGATAAATTTCTTCGTAGTTATCGCAGTTGGTAAAAAAATTTACGTCTTTGAACGGCGGCAAAATTTGTTTAAACGTTTCCATAGAATCTCCAATCAAATTGCGCGGACAATCTTATCGACCTGCGCCAACACGTCCAAAACTTTTTGTAATTCGTTTCGCGTAAAAGGCGACTTTAATTCTTTGCGGACAATTCGGCGAACAGGTTGCGGTTGAGGGGAAATTTTTTCTTCGACGTTTTAACAGTTTTGCCGCGCACGCCCGCTATCAGTGACGCTACGCCGAGCACTGCCAATATTATGCCGCCAATTCCAAAAAAAGACGAGTCCGCGCAGTTTTTTTTCGTAATGTCGTCGTCGAGTTTCTCATAAATGCGGTATTCGTCGCCGCTCCAGTCGGGAATCGAAATCGAAGGTTTTTCCAAGAGCTTTTCCAATTCCGATGAGCATCGGCTCCGCATATTCTGAAATTCTGCCGCTACAAACATGCTATCGTCCCTTCGAGTCGCCATGAAGAATACTGTTCCACAATTTAATGAACAGTTGAAACTTATCTTTTATTGCGTTGAAAGTTTCAATGTCGCGTTCGAGAGCTTGACGGTTCGCATTGGTCTTGTCGGTCGCCATGTTAATATCTTTTTCAAGATCGCTGAAAGCCGCTCGTAGCTTACGCCGATTTGATCGCATTGCGCTTGGACGTTCGAGAAAAATTTTCTAAGCTCGTCCTTGACTGCCGAATCCATTTTGTCTTGCGCATTTTCAAGAGCTTTGGTAATTCGGCTTTGCATCTGATTCTCGATATAGTCTTTGAATCCTTGAACGTCATATACGTCAACGGAAACTTTATACTCTTTTGTATCTGTTACTGTCTTTTGAATACAATTCGGTTCTTCTTCTGCTTTACAATAAGTTTTGCCGAAGAATGCGCGAATATTTTCCCAAATGCCGCTTGCTTCCCTTTCGCGAGTTCCTGTCCTCTTTACTTGGCGGGTTGCGTCTCTGTATTCGGTACGGGTTTTTTGTTCGTATTCGACGCGATGAGCACCTTTGGCGGCGCCGCTCAAAAGCCCGTTGTCAACTCCGGCGTCGATTCGCTGGAACTCTGCCATCAAACGGTCAATGGCGGCTGGGAAAGTCGGCGTCTTGAAACTTTCTATAATACTTTTGGCGGTCGCATTCGTGACTTTGGCTTTGACTTCATCTGTCTTGTGAGCGATTGTTTCTTGCGCCGTTTGAATTGCTTTTTCAGCGTCGCGAATATACGTTTCGCAGAGTTTGTCTTTAGCTTTATTCAATAACAAATTGAACGTCATGTTCAATTTGATTCGTCGGTTTTTGTCGGGAACGATACGCATCATGGGTGGCATCCGCATTACCATATTATTTTGTTCGTGCCGAAGGATAATCTTGACGTTCTTAATGAATTTGAACCAACGTTGAAATTGCGCTGGCAAAAGCTTGTACTGAAGTATTATGCTAAATTTATCGGTAAGAAAATTCCTGAATCTTATTGTCTGCGCTGTATGAGCATGGCTTGATGATTAGCCGTTACTCGGAAGATGTAAAGAACGAGTATGGTCGGTTGCTTCATAATCAGGACGAGATTTATCAGGTCAATGACACGGAGTATTTTGGTGAGATTATGAGTTGTGATTCTGCCGAGATTTACGGCGGCGATAAAGAGTTGACCAATACGCTGAATAAGAATGTGTTGTCTTCGTTTGATTTACTGAGAATGTCGGTGACTGCCGAGATTGCTGACTTGTGGAATGAGTACGCGATTGCCACGAAAGGTAAGACTTGTTTCCGTTTTGCAAGAGTCTTCAAGCAAGTTATCGATGAGTATTTGAACAACACCCAGACCGTGATCCTGTTTCAGCGGGTAAACCGAAAGAATCAATCATCGCGCCGCTTAAAGATTCCGTTTACCATTTGCTTTATCGTAATTTCAAGGTTGAGGAAGTTAAGCGCACGCTTGTCGATTTTGTCAGGGTTGCTGGTTGTAATGTCTCTAAGATTTATGATTTGTTTTTTGAACGGTTGAAGAAATTATTTGTCGGCTGGAGCTTTGACGAGCCTTCAGAGAAGGATTTGTTTGTTTTGTCTCGACCACCAAATTGAAAATGAATGTCGGTGTTGAATTTAAGGAGGAATGCGCTGTGAAAAAAGTGCCAGAAATCTCACGTGCAGACTACGACACAATATTATTGCACGCGGAGAAAATCAGCAACGGTCAACACGACTTCGCGCCTGTCTTGCGTCGTGAATTGCGCGACAAACTAAATATTGCCAATGCCGGGTCACTTATTGCCGACTTGGTGAAGAATAAAAATGTAGAGTTTTTAAATCGAGTGAGATTGTTCTTGTCTCGTTTTCCCTTTGTAGTTGTGGTAGAAGAAGGGGAGCATTATCAGCTCGTTAAACGCGGAAATACACGGCGGCTGGGCTGACTGGCTTCAAAAGCAATTTGAATGGACGCAATAAACGGATAACCGTTTTAACGAGTTTAATCTCTTCGCAGACGAGTGTGAATTAGCTGACCAGAGTCAAAGCATTAGTGAGAGTGAAGATGAAGTTGCCTTCGCAAAGCCGATACAATCTTTAACTGACGAAGAGAGTCTCCGCGTCGAGTTGGAAGAGAAACGTGCGGAAACATAAAAGTTACTAGAGAGAGTTGAAAACAATCCGCGATGTCTTGAATGTAAGTTGTTATGAGGTGCTCAAAGTTCAAGACATTTTTTTTGCTCAAGCCAAAAAGTGATTCGATTTTTCAAAAAGTGATTGCGCCAAAAACTTGACAGTGTGTTATTACACTTAATAATTATGTAAAAAAATAGGAGATGATACCGTTGGACAGTTCAGAGGCAGTTCAAACTAAATTCAAGGAGGTTTTAACCATGCGGAATAAAATTTTCGTAACGCGGGCGGATTTTACGTTCGACCTGCAACGTTTCGACGACCCACCGACTATCAACGGGCTGAATTACAACTCGGAAGGCTACTACGAAATATCTAACGAGGCTGAATTGCTCGCTTTTGCCAACTACGCACGCTCTAACTCGACCGAAGGGCTTACTTTTAGGCTGACAGATGATATTTCACTGACTAAATCCGGCGATTCGTCTAACTGGGAGCCGTCTAACCTGTCCGGCACGCTCGACGGCGGTATTTACGACCAAAACGGCAATTTAATCGGCAACCACACTATCAGCAACTTACCTATCAACGATTCTTCAAAATCTATGGCGGCGTTCTTTAATTCTATCTCTGGAACACTTAAAAACGTCACTCTGACTAACCTTTTTATTAACGGCAAAAATCTTTCAAGTACATTGGCATGCACAAACAGCGGAATAATCCAAAACTGCGCGGTACAAGGCAATTTTATAGTCGCTGAATTACTATTTGCAGGAATTGCATCGTATAATAATCGCGGAACTCTTACAGGTTGCTTTTTTGACGTAAACTATAATGGTAATAACTTTATTGCAAGCAACACTGGCAGTAGTTACGATAATTACAGTGTGTCAGGCTCCGTTGATGAAACTAGAGATAAAAAAGTCTTCAGGCTCGATTTTCCTAAAGGAATTGTCACAACCAGTAACATTTTCAGCTACTTCGGCAACTCCTACGCTACCCAAAACACTCAAATCAGCTTTTCTATCTCCGATGATACCGATTACGAGAAAATTACCGCCGTTAAATTCAGCGGTACTGCTCTTTCTGCCGACCAAAACGGTTTTTACTCGTTCACTACTGATTATGAGGCTTCTACCGTCTCTTTTGAAGGCTATCCTAAAATTGAATGGCTGGAGTTCGACGCAAAAGGCAATTTTTATAAGATTCAGGACGCTGACGACTTAATTGCTCTGTCAAATTACGTAAACGGCGGTCATAACTGCGCGGGTTTGACTTTTAAACAGTCCGCTGCTATCAATATGGACGGTAAAACCTTCGAGCCGATAGGAAATTCAGATATTTGGTTCGCGGGTACCTTCGACGGCGGCAATTTCTCTATCAGTAACTTAAATATTTATAATCCCGACGCCGTAAATCAAGGATTGTTCGGAAAAACTGCCAAATCAGCTGTTATCAGCCGAATTAACCTGTTAAACGCACATATCACAGGCGGCAGATATACAGGCGGCATTGTCGGTTACAATTTGGGCACTGTTGAGGATTGTTACGTCGATTCTGATTCAAATATCCATGCTACTAAAGATTGTTTCTATCACGGCGGCATTACAGGACTAAATGACGGCTCCTCTGCTGTTGTTAATAATTGTTTATCCTCCGCATCTGTTACTTTCCAAGACGGACTGACTAATTGCAAGTATTTCGGCTCAATCGTCGGCTTTAACAGCGGTTCCATTAACAATAGTTTCTATTACGGCTCCTCGCCTGTCGGTTCAGTCGTTTCTGCCTATAAAATTACTCTGCCTGAACACCTTAACGCCAGCAATTCAGTCACTTTCAACGGAATTACCTATGCGGGCGGCGAAATTACATTAACTCCCGATGTCGGCTATACATTTGACGGCGAAACTACTGTCACTGTTAATCAAAACTTGACAATTACAGGCAATGTCACTGTCGATACCGCTGATCACTTCGCTCGGCTTGACGGAAATTCATATATCCTTATCAACAACGCCGATATTCCAAATTATTCAGACTTGATTCAAGTTTATGTCCTAAATTTGCCCGAATGTGTTCATGCTGAAGGCGATATTTTGTTTTCAAGCAACGTAACGACCTACGCCGCAGGTGATATTTCCTTAAATCCTAAAATCGGCTACTTAGTCGATGATTCTAACTTCAATATTTTCCAAGATACCGACGTTGAGGCACATTTTGACAATAAAAATCATTACGTGCTGGCTGACGATACCTCAACGCTCGCAAATGAGACTAACACCGCCGATTTCCCCGATTTAATTCAAGTTTTGAAAGTTGACGGAGTGAATTTGGCTCCCGCTGATAATATTTACTCTGTCGGCTCCGATATTTACGTTAAAGCCGGTTCAACTGTCAGCGTTTACAGGAAAAACTTCATCATTAACGGCGATTGTGACATTGCTGCCTATATTGACCAATACGGCGTTCAACAACAAAAAGTGGGCGGATTTCGCGAAAAGTGATTGATACAAACTCTTGACAACGTGCTATAATGTCTACCGGCTATGAAATTCTTTAGGAGATGATACCGCTGGAGAAATTTAATCCGAGTTACAGCCTAACAGAGTTTAAAAACTCTGATTACAGAATTACAGTTAAAGCAAAGAAAGATGCAAGAAATTTAGGCTTTGATATTGATGATATTCATGAAGTAGTATCGACAATAGAGCTGAAACACTTCTATAAGTCAATGACTTCATACGCTGACCATAAAATTTGGCAAGATGTTTATCATGTTCCTTGCGGAAACTTAGTTTTGTATGTAAAATTTACGCAAAACGTAATTTCGGAGTTCACATTGCTATCATTCAAGGAAAAATAGGAGTGATTATTATGATTGAACAGACAATTATCCACCCTGAGACAGGCGAAACGCTTTATAGAGACGTTCGACCGATTGAATACACTTACAAAGGCGAATCAATGACAGTAGACCAGCCTGGTTGGTATCCTTTGGACAAAAATAATGTCGATGACGGGATTCTTTCACAAGAAGACGCCAAAGCTACTGATTTCGTCTTAAAAATTTTAAAATCTCGCGTGAAAGCAAGAGAAAACCATTTGCAATTCAATCAAACGGCATTTGCATAAACGTTTCAAGCCTTCGACGGAGTGTCGGAGGTATTTTTTTGGCTCGCTTACAAAAAGTGGGCGGATTTTCACTTCGATTTACAGAGATTCGCTGACAATGTAACCTATCTCGACGCGAACGGCACCGAACAAACCGTTTCCAACGTCACAACCCTAACCGAATCTACAACTACGCTCAATGCGGGCTGGTACGTCGTCAATTCCGACCTCACAATCAATCATACGCTCAATACCAGCGGAGAAATTCATTTAATCCTTGCTGACGGCGCGAAACTCACCATAAACGGCGACGAAAGAGGAATTTACAGCAGTAATACCACATCTGAAAAGCTGAATATCTATTGCCAGTCGAATCAGAGCGGCGAACTCGTCGTAACAGGCGCAACAGGATATAGAGCAATTTGGGTTTCGGGCGGAATTACGATTAACGGCGGCAATATCACTACAAACAGTAATTACAATGGCATTTATACAGATAAAGAACTAACGATTAACGGCGGAAAGCTTACAGACAACAGCGATTTTGGCATTAGGGCTTATAATTTCAATCTTAACTGGAGAAATGCCGACGATTTCATCAAGACGAACAAATTAGAATCAACTAACATAGCCATAGGCGCAACCGTAGACGATAAAATAAAAATTTCGGACGGCAAGCGTTTTTATGAAGACAACGGCAACATTTACAGCGGAAATATTACTTCCGAGCAATTCAACTATCTGAATACTGCCGGAGCAAAGACACTTAAGCCGGTAGATGGCTATATCGTGACAATTTTTGACGGCGTGAACGTTGAAAGCGGAAATTTGCCCGAATCGGCACCACGAACAAATATATCTGCGCGGCTGGCACTGAATTGACGTTATCGACAGGCGATAGTACCAATTTTTATAAATTCAACGGCATAAATGGCTCGACTGCTGACGGCGACACTTATACTTACACAGTCAACGGCGATTCGACGCTTGAACTTGACGGTTTCCCGAAAATTACTGGTCTCACCTTCAACGAGAGCGGCGAATATTACGAAATCGGCACGACGGACGCCCTAATCGCCCTTGCAAGCTATGTAAACGACGGTCACGACTGCGCGGGATTAAAATTCAAGCTGACAGACGATATTGACTTTAGCGGAATAGATTTTGCAGGTATCGGCACCGCGACGACGGCATTTAAGGGCAATTTTATCGGCGATGAGCAATATTCAATCAGCCACTTGTCAAATTGCGTCTTTAATTACATTGATGACGGCGCAAATATCAGCGGCTTGAAGGTTTACGGCTCGAATATTAACAAATCGTGCGGAATTATCGTTGACAATATGCTCGGCGGCACAATTTCCGATTGCACAGTCAAAAGCGGCACCATTCTTGATTTTGGTGGTGAATATGCAGGCGGTATCGTCGGAACTGGCACTGGAGGCTCCGTAATTAACTGTAACGTAATCGGAACCGGCTTTTTTGCAACTAATGCAGGAATAATAGTCGGACAAGGCTCAACAAGCGTCAGCGATTGCAAATATGCGGGAGTAACCTTATACGGAGCAACAAATATTAACAATATCGGCACTACCACTGAATATTTCTTGCTCGGAACTCATGACGGAGTAATTGTAACCTGCACGAACGCCGAAACTCACGAATTAACTATCGACGACGAAAAATTTTACAAAAGCGGCGCGGAACTCACATTTACAGCCGACGAAAGCAAATTTGTCAAAATCAAAGCTATAAAAGTTGGCGGCAATGAAATCAGCGGCAATACTTACACCGTCGAGGGCGATATTGATGTCACAGTTGAAGGTTTCCCGAAAATTACGGGTCTGAACTTCAATTCGGACGGCGAATATTACGAAATTTCTTCCGTAGCCGATTTGCAGGCTCTTGCAACCTATGTAAGCCAAAATCACGACTGCGCGGGCTTGACATTTAAGCTTACAGACAATATTGACTTAACCGACGCAGATTTCACGGCGATTGAGGGCTTTAGCGGCACATTTGACGGCAACGGTAAGCTTATCACCACGAATAAAGCGATTTTCAGCGGCGACACCGGCACAATCAGCGGCGGATACTATTACGGCACGAGTATTGGAGCCTTCACGCAAGTTTACGCGCTGAATTTGCCTTCAGATGTCGAAGTCGAAGGCGCAATTAACTTTGGCGGGAAATATTACGCTCAAAACGGCGCGGCAGTCACAATCGTCGATGAAACCTTCACGATTGACGGCGATAAATACTATTACGTTGATTCTGAAGGCAAAATTCGATTAACAGACGCCACAATCCTTGACGGCTCCGAAACTACGCTTAATGAGGGCTGGTATATCGTTAATTCCGACCTCACAATAGACGAACAGCTCTATTTTACCGGCGATGTGCATTTAATTCTTGCCGACGGCGCAAAACTCACGATAAACAGCGACCTTGACGGCATATTCATTGACGGCACGCTAAATATTTACGGGCAGACGCTCGGGACGGGCAATCTTGACGTAACGAGCAATTACGGCAGTGGTATTTTTGCCAATAACGGCGACATAAATATAAATGGCGGCAAAGTCACAGCAGACGGCTATTTAGACGGTATCTTTGCAAACAACGCAATCAATTTAAGTTGGACAAAAGCCACAGATTTTATAGACGCGAGCAGTTACAGCGTAACTCCTACCTTTACAAAGAATTTTTACGACGATAACGGAGATATAATCACGAGCGGCAACACACCGAGCGGGAAAATTTCTGCGCTTGACGGCTTTATCGTTGAAATTCCTGCCGGAGTGACAATTACAAGCGACAATGCGACCAAAATCGGCACTACAAGCAAATATCTCTGCGCGGCGAACGCTGAATTGACATTATCGGCAAAAACGGGCTACGTTGTAGACGATTCAATCACAATCACAGGCGACACGGAGATTAAGGCGACTTTGGACGCCGAAAGTGGCAAACATTACGTTTTCAGCAATGGAAATGGCACTTACACTTTAGCGACCGCCTCGAACACGAATAATTATCCCGATTTGATTCAAGTTTACGCAGTCACACTGCCCGAAGGTGTCAATATTGCTAGCGGAACTTATGCGACAGCCAACGGCAAGACTTATGCGACTGGTAGCATTACATTCAGCTCCGAGACCGACATTAAAGGCTTGGAACGTGGCGACGGCGGCATCTACACAGTCAACATTGATTCGGACGTTGCTTTTGAGCTTGTAACTGTAATGGCACTCACATTGACGAACAGCGACGCAAGCGCGATGACATTGGCGGCTGATGTTGGAACGGTTGACGGCTCTGCGCGGACGAAGGCGATAAAAATTGTCGGCAACGAGTTAAATAATTCAATCGTCGGCGGCAGTGGCAATGATACGTTGGACGGCTCAAGCGGCGACGACACATTGACGGGCAACGCGGGCAATGACACGTTCATTTACAACGGCGGAAAAGACATTATCACCGATTACGGCGTCGGCACGGACAAAATCAGCATAACTTCGGAATATCAGAGCTATTCAATCGACGGAAACGATTTAATCTTCAACTTTGGCGAAAATAATTCGTTGCCGGTAAAGAACGCGGCGAATATTCCGATAACACTCAACGGCGCGAGCAAGAAATTTACAGCTGAAGGCGTCATGACGGGTACGGGCACTGCGATAACGCTTAATTCCGACGTAACAAATTATGCGGCAGATGAAACGGTCGTAACGATAAATGCTTCCGCAACCAACGGCGCGACTGTAATCGGCAACGATAAATCGAATCGGTTCTACGGCTCAAGCGGCGCGGACACTTTCATCTACGAACACACCGAACAGGAAAAAATTTCCTACACGTCAGTTGAAGGCGGCGGTGTTGAGGAAGTTGTCAGCACGATTTACAGCGCAGGCTCCGACGTGATTTATAACTACGGCGCAGGCGACAAAATCAGCTTGGCAAGCGGCGTTGAATTGAAGGACGCCTACAAGCAAAATGACGACGTGGTTGTTAAAGTTGACAGCGGCACAATAACCGTTAAAGATTCTGTGAACAAATCGATTATGTTTGTGCAGGGCGAAGAGGAAATAACTTTCAGCGGCGACGTGTTCAGCAAGGCGAATACTTCAATATTGCCCGCCACTTTCACTAACGAAGTAACTCTCGGCGCGGGGACAAACAATCTTGACGCTTTTAAACGCACGGCGGCGACGAAACTCACTGGCAACGAGCTGAATAATTCAATCGTAGGTGGCAAAAGTTCGGATACATTGGACGGCGACGAAGGCAACGATACCTTGACGGGCGGCGAAGGCTCCGACACGTTCATTTACAACAGCGGCAAAGATGTTATAACCGACTATGGCAACGGTACGGACAAAATCGTTACGGCGTCGGAATATCAGAGCTACACATTTGACGGCGAAGATATAATCTTCCATTTCGACGGCGAAAACTCTTTGACAGTTAAAAACGGCGTCGGAAAATCGCTTAACATTAACGGCGTTGCGAAAAATTTTTCAGCTGATAAGACATTTAACAGCAATAACACGGCGGTGACGCTCGGAGCCACGGCGATACCTTTTGACGCGACGGAAATTGAAACGCTGGTAACGATTGACGGCTCGGCAGTGACAAGCGGGCTTGAAGTTGTCGGCAATGCCAAAGCGAACAAAATTTACGCGGGCAAGAACGGCTCGACACTTGACGGCGGCTCAGGAAATGACACGCTGATTGGCGGCGACGGTGCAGATAAATTTGTTTACGGCGTCGGCAACGATGTAATTGACAACTACGGCGCGGGCGACAAGATAAGCCTTGCCTCCGACGTGACGATTACAGATTTCTACAAGACAAATGCGGATCTGTTTATCAAATTCTCTGCCGGTTCGTTGACGGTAAAAAATACTTCGTCGTCGGTTACGTTTATACAAGACGGAAAAGAATTCTCTTACAGTAACGGCAAACTGGTAGGCGGCGGACTTGGCGACATTGCCCGCGACCTTCTCCAATGAGTTTACCTTAGACGAGAGCGCAAAAAATCTTGATGCCTCAAAACTCACGGGAGCGACTAAACTTAACGGCAATGATTCTGCAAACTCAATCGTGGGCGGCAAAGGTGCAGACACTCTTGACGGTGGTGCAGGTAATGACACACTCACGGGCGGTTTGGGCAATGATACGTTCGTTTATAACGGCGGAAAGGACGTAATTACGGACTATGGCATTGGCACAGACAAAATTATCACGGCGTCGAACTATGACAGCTACGAAATCAGCGGCGACGATATAATCTTCAACTTCGCAGACGGCGGCAGTTTGAAACTTATCGGCGCGGCAAATAAGTCACTTAACATTAACGGCGTTGCGAAGAATTTCTCCGACAAAGCAATTTACAACAGCAATAACACGGCGGTGACGCTCGGAGTTACAACAACACCTTTCGACGCGACGGAAATTGAAACGCTGGTAACGATTGACGGCTCGGCAGTCACGAGTACGCTTAAAGTCGTCGGTAACGATAAATCGAATCGGATTTATGCGGGCAAAGGCGGCTCAACGCTAAACGGCGGCTTAGGCAGTGATTATTTGTATGGCGGCGAAGGCTCTGATGTTTTCGTCTACGAAGAACATCACGACCAAGAAAAGACGACGTACACGGCGGAAGGTGCCTCTGTCAGCACGATTTACACTTCTGGTGGCTCCGATGTGATTTACAATTACGAAGAAGGCGACAAAATCAGTCTCGGCGCAGATGTCGTGCTCAAGGACGCTTACAAGCAGAATTACGATACGATAATTAAAGTAAACAACGGCACGATAACCGTCAAAAATTCTGCGAACAAAGCAATCACGATTGCGCAGGGCGACGAGGAATTTATTTTAAGCGGCGGCGTATTCGTCAGCGGCGATAACGTTTCGATACCTGCGACCTTCGACAGCAAATTTACTCTGGACGCTGAAAAAACAAACCTTAATGCCTCAATGCGTAGCAGTGCTATAAAACTTAGCGGCAACGATAAAAACAATTCGATAATCGGCGGCAAAAGTTCAGACACACTCGACGGCGGACTTGGCGACGACACGTTGACAGGCGGCGCAGGTTCAGAGGTGTTCGTCTACAGCGGCGGTAATGACACAATCACCGATTACGGCAACGGTTCCGACAAAATCAGCATTGCAAGCGGCTTTACTCGTGAAAATTCGATTGTTAGCGGTGATGATATTATTTGGGACTTCGGAGAAGGAAATTCTTTGACGATAAAAGATTTTACAGGCAAAGTCACGTTGGCTTCGGCAACGGCGGCGGCAAGTGTCGGCACTGACAAGGCTAATCGAATTTATGCGGGCAATAACGGCTCAACGCTCAATGGCGGCAAAGGCAACGATTATTTGTACGGTGGCGACGGCGCGGATACTTTCGTCTATGAACACACCGAACAGCCGAAGACGACTTCCACGGCGGACGGCGCGGGTGATGACACACTCACGGGCGGTTTGGGCTCTGATATGTTCATCTACAGCGGCGGCGATGATGTTATCAAGGATTACGGCACAGGCTCAGATAAAATCAGCACGACTTCAGATTTTACGAGCTACGCAATCAGCGAAGACGATATTACCTTCACATTCGACGACGGAACTCTGAAACTTGAAGGTGCGGCGGACAGCCTAATCACGATTAACGGCGTTGCCGGCAAATATTCAAATGACGGCGTGCTCAATAGCAAGGGAACGGCGATAACGCTTAAATCCGACGCTTCAACTTACACGGCAGACGATGATATAGTCACGATTGACGGATCACAGACGACGAACGCGATACTAATCGGAAATGCCAAGTCAAATCGATTCTACGGCGGCACCGGCAGTATATTCGTCTACAAAGGCGGCAGTGATATTGTCTACAACTACGCGAGCGGCGATAAAATCAGTCTCGGCGCAGAAAGTGTCTTAAAAGACTTCTACAAGAAGAACAGCGACGTAATTTTCCGAGTCGACAGCGGCTATATCACCATTAAAGGCGCGGCTAATGAATCAATAACGCTTGAACATGGCGATAAAACTTTCGTTTACAGCAACGGCGAGATGACTAGCGGCGAAACTGTCATTTTGCCCGCGACATTCAACGGCGAATACACTCTCAGCGGCAAAACTAACGTCGACGCCTCGAAACGCACGGCGGCGACTAAACTTATCGGTAACAATCAGGCAAATTCGATAGTCAGCGGCACGAAAAACGATACAATCGACAGCGGCGCAGGTGATGACACACTCACGGGCGGTTTGGGCAATGATTTGTTCGTTTACAGCGGCGGAAAAGACGTTATAACTGATTACGGCGTCGGCACGGACAAAATCAGCACGGCTTCGGACTTTACGAGCTATTTAATCGATGGCGAAGATATAATTTTCAACTTCGGCGGCGAAAATTCGTTGAAAGTCCAAAACGGAGTCGGAAAATCACTTAACATTAACGGCGTAGCGAAGAATTTCACGACTGAAGGCGTTTTTAACAGTAAAAATACGGCGGTGACATTGAAATCTGACGCCACAACTTACACGGCGGGCGAAACGGTCGTTACGATTGATGGTTCACAGACAAACGGCGCGACTGTTACTGGCAACATTAAAAATAATCGGTTCTATGCCGGCAGTGGCGCGGATGTATTTGTCTACGAGCACAACGAGTACACGGTCGAGACCGTCACGGCTGAAGGCGTCAGCGAAAAAACTTTGCACGGCTCCGGCTCCGACATAATCTATAATTACGGTGACGGAGACAAAATCTCTCTCGGTTCAGATGTCGTGCTTAAAAACGGCTACATGAAGAATTCGGACTTCGTTTGCAGAGTTGATGACGGCTATATCACGGTTAAAAATGCTTCGACAGTGGCATTCACGCAAGGCGATAAGGATTTTGAGTTCAACGGCGAGGTATTTGTCGTCGGCGACTCAGTTTCGATACCTGCAACCTTCGTTAGCGAGTATAATCTTGATGAAAACGTTAAAAATCTTGATGCGACAATGCGCACGTCGGCAATTAAACTCGTCGGCAATGAAAAAGACAATTCAATCGTCGGCGGCAGTGGCAATGATACGTTGGACGGCTCAAGCGGCGACGACACATTGACGGGCAACGCGGGCACGTTTAGCAAGGCGTCTTACGGTAGCGGCACATTGACATTGACTGTTGCGGACAGTGGCGGCACGATTTACCTCAAGAACTTGACGACCGCGACAAACATTAACATCAACGGCGAAATTTATCACGTCAGCGGAAAAACTTTAACGAAGTAAGTCAAAACATTGTAAAAAAGGAGGCAGTTGCTCTAAAATGGGAGTGACTGCCTTCTTAATTAAAATTTTTGGGAGGAAGATTATGTTTTACAAAAAAATCTTTGTTCTTATGTTGTTTATCGCCTCGATGATGATTTTCGTGGTCGGTTGCAGTAATGAAACTGCCGCTAAAAGTTTTGAGACTCAGAAAATCCGCGAAGGTCTCAATCTTTTCAACTCCGCAGACTATAAATGCGCGATTAGTCTTCTTGATGAAATTTCCACGCTGAAACTCAATACCACAGCCGAATACAATCTGCGCGGCGAATATCTCGTAAAAATCGGCGAATATTATTACGACACTATGAATTACGACAAAGGCAAAGAATTATTTGATTTGGCGATTCGGGATTACGATTCGGCGATAAAACTCGCTCCAAATAACGTCGACGCTTACATCGGTCGTGGTAATGCTTATGCCAACACGGGGCATTTGGTTCAAAGAGACTTAAACAAGGCGATTGAACTCAATCCGAACGATTTCAGGGCGTATATGGCTCGCAGCATTATTTATTTAAACGTAGGGCAAAATAATTTGGCACTTGAAGACGCAAATAAGGCGGTCGAGCTTAATCCGGATAATCCTGCGGTCTATAACAATCGCGGACTCGTTTATCACAATTTAAAGCAGTATGATTCGGCACTGCAGGACTATAGTGAATCAATCTTAACTCGAATTTTCCTATCGTCTTCAATCAAAGATACCTCACGGCGTGGATATACAAAATAATTCTCGTCGTCAAAGGTACACCAGCCACCACGCGGCACCGAGTAGGTCATCGGAAAAACGGTTTCGTTCTGAACGTTAAAGGCGTCGAGAAAATCAACGAGATACTTAGCATTGGAACTTGTCACGGGTAAACCTTTATCGGCTAAGTCAACGAGCTTGCGATTATTAAAGACGATTGCTGCAGACTGTGCATCTAAAAATTTCCATTTGCCCGTTGTATTCATGTAAGCTAATTTTAACTTTAAGGTTCTGTCCTCAACGTTATAAAATTTTTCAGTAATAACTACAGGACGCCGGCAGACCGTAATAATTTTTTCGCCGTCAATCTTTGATATGCCGCTTTGAGCTGAAACATTGTAACCTATTGGAAACGCCAATCCCTTCAACAAGTCATGTTCTGTAACGAAGGACAATGAACTGATTTGAGTTTGAATTTCATTTTTCCGAGTCAGCAACTCCTTATGACGAGCGTCAATTTCGCTGACTTTCTCTTTGACTGCGCGGAGCCAATCATTCACCGACGTTTTCTTCTCTTTAGTTTTCTGGTTGAAAAGAGTAATTGAACCTTTGAAGTCGGAAAAAGCTTTACTGACCGTTACAACATCTTCAGAGAAAATTGTTTCGTTGTCAAAGGTTTCCACATCGCTCAGACGTTCCAAAGCTTTATTTTTTTCTGTATCGAACTCAGCCAGAGCTTTGGTAACAGAGCACAATCCCTCCTTGAGCTTGTCCATAGAAGAGGACTTCTTTTTTTCGCTAGTATCAAATTCAGGATGAAGCTCTTTCCATTCTCGCCTCGTTTCGGTTTCGTCATAACCACCTTCGACAGCATATTGATACAGCGTACCAATACCGTAACCGGGACGATTGAAACCCTGCCATTTGGATTCGCATTCACCCTCTTTGAATTCGGGTTGAGTTCGACTTCAATCTTCCCACAAGCTACAGGCTAAGTCTTCATTTTTCAAAGCCATACCGACGCTTAACCATTTTTCGTACTCACCATCGACAACGCTGATGAAATCAAGCATACGGCGAATACGAAATTCTTTTAAGTCGGAGCTGTCGTCCGCAAAATCCAAATCAACGGAATGTGCCGGTTTAGGTTCGGGCTTTTTTCGACGTAGAGCGCATTTAATTTCTCGTCGAACTGTTCGGAAGAAAAGCGAACGTCATTGACTTCGACAACGCGACAAAGAGGAGCATTCTCTTTACCGAGTTTGTAATTGAAAGTGCCGGGCGTGCGCAAGATTCTGGGCAAGTCACCAACGCCATCAATCTTCTTGCCATTGGCTTTTTGCCTAACAACATCGAGGAGGAAATTATTACGACGTTTAATTTCCTCGCGATTAGCGTCAGTTATAGCAAGTGGTTCCGCCCAAATGTAATAAGCGTGAAGTCCGTAGCCAGAATAAACGAGCAATGACGGAGTAAAAGGCAGGAAAGATTTCGCCTCCTCAAAATCGGCGGCAAGATTATCACTTTTATGAGCGTCAGAGCAAATATCAGTATCAACTACGACAGCGGTTTGATAGGACACGGCAGTTTCATCGCCTCGTTTACCACCCGTAGGAGAAACACCAACTGGATTGACTGCGTACCAAATGTCATTCCCTAATTCGGAGAGTTCCACCGCTTTCCGCGTCATTGCTTCACGTTGATTTGAGTCAGTAACAGTAAAGGCGTAGGTAACTCCGTATCCATTCGTAAAAGTCATAAGATAAGAGAAAAGTTCAGCTGGAACTCTACCGAACAACAGATTGAAAAATTTCGCCGCCTCGTTAATTCGACTTTGTTTTCCAGCGTCGTTTGGGATACAATCTTCATTGGAATTATTAGCACTTATAATATTTTCGTCGGCTTCGGTCGACGTTCTTTTTTTGTCATAATACATAGTTTTCATCACTTATCTCTCCAAAAACTAAAAACCCTTGTCAACAATCTCACAGAACTCTTGTCATTACCCATGAAATTATTGACAAGAATCTTGCCTGGTTTATCATTTTGCTTTTCGATTGTCAATTTTTCTCTATGCTGCCTGCCCTTTAAAAGATATACGAGAGAAGGCGGTTTAGTTCATTCCCTAAAAAAAAATAGGGAATGATTAGGGAATTAGTGAAGGAATTCTACTCATGCCTATGTGTCAAAAGAGAAAAATTACTTGTTTTTTAAGTGTGAATAAGATATAATACATAGAATTAATTAGGTACTAGTTAGTACGAGTTGGATTTACTGTGTAGAAGACAAGGAGTGCCAGATGAGCAGTGATAAATCCAGTGAGCCAGAACGTTGGTCTGGTCTTGAAGAAATAGCTCAACATTTAGGTGTTAGCAAAGACACGGTTCGAGCGTGGATAAAGAAGAACAGTATTCCGCATTACAAGATAGGTAGGCAATACAAGTTCAAAAAGTCTGAAGTAGATTCTTGGGTTGAGAGCGGACAAAGTGCAAATGTAGATAAAGGAAATTGATTTAGATTGTTTGGGGGATTTAAAAGATGGCTGTCGATACGAAGAAAGAACATGAGCGGGAAGAAATTCATCGTTCCGTGTGGGCTATTGCTGATGAATTGCGTGGTGCTATCGACGGCTGGGATTTCAAGAATTATGTTTTGGGCGCAATGTTTTACCGGTACATTTCTGAGAATTTGACAGCTTATATTAACAAAGGCGAAATCGCAACCGGTAATAAAGATTTTGACTATGCTCTATTGTCCGATGAAGAAGCAGAAGAAGCTCGTGATGACCTTGTTCAAGAAAAGGGATTTTTTATTTTGCCCAGTGAACTTTTTGTCAACGTTCATAAGAAAGCTCCTAACGATGCCAATTTGAATGAGACTTTGGAACAAGCTTTTCGCCATATTGAATACTCATCTCGCGGCAGTGAGTTCGAGGATAGATTCAAAGGCTTATTTGATGATTTTGATGTAAATAGTAACAAGCTCGGTGGTACAGTCGCTAAACGGAATGAGAGATTGGTCAAACTTCTGAATGGTATTGCTGACATGAAACTCGGTTTAGTCGAAAATCATGATGCTGATGCTATTGGTGACGCCTACGAATATTTGATGTCAATGTATGCCTCAAATGCAGGCAAGTCAGGCGGAGAGTTTTTTACTCCTGCTGATGTGTCGGAACTTTTGACGCGGCTTGGAACTGTCGGAAAGGAGAAAGTCAATAAAGTGTATGACCCTGCTTGTGGCAGTGGTTCTTTGCTTTTGAAAGCTATAAAAATTTGGGGTAAGGAAAAAGTAAAAATTGGATTTTTTGGGCAAGAAATAAATGTTACTACTTATAATCTTTGTCGTATCAACATGTTTCTCCATGATCTCACCCCAGATAAGTTTGATGTCGCTTGTGATGATACGCTAACAAATCCGTGTCTTCGTCATTGGGATGCGGAGCCTTTTGAGCTTATTGTTTCTAATCCACCTTATTCAATCAAATGGGCGGGCGACAACAATCCGCTTCTGATTAACGACTCACGTTTTGCGCCTGCTGGAGTTCTTGCACCTAAAAGCAAAGCGGATATGGCGTTCATTATGCATGCCCTTGCTTGGCTTGCTCCAAATGGTACGGCGGCTATTGTATGTTTTCCTGGAATAATGTATCGTGGCGGAGCCGAACAAAGGATTCGCAAGTATCTGGTGGACAATAACTTTATTGACTGTATTATTCAGTTACCGGCGAACTTGTTTTTTGGCACGAGTATCGCGACGTGCGTCATGGTGATGAAACGAGGTAAGAAGGACAATAAAATTCTCTTCATCGACGCCAGCAATGAGTACATTAAGGTGACGAATAACAACAGGTTGACTTCCGACAATATCAGCAATATTGTTACCGCTTTTACCAAGCGGGCAGACAAAGAATATTTTTGTCGCTTGGTTCCCTATGACGAGGTTAAGGCTCAAAATTACAATCTTTCAGTCAGTACTTATGTTGAACAAGAAGATAAGCGCGAGAAGATTGACATAGTAAGGCTTAACGCCGAAATAAAAGAAATCGTCACCCGTGAGCAAGTCTTGCGCGACGAAATAGATAGAATCATCTCCGAGATTGGAGGTTGATAGAGTATGAGCAAGCTAAATGATTTGATTGCTGAATTCTGCCCTAACGGCGTGGAATGCAAACAACTTGGCGAAATTGCAGAAATTAGGCGTGGCGGCAGTTTTCAAAAGAAAGATTATGTGAGTAGTGGCTTTCCCTGTATTCATTACGGACAAATTTATACGTCGTATGGATTATTTGCCACCAAAACACTTAACTTTATCAGTAATGTAAAAGCGATAAATCAAAGAAAAGCTGTGCCTAACGATATAATTATGGCGATTACAAGTGAGAATATTGAAGACGTATGTAAATGTGTGGCATGGCTTGGAGAAAGTGAAATTGCTGTGAGTGGTCACACCGCAATAATTCATCATTCAATTAACGCTAAATATTTGACGTATTATTTTCACTCGTCTATGTTTTACATACAAAAATTAAAATTGGCACATGGAACAAAAGTTATAGAAGTGAGTCCCAGTTCTTTGAATAAAATAAAAATCCCTGTTCCGCCCCTTGAAGTTCAATACGAGATTGTCCGAATCCTCGATAGCTTTACAGAGCTTACAGCAGAGCTTACAGCAGAGCTTGTAGCTAGGAAGCAACAGTACGAATGTTATCGGGATTTGTTAATGTTTGACGTAGGCAGTTCTGTAGAATTAAAAAAACTCGGCGAAGTCGCCACATATGGGAAAGAACGAATTGATGCCTCAAATGTAGATTTCAATTCGTATGTCGGAGTTGATAATCTTCTGCCGGATAAGCAAGGTAAGACAATATCATCTTATGTGCCAAATGAAGGGCGGCTTGTCCATTTTATGGCTGGAGATATATTGATTGGAAACATTCGCCCGTATCTGAAGAAGATTTGGTTTGCTGAATATGAAGGTGGCACAAATGGCGATGTGTTAGTTATTCGTGTTACAGCTGATTCATTGAGTCCCAAATTTCTTTACTACTGTCTTTCATCTGATAAATTCTTCCATTATGCTGTTCAATTTTCCAAAGGTGCGAAAATGCCACGCGGAGATAAATCAGCGACAATGGATTTTTTAATACCTATACCGTCGCTTGAAGAGCAGGAGAGGATAATAAAAATTCTGGACAGATTTGACAGTCTTTGTAACGACCTTTCGGAAGGACTGCCCGCCGAGATAAAAGCTCGACAACAGCAGTATGAATTTTATCGCGATAAATTGCTATCATTTGATAAGGATTGGAGATAATGCGATTAGGCGATTATTTATCAAAGGAGCACTCAGCTCAATATGAACAGGTGGAGAAATTTGTTGAGGGTCGGACTCCGCCATTGGGACAACCGAGAAAAATAAACATTGGGCAGATAGCGTGTAACTTTTACTGCAAGAAATGTGATGATGTCAGAACATTTTTGTCTTCGAATAATATACAGATGATTCCGATAACAACTTCCTTGATAAGCATTGATGTTCGTCTAGCTTGTCCTGTTTGTAAAGAGAGTGTTGCAGTATGGTTTCTTGTTGATGTCGATGGAGATATTACATCTCTAGCACCAATGGTAAGGTTGCTTAAGAGAAATGTGAAATATACTGATAATGTAGTTCCTCCTAAGGGCAAGTATGGAAAATATTCTGAATCGCTTGTTAAGGCAGAAATTGCTTTTCGTGAAGGATTAGGCGCGGGAGCTATTGTTTACCTTAGAAAAATATTTGAAAGTATCATGTATGAAGTGGCGGAGAAAAATGGAATTGATATTAACGACAGAAATGGAAGGAAGCTTAATTTCAAGACTGCGTTAGAACGAGTATGTAACGAAATTGACTTTATACCTCAAGAATTTTTGGCGGATGGTTATAGATTATTCGGAGAGTTAAGTAACGTAGTTCATGGAGAATTTGAAGAAGAAGAGGCTTTAACGAAATATCCGGCTCTTTCAAGACTTGTGTTGGGAGTGCTGGATAAGCAAATTGATAGGGAAGAAATGAACGTAGCAAAATCCGTGTTAGGCTGGAATAGGGAGAGAAATTAAATGGCGTATTTCAATATCGTAGCGCAAACTACGGAAAATACCGTCGTAACGGAATACAAGCCGGCAGCACGTCGTTCCGATTTTTATCAGAGTGAAGCCGACCTTGAAAAGGAATTTATTCGTCTCCTTTGTGAGCAAGGTTATGATTATCTTCCTGTTCACTCCGAGAATGAATTGATTTCAAA
>CAJOHN010000016.1 GCA_905234235.1 uncultured Selenomonadaceae bacterium
CCGCCGTAGCCAATATCATAAGCCCAACCGTCGCCGCCGAATATCCATTGCGACCTTTTCACGAAGAAATCGCGATTATTATAGATTTTGTTAAGTAAAACGTCGTCATTCATCTGCGCGGCGAGAATTTCGGTTAATTTATCGGCGCGTTCGCGAGTATTTTCGCTTACGTCGCGATTATCGAGCCAATTTTTGAGTGCGTCTTTAAGTTCGTCGGAAATATTGAGTTCGAGAGCCTTTTGAACGTCGGAAGCAAGCGTTTCGCGGACAGCTTTGACGCCCAAGAACATTCCAAGCCCGTATTCGGCGTTATCTTCAAATAAAGAGTTGCCCCAAGCGGGTCCGTGCCCGAAAATATTCTTAGTATAGGGCATAGCGGGCGCAGACGCTCCCCAAATCGACGAACAGCCCGTAGCGTTGGCAATCATCATTCTATCGCCGAAAAGTTGGGTTAAAAGTTTGGCGTAAGGCGTTTCGCCGCAACCCGCGCAAGCTCCGCTGAACTCAAAGAGCGGTTTTTCAAATTGCGAGCCGATAACGGTAGTTTTTTTAGTCGGATTAGCCTTTTGAGCGACTTTCAAGCCGAAATCGAAGATTTTTTGGCGAGATTTAGCTTTGTCGTCGAATTTAACCATGCTGAGAGCCTGTTTCGGGCAAACTTGAGCGCAATTTCCGCAACCGAGACAATCATAAGTCGAAACTGCGATTGTAAGGTTATATGCGCCGCGAGAAATCTTCGACGGAATGCTTTCAAAGCCTTCGGGAGCGTTTTTGAGCTCATCATTGGTCGTTAAAATGGGACGAATCGCCGCGTGCGGGCAAACGAACGAACATTGGTTGCAACCGATACATTTTTCCTTATCCCACGCAGGAACTTTAATTGCAGTGCCTCTTTTTTCGTAAGCAGTGCCTCCGACGGGGAAAGTTCCGTCCGCAAGCCCGACAAATTTGCTTACAGCGAGATTATCGCCCTCTTGACGGTTCATAACGTTTTGAATGTCGCTGATAAACGCGGGCGGGTCGATTTGCTGAGATTTTTGGTTCATACTGGTATCTTCAACGTCCCAAGTGCTAATATCGACCTTATGAAGTGCCTCAATACCCGCGTCAACGGCGGCGCAGTTCATATCGACGATATTTTGACCCTTAGAGCCGACAGCGTCGTCAATCGGGATAATCGCGGCGAGTTTGAAGAATGCGGCTTGCATAACCATATTAAAACGCCCGCCGAGACCGAGATCGCCCGCGATTTTGACTGCATTGACGGTATAAACTTGAATATCGTTGGCGATGATGTATTTTTTCATAGCGGGTTTAAGTTTTTTACCTAATTTTTCGTCGTTCCAGTCGGTATTGAGCAAAAAAGTACCGCCGCGCTTCATACCGGCGATTAAATTGTAATGATGAACGTAACTTTTCTGCGAGCAGCTTACAAAATCGGGTTTAGTGATTAAATACGGGGAAGTAATGGGTTTTTCGCCGAAACGGAGGTGGCTCATGGTAATTCCGCCCGATTTTTTACTGTCGTAAGCGAAATAAGCCTGCGCGTAGAGATTTGTGTTGTCGCCGATGATTTTTATAGCAGATTTATTCGCGCCGACAGTTCCGTCGGAGCCTAAGCCCCAGAATTTGCAAGCGGTGGTACCTTCGGGCGTCAAATCCACGTCGAGATGAGTAGTTTCGAGGGATTTATTGCTTACGTCGTCATTTATGCCGATAGTAAAGCCATTTCGCGGCGAATCTTTCTTGAGTTCCTCAAAAACCGCCAAAAGTTGGTCGGGAGTGGTATCTTTGCCGCCAATTCCGTAACGACCGCCGATAATCACGGGTTTAACGTCAGAATCGTAGAAAGCAGACTTCACATCGAGATAAAGCGGTTCACCGGGCGCGCCTGATTCTTTTGTACGGTCTAAAACGGCGATTTTCTTGACGGTTTTAGGAATTGCGTTGAGAAAATGTTTTACGCTGAACGGGCGATACAAATGCACGCTTACGACGCCGACTTTTTCGCCTTGAGCGTTGAGATAAGCCGCCGCCTCGTTAGCAGTCTGACAACCGGAGCCGATAGCGATAATTACGCGTTCGGCGTCGGAAACTCCGCTGTAATCGAAAATATGATGCTCGCGCCCCGTAATTTTAGCCACGTCCGCCATAATTTCTTCTACGAGGTCGGGAAGTTGCTCATAATTGTTGTTGACGGTCTCACGAATCTGGAAATAAACGTCGGGATTGGTTGCCGTGCCGCGCATGACGGGATGGTCGGGGTTAAGCGCGTTGCGACGGAATTTTTCTACCGCGTCGGCGTCCAAAAGCTTTTCGAGGTCTGCATAGTCAATCAGTTCGATTTTTTGAATTTCATGCGACGTTCTGAAGCCGTCAAAGAAGTTTATAAAGGGAATACGTCCCTTAATCGCCGCGAGATGTGCAACCGCCGACAAATCCATAACTTCTTGTACGCTTGATTCGGCAAACATGGCGCAACCGGTTTGACGCGCCGCCATAACGTCTTGGTGGTCGCCGAAGATTGAAAGCGTCGACGTTGCCAAAGCCCGCGCAGATACATGGAAGACGCCGGGGAGCATTTCGCCCGCGATTTTGTACAGATTGGGAATCATCAACAAGAATCCCTGCGACGCCGTGTAAGTTGTGGTCAAAGCTCCTGCCTGTAACGAGCCGTGAACGGTACCTGCCGCGCCGCCTTCCGATTGCAACTCCACGAGCCGAACTTTTTGCCCGAAAATATTTTTGACGCCTTTCGCCGCCATAACGTCGACATCTTCAGCCATAGGCGACGACGGCGTTATCGGATAAATCGCGGCTACGTCCGTGAATGCGTAGGATACATACGCCGCCGCCTGGTTGCCGTCCATCGTCTTAAATTTTTTGCCCATAAGCTATCAAAGTTCTCCTCTCAAATGAATTGCAGGAAATTATAGCACGCGGTTATAAAAAAGTAAACAAATCCTTAACAACCTCGCCCGCCATAATCAAACCCGCGACACTCGGAACGAACGCCACGCTCCCGATAAAATTTTTCACGGGTTGCGGCTGTTCATCCGACCAAACAACTTTCAAATTTTTTATCCCGCGCAGTTTTAGTTGCTTACGCATGATTTTCGCGACGGGGTCGACGGACGTTTGAAAAATATCCGAGACTTTAAAACGCGTCGCGTCTAACTTATTGCCCGCGCCCATACTCGAAATAATTTTAATCCCGCGCCGCTGACATTCCTCGACTAAAAAAATTTTCGCCGTCAACGTGTCAATCGCGTCAACGACGTAATAATAACGGCTTATAAAAAAGTCTTCGGCGGGCTCGTTCGGTAATAAAAATTTCTGAATCGTATCAACCTGCGCGGACGGATTTATATCAAGAATCCTCTCGCGCATGACTTCAACTTTTGAACGCCCGACCGTCGAGCCGAGCGCGTGAATTTGTCTGTTAATGTTTGTTTCGTCGACGTTGTCCTTATCAATCAAAACCAAATGCCCGACGCCCGAACGCGCCAATGCCTCCGCCGTGAACGAACCGACGCCGCCAATCCCGAATATCGCAACCGTTGCCGAATTGAGCTTAAAAAAATTTTCTTCGCCGATTAAAAGTTTAAGCCTTTGAAATCTATCGTTCATTTTTTATCACGCGGACGGAAATTAAACGTCGGCATTTGGAATTTATTTTCGGGCGGAGCTTGAGGGGCGGGCGCGTCAAAGTTAAAGCCCTTCGACACCGTAACCGTTGACTTCGGAACTTCAATCGTCGGAGATTTGAGCGCGAGGCTGTCAGCAAAATCTGTCGCAATTATCGTTGCTTGAATCATGCCGTTCATACTCTTATCAATAACCGTGCCGAGAATAATATTTACGTCGTCTTCGGTTTGGCTGAAAATGTAACTGGCGGCGGCGTTGACATCGTGAATCGGGAGCGTGTCGTCGCCGGTGATGTTCAAAATAATTCCGCGTGCGCCCTTCAAAGATTTATCAATCAGCGGGCTTTGAATCGCTTCCTGCACAGCTTTAACCGCGCTGATGTTGCTCCTGCCAATTCCCAAAAGCGCGTCGCTTGATTCACTCTGTCGGAAAATTGTAGTCATGTCCGCGAAGTCAACATTAATCACGCCGATTGTAAGAATCAATTCAGCGACACAACGAATCGCTTGCCGCAAAACAGAATCAGCCGCGTTGAAGGCGTCGACCATTGATAGATTTTGATTTTCTGGGAGCTTCATGAGGTTATCATTCTTAACGACAATCAGCGCGTCCATGTACGATTGCATTCTGACGATACCCTCGTTGGCGATGCGTTGTTTACGGCGACCTTCAAAGCTGAAAGGCAACGTAACAACTCCGACCGTCAACATACCGAGTTCCTTAGCGAGACGAGCCACGACCGGTGCCGCGCCCGTTCCAGTACCGCCGCCCATTCCAGCCGTTATAAAAATCATATCCGCGCCGACCATCATTTCTTTAAGACGTTCGGAATCATCTTTAGCCGCCTGTTCACCGAGCGCAACGCTACCGCCCGTACCGCGACCTTTAGTTAATTCTCCGCCGATTTGTACCGTCCGAATCTTATCCAAGTTTGAAAAGCTCAACGCGTGCGAATCAGTGTTGACCGCGACTAAATCAATCGCAAGAAAATCACTCTCGGCTATTCGTTTCAAAACGCTGTTACCGCCGCCGCCCACGCCGAATACTTTTATCGTGACGAGGGCTTTTTTTATCGCCGCGTCGTCCGCCGCCTTCTGCTTTTCCTTGTTCAGGCGAAGTTTCTTTAACGCCTCCGTGAGTGCCGCATCATTAGCCCCCATATATTTCTTTCCTCTCAAAAATATTTTCTTAAAGTTTCGACGCGCAGATTTATTTTCCTTCACCAAGACTTTTTAATCAACGTCCACTGCGTCACGAGCATTCCGATTAACATTAAGATACAGCCGAAAATTTCCCGCGCAGTCATGACTTCGTTTAGGAAAAACCATCCCGCCAATGCGCCGAAGATTGCCTCGAAACTCATAAGGATTGCCGCCGTCGAAGGCTCCGCGTATCGTTGCCCGTAATTTTGTAACGTGAACGCAACGCCCGAACTCATAACGCCGCCATAAAGTATCGGGAACCATGAATTTATCATCGCCGTTAAGTTCGGCGTCTCCAATGCGAACATCGCTACGAAACTTAAAATCGTCGTGATAAAAATCTGCGCGGTCGACAACTCCATTAAATCTACCTTCGACGCGAACTTGTCTATCAGTAAAATTTGTACAGTCCAGACGAATGCGCTTACAAATAAAATCACATCGCCCGCTTGCACAGAAAAATTTCCTCCGACTGCCAATAAATACAAGCCGACAATCGCCAAGCTCGCGCCTATCCAATTCTCCCGACGAATTATTTTGCCTAAAAATTTTGCTCCAAGCGGTACAAACACAATGTACAGGCAAGTGATAAACGCCGCCTTGCCCGCCGTCGAATACTGCAGAGCAATTTGTTGCATTGAAGTCGCGATAAATAACACTACGCCGATTAACAACCCGATTAAAAATCCGCGCTGATAATTTTTTTGCCGACGTTCAACCGCTCGACTTTTACGCGTGTAAATCAAAACCGCCAGCAACGATAAGAAGCCCATTAAATACCGCGCCGCCGCGTAGGAAAACGGCTCCAGTTCGTCCATCCCCGTCAGTTGCGCGACAAACGTCGTCCCCCAAAAAAACGCCGCGCCTAACAGCATCAGCGTTCCTTTTATTTGCATGAAAAATTTTTCCTCCTTAATCAGCGGCAATAACTCTGTTGCGCCCCGTCTCCTTTGCGCGATAAAGCCGAGCGTCCGCAACTTGAATATTTTCCTCGATAGTCAAACTCGAATCCATTTCAGTACAGCCGAAACTCATCGTCACGCGAATTTCTTTATCTTCAAACTTGCAAACCGAATCCATAATCGCAAGCCGAATCCGTTCCGCAACCGCCGCCGCCCCGTCGACATTCGCGCCCTCAAGGACTATTACAAATTCCTCGCCGCCCCAACGGTAAACGTTATCGCCGTCACGAATCTTCGACGCCAAAATTTTTGAAACGTGAACCAAAACCGCGTCGCCCGCGTTGTGCCCGTAAGTGTCGTTGACTTTCTTGAAAAAATCAATGTCGCAAATGATAGCCGACATAATCGACGTGCGCCGACGATAACGCTTTTGATAATCGCTGTGAAAGCCGAAACGATTTTTAAGCTCGGTAAGTTTGTCGCGCTGAGAATCCGCCATAAATATATCCGATTCAAGAGCCATGCCGCAGATAAACGCCGCTATCGAAAGCCGCTTGGTATCCTCGACTTCATCAAAACCGCCGTCGCCGAGCTTGTTTATAACTTGAAACGCGCCGATAATTTCTCCGCGACAATCGGACACCGGCATAACCAAAATCGACTTGGTGACGTAGCCCGTTTTCTTGTCGACTGCAGAATTAAAATTTGGATTGTTATAAGGGTCGTTCGTGAGGACTGCGCGGTTTTCAGCGAGTGCTTGCCCGACGAGCCCCGTCTTATCGCTTATAACAATTTGACTCGTGCCCGTCGCCGCCGTCGTTATCAATAAATGTTGCCGCTTATCCCAACGCCAAAAACTTGCTCTGTCCGCCTCGACTAACGTCCGCCCCAAGTCTGCAAAAATTTCAAACACCTTGAGGTGCCCGCCCGTTTTATTTTCATCCGAGCGCATTTCATCATACAAGCGTTGCATTATGTCAAAAATATTATTCAACATTTGCTCCGCAGAAATTTTTTCGTTCATAAGCCAATTCCTCTGTCACAATAAAAATTCGTCGCCCGACTTCGCAAAAGTTATCTTATCGTCGCGCCCGAATGTTCGTTCCAATTCGTCAAGTTCCGCGTCGCTCCGCAACGGCGCGTGATGTATGAAAACTAACTTCCCAACTCCAGCGGCTTCAGCAACTTTAATTCCCTCTTGCGGAATCGAATGCCCGTAACCCCGACAACGTTCATATTCCTCCGGCGTGTATTGCGCGTCGTAAAGCAACAAGTCACAGCCCTTAGCAAAATTAATCAACGCCTCGCAAGCCTTAGGATTATGTTCAAAGTCCGTAGCGTAGACGAGAGATTTTCCTTGCCGCGTCAACCGATAAATCGTCGAGCCTGCAGGATGCGAGCCTTCCATCGCCTCAACTTCAACGTCCCCGATAGAAAATTTTTCCGACAAAAGATTAAAGCGCGTCTTCGCAGGATAATGTTCAATCTTGCAGGGCCAAAAGGGATTTGAAATTAATTTATCAATCGCCTCTTTAGGCTGGAGCCCCACGCGTTCATTTGCGTAAATATCAATCGGTCTTTCCTTTTCCGTCAGCGCGATAAAAAACGGCAACCCGACTAAATGGTCAAGGTGCATGTGCGTCAATAAAATCGTTATGTTCGTATTCCGCGCAGGCAATGCGCTAACTATTCCGGAGCCCGCGTCCAAATAAATTTCCTCGTCGCCCGCCAAAACTTTATAGCATGAAGTCGCGCCGCCGTATCGTGCAAAATTTTTTCCTTCGACAGGCACAGAACCTCGCGTGCCCAAAACTTTCAATCTGAGCGTTCCTAATTTTTGTTCCATAAATTAATCATTCGTCCTCCTTTAGTGCATTCAAAATCAAAACTTCAAAGCCGCTAGCCTTGCCCTTGAGCTTAACGGTATCGCCTAACGACGTGACATCTGCGCGGGAACCTAAAATATCAGCCACAACTCGCGAGATATAAATTTTGCCGCCGGGCGCATTAGCCTCCAAACGAGCCGCAGTATTAACCGTGTCGCCAATCGCCGTGTAATCCATTCTGAACGGACTGCCGATATTTCCGACAACCGCCTTGCCCCAATGAACGCCTACGCCAAAAGCAATCTCGCGCCCGTATTTTTTCTTCAACTCCGCGATTAATTTCTCCGAACCTTTAATCATGTCGACAGCGGCACGGCAGGCAAGTAAGACAGGTTCATCTTGAGTAAGCGGCGCGTTCCAAAAAGCCATCGTGCAATCGCCGACAAATTTATCAAGCGTCCCGTGATGTCTTCTTACGCAATCGGTTGTAAGCGTCAAATATTGGTTGAGTATCTCGACGACTTGCGGCGGCGTCAACTGTTCGCTCATCGTCGTGAAGCCGCGAATATCTACGAACAAAACCGCGATATTGCGCATCGTCCCGCCAACGTCTAAAGCATCAGCTCCGCCGCTTAAAAGTTGCCGCATAATCGTCGGGTCAACGTAGCGTCCGAAAGTAGCCGTAACTTTATCGCGTTCCGCGCGGGCGTGTACGTAGTTAAAAGAAACCGCGCCGATAAATAAAATGCTGACGGCAAGCGGCACCCATAAAATGTGGAGAATAATTTCGTTGTGATAACAAACTTGGCACGCGACGCCCCAACCAAGACAAATAATCAGCCACGCCGCTAAAATGTTTTGCATCTTTCCGACCTTGAAAAACAAGCTCGAAATAAAACTTATGATGAACAGAATCACAAGCTGAAAATCCTGTGAGGCTTCGCGAGGGAAAAAATTTCGTTGGAAAGCTTGGATAGCGTTGGCGTGAATATTTATTCCATAAAGAGCCGAAGACCTATCTAAGACGGTAGAAAACTCGTCGCCCATGCCCGGCGCGTAGGAGCCAATCAAAATAATTTTGTCGCGATAAACTTCGGGATTAATTTTTCCCTCAACCAAATCAACAAAGCTAATCGCGTCGCCGTAATTTTTTGCGGTAAACGGCAGATAATAAAGCCCATTCTTATCAGTTTGCGGCGGAGGATTCGGAGTAATGTTCTTAGCTTGACAAAATTTTTCGTAGATAACTCTCGCAAACGAATACAGCCGCCCGCGCTCCTCAACATTTATGTAAAGCAGTTGATGACGAATAATCCCGTCCGCGTCGTAAGGCTCGCAAATGTGCCCCGTGTCAGCCGAATTAGCAAGAGCTTTAAACGGAGCATCCCAAGCCCAAGTTTTATTCCAAATAGCGTGAGGGTCTTCGCTGTTATCCATTTCTTCCTCGTCAACAATCGCCGCCGACGCAACCACAACATTGCCATACTTCGCGGCAACTTCGGCTAGCCTTTTGTCAACGTCGGGAGAGTCGGGATTATCGCCGGTAAAAAGTAAATCAATGCCGATAACAGCGGGGCGCGCATCCGAAGAATTCATCGAATCAATGACGTTTGCCATATCGCGGCGAATCCATGACGACATCGGACCGAGCTTGCTTAATGTGTTTGAATCAATCCCGACGACGATAATATTTGCGTCAGGCTCGCCCAACCTTTGATAAAGCCAATCTGAAATCCTTGAATCTAAATCTTCAAAAATACCAGCCGACGCCAACGCCGTTATAAAGAAGGCAACCCATAACGACCGCGCCCGAATCAGCAACCACTTCCAACATTTTCTTAACATGTAAGTTAAGCCCTGAGTCCGCCGACTCTGTAACTTTTGGCAACCATCGAACCTCCTATGCTGTTGCCGGTTAAAACTACCGCGCCGTCATCCAAGAAATGCGAGGCTTGATTTTCCGAGAGAATTCTATCGGCGTCGTCAGCAGAAATTATCGGGCAACTATTCTCATCGCTCATGCCCGTCGCCTTGATAACCAGCGGATTATTGCCCGCCCGCGACCTGCTACTTTCCGGATTCGGCGTCGTCAATAGCAATAATTTTTTCTTGATTATCGCGGTGTAACTTAACGGCAAACTTTTTTCTCCACTCGGATTCAACGGAATATTTTCAACGGTTGGCTCTCTGTAGGCGTAAGAAACCATTCCCTTCGACACGACTTTATCATGATCAAGATTGTTGTAGCTGTAGATTGGAATGTTATTCGCGCTACGAATCACGGGAGTTAAAACGGGTTTCAAATCCGTTTCGCCGCAATCAATGATAAGCCCGGTGTAACGCCCCGTCACAAGTTTACTGCCGCTCGGAGGCGGGAAATCTTTTTTGTCAACGGACTTGAAAGCAACATTAGCAACCGAATCCGTCACGCCGTACACCGGAACGCACATTACGACTTTGCAGTTATTGTACTCGTCAAATTCCTCCGATAAAATTTGTGCGCCTTTAACGACGGCATCAACTTTGCCCTCGACAATGTCGCCCGTTAAAATTTTGGAACCGATAGTACTTTCAGCCGTGATGTGAATCCCTTTTGCTTGTTCTGCTAATTGGCGGTAAGCGTCCATCATGGCGGCGCGGCGTGCCAAGATTTGAGCTCTGCGCGGATTTTCGGCATTTTCTTTTGGGAAACCGTAGCCTTCGGCGATAAGCATATTGTTATCCCACCAATTTTCAACGACATTATCCTGCGCGTTTGCCGTGCAATGTAAGCAGAGGATAAAACAGACGAGCAGAAAAATTTTTTTAGCGTTCATGTTATCGTCCCCCTAAAGTTTAGTGTTCCACATGATTAGCGCGTCTTCGCCGTTGTCAAGATAATAACCCTTGCGCCGCCCGACACTCCTTAATCCGAAGCTCTCATAAAGTCTAATCGCCGCCGTGTTGCTCGGACGAACTTCCAACGTTATCGCCGTCGCCCCGCGTGTTTTGACTGCCTTAATCAGCTCGCCGAATAAAATTGTTCCAATGCCTTGCCCGCGCAGATTAGGCTCAACCGCAACGCTCATGACTTCCGCTTGATTAAAAGAAACCCACGCGCCCGCGTACGCCACGATTTTTTTATCAATCTCGCCGACGATATATTCCGCCAATTCATTCTTAGCCTCGCGCCAAAAATCCTCGCGGCTCCAAGGCATAGCAAAACTTTTCGCCTCAATCTCGGCAACAGCATCAGCATCGTCTTGCGTCATTGGGCGGAAGGTAAGCCGTGACGTTTCTCCCATAATACTTCAGCCTCCGAACGCCTGACGTAAAGCGGCTCCAAATTCATCACGTTATCGAATCTTCCCAATTCTTCCGCGCAGATTGCAACCGCTGACGCTCGCGGCATTCTTAAATTCGGCGGCGCAAGTCTGACGTTCGTCGGCAACGGAACTTTTATTTTGTGAAGAACATCGCCGCATAAAAAAATTTCCCCGTCAACTTTTCCAAGCTCCGCAACCAATTCATCTATCGGCTCAATTTCTAAATCCGTCAGCGATAAACTATCGTCGAACAGCTGATGATACGCCCGATTTTTTTGCGCGTCTATCATCGGCACGACTTTTGCCTTAGGGAAGTTGTAAGACATTGCCGTTAAAGTCGGCACGCCGATTATTTTTATTCCCCACGCGTAAGCCAATGCCTTAGCCGTCGCCAAGCCGATTCGCAAACCCGTAAATGAACCCGGTCCGATACTCACCGCCAACGCGTCAAGATTTTCAAACGCGCCAGATATTTTTATGATTTCCTCGACTTGCGGCATTAACGTTTCCGAAAAACTCTGCGGCGATTCTCGATAACTTTCCGCTAAAATTTTCCCGTCAGAAATTACCGCAACTGAAGCCGCTCGCGTCGCAGTCTCAATCCCCAAAATCCGCAACTTTAATCATCCTTCGTAACGAAATCCTCAAGCTCGGCAATAAAATCCTCGTGTTCTTCGCCCACGCAATCAAAACTTATCCGCCGCATGTTCCGCGAATCCTTAAGCCGCTCAATTTTTATCACGACATAATTCTCCGGCAAAGCTTCGGGAAATTTCTCAGCCCACTCAATGAAAACAATCCCCTCTGGAAAATCAATGTACTCGTAAAAGCCGATGTCCTCCAATTCTTCCTCGCTGTGCAAACGATACAAATCAAAGTGAACAATCGGACAAAATCCCTCGTAAACACTCATCAAATTAAAGGTCGGGCTTGTAACTTCGCCTTGAACGCCAAGCGTCCGCGCCATGCTCTGCACGAACAGCGTTTTGCCCGCGCCTAAGCCTCCCTCTAAACAAATAACCGTGCCCTCACGTACGCGTTGAGCTACTTTCGCCGCCAATTTTACCGTCCCGTATGGGGACTGGGTTATGTGGGTAAACAAAACGCTCTTCACTCCTCTTGCCATTTTATTACGCGCAGTTTATCAGACGCCAAAAATTTTTTCAATAAGCAAGCGCGAATTGTGGTAGAATAAATCAAAAGGAGATGAACGCTTTGAAAGTTGAAGAAATATTTTTCCGCGATATGTACCGGCAGATTTGTTTGCTCAGCGGCGCGAACGTCGTTAAGCTCGTGAATCAGCGCGACGTGTTCGATTATCCGCCCGATGAAAAACTCGACGGCTTCCTGACTTACGCTTACATTGACGGCGAGACTTTTGTTTTTGAAATTTTGGCGGGCGCGAGTCTCATCGGCACAAAAATAAAAATGTCCATTGCCAGTTATAAAAAATCCGTCAAGCTCAAACGTGCGCAAGTCGACGACGCGGAGATTAAAATTGTAACGGACGAATATTCTTTGCCCTTCCGCGACCGAATCCAAATGATTATCGACAGAATTATTTCCGACGACACCCGCGAACAGACGCGCCTAATTAAAAATCTCGACGCCTTCCGCCACCCGCATTATCCCGACGACGTTGCTGTTTATTTTTTCAGCGCGGAGCATAAGCCCGAACTTTTATGGGTGCGTGGTTTAAGTGTCGACGAAAATATTTTGACGGGCGAACTTCTCAACGAGCCGCATAAAAATTTTGGTTGTCATGCGGGCGATAAGATTAAGTTTGGCGTCGCGCAAATTGGCGAGCAAAATATTTTGCTTTATCTTCCGACGACGGAGGGCAATTCTGTTGTTTAAGAAAAAAAAATACGCAATAATAATCGGCGCGGGCGCGGCTGGTTTGACTGCCGCTCATTACTTGTTGAAGTTCACCGACATCAAACCGATTGTCCTTGAGAAAGAAAATTTTGTCGGCGGGATTGCTCGCACAATGAATTTCAACGGCAACCGCATGGACATCGGCGGGCACAGATTTTTTACTAAGGACGCGGAGATTCTTAAGCTTTGGAATGAACTTATGCCCGCGCAGGGTGCTCCCGCTCTTGACGATAAAATTTTAGGGCGCGAATCTGTCTTGGTTGAAGGCGGCGCAGACCCCGAAGAAGTCGATGAAGTTTTCTTGAATCGCAATCGCGTGTCGAGGATTTTTTATCGGCAAAAATTTTTTTCCTATCCGGTGTCACTGAGTTGGCAGACGCTTAAAAATCTCGGCTTTACGGAGACGCTTTCAATCGGCGCGAGTTTTTTGAAGGCTAAATACAACCAGCGCGAAGAAATTACGCTTGAAGACTTTATGATTAATCGTTTCGGGCAAAAACTCTACGAAACTTTTTTCCGCGACTACACGACTAAAGTTTGGGGACGGACGCCTAAAGAAATCGGTGCGGCTTGGGGCAATCAGCGAATCAAAGGATTATCACTTGGCAAAACTATTCTCGACTTCGTGAAGAAAACTTTCGGCTCTAAGGAGGGCGCGGGCGAAACTTCACTGATTGAACGATTTTATTATCCTAAGCTCGGTCCCGGTCAACTCTGGGAGAAATTTGCCGATGACATAAAAAAACGCGGCGGCGAAGTTTTGCTCAATTCCAAAGTTATAAGTTGCCACGTCGACGCCAATAAAATTATGAAGTCAGTCCGCGTTGAATCGCTTGCGGGTACTTTGACATTCCCCGCCGATTATTTTTTGTCGAGTATGCCGCTCAGTGAACTCGCCGAATCTCTGGATGACGGCTTATCATTGCGTCCGCTGACGATTGCTCGCGGCTTGCCTTATCGCGACTTCATAACCGTCGGGCTTCTCGTCGACAAACTCCTCTTAAAAAATTTAACCAAAATAAAAACGCTCGGCGATATTGTTCCCGACTGTTGGATTTACATTCAGGAGCCGTCGGTTAAGCTTGGGCGTCTGCAAATTTTTAATAATTGGTCGCCGTATCTCGTCGAAGACCCGCAGAATTCTGTTTGGCTTGGCTTGGAATATTTTTGTAACGAGGGCGACGAGCTTTGGCAGATGAACGAGGACGACTTTATAAAGTTCGCGACGGAGGAGCTGGCTTCGATTGGGATTATCGATAAAAACAGCGTTCGTTTTGGCGTGCAAGTTAAAGTTCAGAAGGCTTATCCCGCTTACTTCGACACCTACGAAAATATCGACGAACTGCGCGGCGCACTCGACGAGATTAAAAATCTTTACTGCATCGGGCGCAACGGTCAGCACCGTTATAACAATATGGATCACAGCATGTTGACGGCGGTGGCGGCGGTCTGCGCGATTGTCGGCAAATTTCAAAAGGCTGACGTTTGGCGCGTCAATACCGAGCAAACTTACCATGAGGAAAAGAAATGAATAAAATTTTACTGTTTGTCCAAGCGGCGATATTATCAACGGGCGTGATAGTCAGGCAAATTTTTTTTGAACTAACCGAGAAAGCGGATACTTATTTCGTTATGAATTTAGGGCAGTACATTTTGGAGCATGGCTTCCCGTACGTCGACCCGTTCACGATTCACGAAAACTTACAGCTTGTAGCGCAACAGTGGTTAAGCGGCGTTTTATTTTGGGAGGCGTATAAAAATTTCGGCGTCGACGGACTTTTAATCGTCGATACTATTATTGGCGCGGCGACGATTTTAATTTATTGGCGACTGTGCTTATTCGTCAGCGAAGGCAATAAACTTTTATCGTTCGTGCTGAGTTTTATCGTCGGCTTGTTAATCGTAACGATGATTGTTCCGCGCCCGCATATTTTTTCGACGCTGTTGCTTTTAATCGAAGTTTTTATGCTTGAGAATTTCACGCGCACGCAGGAGTTTAAATTTTTATTGACGTTGCCGCTCGTGAGCCTCGCGCTGATAAATTTACATGCGGCGATTTGGCTGATGTCTTTGGTGGTATGCTTGCCGTTTTTGTTCGTGAAAAATTTTCGCCACTCCAAACTTTTACTTGCGGCGATGGCGGCAATATTTTTATGCGGGCTGATAAATCCTTACGGCGTCGAAGCGATGACTTACGTTTTCCGTTCTTACGGCGTCGAAATTATTAGCGATAACATCCCCGAAATGTTTACTCCGAGTGCGCATAATCTTCAAGGGAAAATTTTTTACTGTGTGGTAGCGTTCATAATAATTTCGCTGACGAAGTTTAAAATTCCATTGCGATACATTTTACTGAGCGGCGGGATAATTTTTATGTCGATAATGCACTGGCGCAATTTGATTATGTTTTACTTCCTAGCGACGTTCCCGCTTTCTTACGTGTGGCGAAACTTCAAGCCGCCAAAAATTTTAGCTAAGGACGGCGAACTGTTGCTGACTTTTTTTCTGCTGATTTTTTTTAACACCGCCGCGATAGTAACTTTACTAAAAGACAACCTCAACCGCCTCTCCATGCCGCTAGAAATTTTATTCTTTGCGTCTGTGATTTTTATACTCTACAATTTGCTCGCGTTGAGAGTTGAAGGGCGACCGTTGCACCCGTTGATATTGCCGCGAAAAATTTTATCGTTGTTCGTGACTGCGCTGATAATCTGCGGAATTTTTCTCACGACGACTCCTGAACAGAAAAATAAATCCGAAGAACCTTACACTGCCGCGATGAAATTTTTACTCCGAAGCGAACGCTCCGAAAATATTTCGCTGTACGTGCCGCAAGGCATTGGCGGAATGGCAGGGACTTTCGGCATCAAATATTACATTGATTCGCGTTCGGAAGTTTTCATCCCAGCCAACAACGGGCAGAAAAATATTTTGGAGGAGTATCTGGACTTCACGCGGGGCAAAATTTATTACAAAGATTTTTTCAGCCGCTACGACTTCACGCACATTATTTTGACGAGCGAGACGGCGTTTCTGTACAATCAGCTGACGGACGATAAAAATTTCCGCGTGGTTTACGAGAGTGAGCACGTTGAGGGGTATGAGGTTATTCATTGCAAAATTTTTATTCCACCGAAGAAGGATTGATATGTTGAAGAAAATTTTTATGCTGATGATTTTATTGGTGATGAGCCGCGCAGAAGCGGGAGGTTGGTCGCCCGAAATGCGCATTGGAATTCTGAGCGGTGTCAACCAAGTTTCGTTGAAAGTCTCCGCGCCGTGCGTTATGATTAATGCCGCTAAGGGTAATGTGCTGGGTAAAATTCCGGCGGGCGGCAGTTTTATCGTCGACTTTGGACATTTGAAGCTTAACGCGATTGAAATTCGCCCCGAAAAAATTCCGCTCCAAAATTTACAGACTGAGATTGACGGGAAAAAATATTTCGGCGGCGTGACGATTAACAAGGAAAAAAATTCGCTGACGGTTATAAATCTCGTGCCGGTTGAAGAATATCTGCGCGGGGTTGTATCAAAGGAAATGTCGCCGACCTTCCCGATTGGGGCGTTGAAAGCACAGACGGTAGCGGCGCGTTCGTTCGCGTTAAAAAATCGTAAGCGGCACGTGGCGGAGGGCTTTGATTTATGTAATTCGACACATTGCCAAGTTTATATCGGCGTGGCTGACTACGATTCGATTGACCGTGCGATTGACGAGACTCGCGGCGAAGTTTTGACTTACAAGGAGAAAGTTGCCGATACGAATTTCCACACTGATTCGGGCGGCATGACTGCAAGCGCGGAGGAAGTTTGGGGCGGGAAAGTTCCTTACCTTATCGCCGTCAAAGAAATTATCGAGCGCGGCGAGGCTTGGACGGTTAAAGTTTCGGCTAAAGATTTTTCCTCGCGCTTCGGAGAAAATTTTGGCGACGTTCAATCCGTTAAGATAACCGACAAAACTTTTTCGGGACGTGTTCAGTCCGCGCAGATTGTCGGCTCGAAAAGAACTTTGACGCTTGCGGGCTCCGAATTTCGGCGGAAATTTTCTTTGCCGAGTACTCTTTTTGATATGAAATTTACCGGCGACGAAATAATTTTTACCGGATACGGACACGGGCACGGTGTAGGAATGTCGCAAATCGGCGCGAGGGATTATGCGCGGCTGGGCTGGTCTTACGAAAAAATTTTGGCGCACTACTACAAAGGCACTAAGCTAAAAAAACTTTACTGAACAACACGGGAGGATTCATGTTACTAAGCGAATTTGATTACGAATTGCCGGAAGAATTGATAGCGCAACGTCCGATTGAGCCGAGAAATTTTTCAAGGCTGATGGTTCTCGACCCTGCGCGGCAGACGATTGAACACGAACATTTTTACGACTTGCAGAAATTTTTACGGGCGGGCGATACGCTGATTTTCAACGACACGCGAGTTATCCCTGCGCGGCTGATCGGACGCAAGTTGACTGGGGCACGCGTCGAAATTTTTTTATTGCGCAGATTGGACGCCGTGACGTGGGAAACTTTAGTAAAACCGGGCAGGAAAATCACGGAGGGCGCAGAAATTTCCTTCGGCAGTGAGCTCAGTTGCAAAGTCATTGGGCGCACAGATTTTGGCGGGCGCGTTGTGCAATTCAAGTTCAGCGGCGTATTCGAGGAAATTTTGGACAGGCTCGGCGAAACTCCATTGCCGCCCTACATTCACGAGAAACTTGCGGACAGCGAACGTTATCAAACGGTTTACAATCGCGAACGAGGTTCAGCCGCCGCGCCGACTGCCGGACTTCATTTCACGACCGCGCAGATGAACGAGCTTAAAAATTCCGGCGTCAATCTCGGTTTCGTAACGTTGCATGTCGGGCTTGGAACTTTTCGTCCTGTGCAAGTTGAGACGATTGAACGGCACGAAATGCACGAGGAATTTTTTTCGATACCGCAAGAGACGGCTGAATTAATTCACGAAACAAAACTGCGCGGCTCAAGAGTTATAGCGGTCGGCACGACTTCAATCCGAACGTTGGAGGCGGCGGCTCTCGATAAAAATTCCGTAGCGGTCGGGAGCAGTTCGACGAAAATTTTTATTTATCCCGGTTACAAATTTAAAATTGTCGACGCGCTGATAACCAATTTTCATCTGCCGAAGTCGACGCTGTTAATGTTGGTGAGCGCGTTCGCAGGACGGGATTTTATTTTGCAAGCTTATCGCGAGGCGGTTGCGCAACGTTACAGATTTTTTTCTTTTGGCGACGCAATGTTTATCACGAACAAAAATTTAACGGACTAATAGATAAGGCGGGATGCTTTGACAAGTAACTTTGAATTTTTAAGGAGCGAGCCTAATGGCGGCAATAACATTTGAACTCATACATAAGGACGCGGCAACGGGCGCACGGGCGGGCATATTAACTACGCCGCACGGGAAATTTTTAACGCCACTTTTTATGCCGGTCGGGACGCAGGCAACGGTTAAGACACTTTCGCCGCACGAAGTACAAAATTTAGGTGCGGGCGTCATCTTGGCGAACACGTATCATTTATTCTTACGACCGGGCGCGGAGTTGATAAAAAAGGCGGGCGGCTTGCATAGGTTCATGAATTGGACGCGAGGAATTTTGACTGACAGCGGCGGCTTTCAAGTATTTAGTCTGGGCGATTTGCGGACAATCACTGAAGACGGCGTAACTTTTCGCTCGCACATTGACGGTTCCGAAAAATTTTTATCGCCCGAAATTTCTATCGCCACGCAAGCCGCGTTGGGCTCCGATATTGCTATGGCGTTTGACGAATGCATTCCCTACCCCGCCGAATACGATTACGCCAAATCTTCGACTGCGCGGACTCACCGTTGGGCGGAACGCAGTTTAAATGCGGCGTCGAATCCCAAGCAAGGAATTTTCGGTATCGTTCAAGGCGGCATGTACGAAGATTTACGCGAGGAGAGTTCAAAAGTTATCGGCGCGATGGATTTTGCGGGCTGTGCAATCGGCGGGCTCAGTGTCGGCGAACCGCGAGAGCTTATGTATAAAATGCTTGAGGTTTCCACGCGACATTTGCCCGAAGATAAAGCGCGATATTTGATGGGAGTTGGCACGCCCGACCATTTGATTGAAGGCGTCCTGCGCGGCGTCGACATGTTCGATTGTGTTTTCCCGACGCGCGTTGCCCGTAACGGTATGGCAATGGTTTCGCCGCAAACTTCGGCGCGTGGACGGCTGGTTATGAAGAATGCCGAATTCACGGAGGATTTTGCGCCTTTGGAGCCGCATTGCGATTGTTACACTTGCAGGAACAGATTCAGTCGCGCTTACATCCGCCACCTTATCCGCACCGATGAAATTTTTGGCTTGCGGCTTTTGGCGTTGCATAATCTGCGCTACCTGCAACGTTTTATGTCGAAAATGCGCGAGGCGATTTTATCTGACAGATTCGCCGAGTTCAGAGAAAGTTTTTTTACGGCTTATGAGGGAGGAAAATTTTTAGATGGAGAATGAAACGGCGGCGGCGTTGGCAAATTTCGCGCCGATAGCCTTAATGCTTTTGATATTTTATTTCTTGTTGTATCGTCCGCAGAAAAAAGCTCGCGAGGAACGTGACGCGATGCTCAGCAGTCTTAAAGTCGGCAGTCGCGTGATAACAATCGGCGGAATTTACGGCACGATAGTCGGGCTCACGGACGACATTGTCACTTTGAAAATTGCTGAGAACGTCGAAATTGAAATGGCTCGCGGCTCGATTAACGGCGTGGCGGAGGTTAAGAATGCTTCCGCTTAAAAAAGTTTTACGGCGAGAATTTTTATCCAAGCGGGCGGCGGTTTCAATCTCGGAGCGCGACCGAATTAGTCACGAGTTGATAAAAAAATTTACGGCGACAGAAATTTATCGCGAGGCAAAAATAATTATGGCGTATGCTTCAATGCCCGATGAAATTCAACTCAATGAACTATTTGCGGCGTGCTTTGTCGATAAAAAAATTTTGGCGGTACCGTTTATCGTCGGCAAAAGAGAAATGCAAGCCGTTGAAGTTCCGAACTTTGACGTGTTGGAGGTTGGCGAGTTCAATATCTTAAGCGTCAAGCAGAATCAAAATTTTATTGAGCCCGCGCAGATTGATTGCGTCGTAGTGCCGGGCGTGGCGTTCGATAAAAATCTTAACAGGTTGGGCATGGGCGGCGGTTATTACGACAAATTTTTACCTCGCGCCGTCAACGCAAAAAAAATTGCCCTCGCTTACGACTTTCAACTTGTCGACGCTTTGCCGATTGAAGAGCATGATGTCAAGGTTGATGTAATTTTAACGATTGATGGGAGTGTTTGTTATGAAGTTCACTAAAATTTTTCTCGGCGCGTTAATGGCGCTGAGTTTATTCGTAACGCCCGCGCAGGCGCAACGTTCAACCGCGCCCGATGATCCGACGGGCTTTGTAGTTTTGGGCGAATTTATCCCCGACATAATCCAAGAGATTCGCTATTACTCGACGTATAATTTTGTCGGCGAAAAGATTGACGGCTACGAAATGCCTTGCGCGTTGATGACGATTGAGGCGGCGGAAGCTCTTAAAGCCGTTTCAGATGACGTTATGAAAATGGGCTATCGGCTGAAAATTTTCGACGCGTATCGTCCGCAAATGGGCGTTGATCATTTTATGCGCTGGGCAAAGAGTGACGATGTCCGCATGAAAGAATATTTTTATCCCGAAATTGCCAAAGACAGGATTATCCCCGAAGGTTACGTTGCCGTTAAAAGCGGGCACTCGCGCGGCTCGACGGTTGATTTGACGCTTTTTGATATGAAGACCGGCAAGGAAGTTGATATGGGCGGTACGTTCGATTATTTCGGCGAAAAATCTCATCCCGATTACAAAAAAATTACCAAGAAGCAATTCCAAAACAGAATGATTCTTCGCAACGTCATGATTAAGCACGGATTCAAGCCGCTTGAGGAAGAATGGTGGCATTTCACGTTAAAAAACGAGCCTTATCCCGATACTTACTTCACATTTCCGATAAATACGCTCAAACAATAAGAAACAATAAGAAATAATAAACTTTATGCAAATTTCTTGACAAAAAAGCCGTCGCGCAGTATATTACGCGGCGGTTTTTAGGTGTAAAAAATTTTGTGTTTTGATTGAAAGGGGGAAGGCTGCTCCGAAGCAAAGAGGCGACTTAAGCGGTCGTCCTGCTTGGGACGCTACAGGATGTGGCGTAGGCGGCGGAATGATGAAGCGTAGAATATTTGAGGCACTTGAGAAGATTGAAAGAAAATGCGTGCTCACTCTTATGATAGCGGGTTTTACGGCGATAAATACGGGCTTTGCCGAACAGAATGAGGAAATCCCCGAAGAATCACCGATTGCGATTGAAGAGACGAGCGCACCACAACCGACAGCGATTGCAGTTGGCGAAAACGGACAGATACAACTTAGCGCGGATGACGAATTAAGTCGTGCCTTCGCCGAATTGGTGGAACGTTCATTGGGGCAAGATTTAACCGCGAGCGTCGATGAGCCGTTTGAAGAATTGCCTCCGCCTGAAGAAGTCGTAGAAACTCCGCAGGGTTACATGTCTTACACGCAAGTTCTGGGCATGGAGGCGACGGCGTACTTACCGACGGACGGCAGTGCAGAGGGTTTGACGGCGATGGGCATTCCCGCGACGTATGGGATCGTGGCAGTCGACCCGGATATTATTCCGCTCGGCACCAGAGTTTATATCCCGGGTTACGGCGAGGCTCTTGCGGCTGATACCGGCGGCGCGATTTACGGCTACAGAATCGATTTGTGCATGGAAGATTATTATCAAGCTATGGATTTCGGGCGGCGCACGGTTACCGTTTTCGTTTTGAAATAAATAAAAAAATCCCTCGCCGAATTTTGACGGGGGGTTTTCGTTTGCAAAAAATTTTACGAGAAATACTGCTGGTAAACGACGAACGCGAATAACACAATCGCGAGTATCATTGCGGCGTAGCCTGCGCGTTCAATCCACATGTCTTGAACTGCGTTGAATTTGTAATGGCGTCTCGCGTAAGTCGACGACAACGACACCAACAATGCCAGATAAAGTGCGCGATTAGCCGCCGTGAAATTCGACCAGCCGACGATTAAAAAGACGATTGTGAGCGCGAGGACGATAACCAACAGATAATCTTTGCCGACTTTTTCTTTGACAGGTTGTTGTTTATTTTCGGGTTCAGCTTTTTTCTTGGGCTGAATTTTTTTTGCAATTTTTTTAGACTGCCGCGCCATTAAGATTCTCCTTTCTTGGTGGCGAAGATTTTAAAGTTCAGTTCGCACGAGAGAAATTTCCCCTCCGATTTTTCCAAAGAAATTTTTTCCAAAGTTGCCAAGCGTTCGCCGTCGAGTATTTCGCGTATGAAACTCAGCAACGAAATATAATCCGCCTCTAATTTTATGTTGATAATCTGCGCGGAAATTTCTTTTGATGAAATTATCTCGCCCGTTTGCACGGAAATTAATCGCGCTCTATGCAAATCAGCCGCCCGATAAAGTTCGTCGATAAATTTATCTTGTTGAAGTATCGGCGGTAAAAAATTTTGTGCCGCGTCGAGTTCAAGCTCTTTTGCCGCGACTAACGACGATAAATCTCCGTGCCGCGCCTTTAACGCTGAAATTTCCCGTTCAAGCTCGCGAAGTCGCCGCGTTTCAAGCTCCATACTTAAAATTTCGCGCCGCGCAGGTTCATAAATAAATTGTTGCCAGCCGACGAATAAAATTGCGCATAAAATGATTGTTATCGGCAGGAAAAATCGCTCGCGCATTGTCAATCCTCAACGAAAAAAGGGAGCCGCTTCGGACTCCCCGTGAAATTTTAATCTGCAGTGAACGGCAAGAGCGCAATATTGCGGGCGCGTTTGATGGCGATTGTCACTTGACGCTGATGCTTGGCGCAGTTGCCCGAAATGCGGCGCGGAAGAATCTTACCGCGCTCAGTGGTGAAGCGGCGAAGTTTTGCCGCGTCCTTGTAATCTATTTTCTCAACTTTATCGACGCAAAACGCACAAACTTTTCTGCGCGGGCGTCGACCTCTTTCTCTGCGCATCTTCAATCCTCCTTAAAACGGCGTGTCTTCGGGGTCAATGGGCTCGCCGCCGAAATTGTAATCATCATCTTTCTTCGGCGGAGCACTCTCGCGACGACTTTGATAGCTATCGTTTGACGGCTTGGAATAATTATTATCGCCGCCTTCGGCACGCTTGGCACCGGCAAACTCGATATTATTAACCCAAATCTCGACGGAATTAACTTTGACGCCGTCTTTGTTTTCGTAACTCGACGTTTGGAGTTGTCCTTCAACCAACACGCGTGAACCTTTTGCCAAGTAGCGTCCGCAAAATTCGGCAGTCTTTTCCCACGCAACAAGATTAAAAAAATCAACCGAATCTTTATCCTTGTAGCGGCGATTAATAGCAATGCCCATGCGCGCATAAGCTTTGCCCGCCTGCGTGTAACGGACTTCGGGGTCGCGAGTAAGGTTGCCGGATAAAAAAACTTTATTCATCCTGAGCCTCTTTCTCGTCGGAACGAACTATCATGTGCTTAAGAATTTCGTCCGTAATTTTCATGACGCGATCGCACTCGGCAACGCAATTCGGCTCGCATTCCACGTAGAAAAGCACGTAGAAGCCTTCCGACTCCTTTTTGATGTCGTAAGCGAGGCGACGTTTGCCCCAGCGGTCTTCCTTAGTGATTTTGCCGCCGTTCGCCGCGATAAGATTTGCAAACTTATCAATCACGGCGTTGGTTGCCTCTTCCTCCATTGAGCGGATTATGAAGATAACTTCGTACTTCCTCAACTCGATACACCTCCCTTTGGTCTTCGGCTCGCATAAACGAGCAGAGAGTTTTTTGACTTAACGGCTAGAAATTATATCACCCGAAAAATTTTTGGCAAGTAGAAATTTTATCTGCGCCGCGAACGCATTTTATTACCCATACTGCGCGACCTGCCCGGAGCTCGCCAATCATCGTCTTCAGTTTGAACGGGCACGGGCTTTGGCTTTTTATTCAGCCAGTAAAGCGCACCGATAAAAACAATATCCATAACAAAAAGCACGCCAATGACGGTGGAGCTGTCGGCTTCGGCGCGTTCCCTGTCCTCGTAACTCATTGAGCCTTTGGAGCCGCCGATATATTTAGTCCAATAACTTTCAAGCTTGCCGACGCCCGTACGTTGCGAAATGCCCGCGTCGTAGGAGGCAATCGCCATCGTGTTGGAGTTAACGCGCCAAATCAGATAAACATTTGCGATAATCATTACAACCAAAAGGATTCTGGAAATGATTTTTTTATTCATGGGAGGCTCCTTTCTCAAGGTTAGGAATTTGCCAATCGATTGGGGATTCGCCGCTTGATTCGAGGAATTGATTGACGCGTGAAAACGGGCGGCTCCCGAAAAATCCTCCGCTCGCCGATAACGGGCTAGGATGCGCCGATTCAATTATCAAATGGCGCGGGTTCGTTATCATAATTTTTTTACGCCGCGCAGGATTTCCCCATAGGATGAACGCAAGCGGGCGTTGGTGTTCGTTTAGGAGGCGAATGATTTTATCGGTAAAAATTTCCCAGCCGTGTCCGCGATGTGAATTTGCCGCGTGTGCTCTGACTGTTAAAACTGTGTTCAAAAGTAAGACGCCCTGCTCCGCCCAATACTTAAGGCAACCGTTATTCGGGATAAAACAGCCCAAATCGTCGCGCAACTCTTTGAAGATATTCATCAGCGACGGCGGCGGCGGCACGTTCGGCAGAACAGAAAAACTTAGTCCGTGTGCTTGCCCCGGCTCGTGGTAAGGGTCTTGCCCAAGAATCACAACTTTTGTATCGGCGTAGCTCGTGAAGTGCAACGCGTTAAAAATATCGTACATGTTCGGGAAAATTTTTTTGGTGCTGTACTCGTCAATCAAAAACTTGCGCAACTCTTGATAATACGGCTCGTTAAGTTCGTCGGCTAAAAGTTCTTGCCAATCATTCCTAAAAATTTTTTTCATCGCGTGTATCTCCTAAACTCGAAACCGTCAAAAATCTGCGCGGCACTCAATTTAAAATCTTCAATGTCAGGGAAGAAAGTATCCGCTTGAACTTCGGCGTCAACAACAGTCAAAAAAATTTCTTCGGCGTAGGGAATAAGTTCGTTAAAAACTTGCGCGCCGCCGATAATAAAATTTTCTTCCGCCGCGTCCAACACGTCAAATAATTCCTCAACGCTCCCGACGACTTCCGCGCCCAAAATGTTTTTCGACGAACAGCTTAAGATAATATTCCTGCGTCCGTCAAGCGGCTGTTGATTAGGGAAAGTTTCAAGCGTGCGCCGCCCGTAAATAATCGTGTGATTCAAAGTCAGCGCACGGAAATTTTTTAAGTCTTCGGGAAGGCGGAAGAGCAAATTATTTTTATAACCAAGCCCGAAATTTTTATCGACGCAAGCAACGAGTTTGAACTTAAAATCAATCGGCGAGCCCGCAACCTTAACAACTTTATCGCCGCGCAGATTGACTTCCAACGTCGGGCAAATTTCTTTAAGCGGTATCAATGCAAAGTCGCGCTCAAATAAAAATTTATGAGGCACCGTTAATCGTTCACAAGAAATTTCCGCGCCGTAAAGAATATCCAAATCAATCGTGCGTGCGCCCCAATGTTCACGCCGTACCCTGCCCAACTCCAATTCAATCCGTTGCAATTCGTCCAGTAAGTTGAGCGGTTCAAGTTCCGTAGAAATTTTTATCGCGGCGTTGATGAAGTCCGGCTGATTGACGACGCCCCAAGCCTCCGACTCGTAAAACGACGACACACGCTTAAGTTTGACGGCAGGAATTTTTTTTACAAGTTCAATCGCCCGTCGCAAAGTCCGTTGACGTTCGCCGAGATTGGAGCCGAGCCCGATGTAATAAATCATCTGTGCCGGAGAATCTCGACAGCCGCGCCACCAAATTTTTCTCCGACGGGAGGATTAGGCTTTTGAATTCTAACCTTAACGCCCTCCAAAAGCATATACCGCCTCAAAAGGAAGTCGGAAATTTCTTGCGCGACGGTCTCAATCAAATTGCGCGAGGTGCCGCCGACAATTTTTTTTACGTCGGAGAGAACAGCCGCGTAATCAATCGTGTCGCCGAGATCATCACTTTTGCCCGCCTGCCGCAAGCGTAAATGGAGTTCAATGTCGACGATAAAAAGTTGCAAATGCGCCCGTTCCTCCGCCGAACAACCATGCCGCCCCTTAACTTCGATGCCCGTTAAGATAATCTTGTCTGCCAAAATAATCACGTCTCCTTTAGTAATTTGTCTATCGTCAGACACATTCTTGAAATCAGTTTAACATTGTGGACGCGGACGATGTCGACGCCCTTGCTTATCGCGTGAACGCAAATCGCGCCCGTTGCCTCGTCGCGTTCGTCGATAGGAAGCCCCGTCAACTTCCCAATAAAACTCTTGCGACTGACGCCCAGCATTAAAAAATTTTCTCGCCCGTCTAAATTCTTAAGCTCATCGAGGCGGCGTATAATTTCTAAATTTTCCTCGTACGTCTTGCCGAAACCAATCCCCGGGTCGAAAATAATTTGCCCGTCGAATTTAGCCAACGTACGTCTGAAAAATTTTTTAACGTCGTCGATAATGTCGCCGTCTGAACATTTTTCATTGTGCATGGCGATAACGGGCGCGCCGAATTTTTTAGCAACGTCAATCATGCGCGAATCTTCCAAGCCGCAAACGTCGTTGATAATGTCCGCGCCGAGTTCTTGAGCCTGCGCGGCGACTTCGGGCTTGTAAGTGTCGATTGAAATTGGAACGCCAAGATTTTTAACAGCGGGCAAAATTTTTTCCAAGCGGCTAAGTTCCTCGTCAATGCTAATCGGTGTGGCGTCAGGGCGCGTCGATTCGGCTCCAACGTCGATAATGTCCGCGCCGTCGTCGATTAATTTTTTTGCATGAGCCGTTGCCGCGTCGATAGAAAAATATTTCCCGCCGTCAGAAAAGGAATCAGGCGTCACATTCACAATCCCCATGACTAAAGTTTTCTCGCCGCGCAGATTTAAAAATTTCCCCAAAATACTCAACTCCCGCCCGCATTATAGCGCATTGTTCGCGTAAGTTCAAATTGACATTTCGCCGCCAAAACCGTAAAATTCTTTGTAGAATTTCAAGGAAATGGGAGGGGTCGAAGTGGTTTTATCGAAAGCAAAATTGATGGCACTGACTGCAATGCTGACGGCGTCATCAATGATTTTCGGCGGTTGTGGCGACGACAATAAACAACAACAAGCGCAAGTTCAAAAGGCGCAAGTAAAAGCGATGAAAGTCCTCCAACGCGATACGCCGCTCGCCAAAGAATACGCCGGACATTTGGTCGGCACGGAAGAAGTTAAGGTTCAAGCAAAAGTCTCAGGCAACGTCGTCGAGAAATATGTAAACGGCGGGCAGTTCGTTGAGCAAGGACAGCTCCTCTATCGAATCGACGACCGCCAATACAGATCCGCAGTCTTGAGAGCGCAAGCCGACCTCGCGCAAGCCGAAGCCTTACTCAAACAATCGCAGGCGACTTACGAAAATTCTAAGGCAGATTTGGAACGCAATCAACAACTCTTAAGTGAGGCGGCAATTTCCAAGCAAGCGGTTGACAATCAAGAGGCTAAAGTCCGCGCAGATAGGGCGACGTGTGCTGCAAATGAAGCGTCGATAGATGCTTGTAGAGCCGCCCTCAGAACAGCGCAAGAAAATCTCGACGACACAGAAATTTTCGCGCCAATGACAGGTCAGCTCGGCGTCGACGACGTAGCAATCGGCACCTTCATTTCGGCGGGGCAAACAACTCTCGTAACACTCGGCTCGCCCGACCCTATCTTTGCCCAGTTTTCTATCAGCGAATCAGATTATCTGCACTTTATGACTGTTCAGAACATGCAATCGGATCATAATCCAATTAACGTGACGATAACGCTCGCCGACGGCAAAATTTATCCGTTCGAGGGGCGCATCGTTGAAGTTGACCGCGAACTCGCCAACAGCACCGGCTCCCTTATCATGAAAGCGATTTTCCCGAATCCCAGCGGACTTTTAATGCCCGGTATGTTTGCTCGCGTCAAGTTAAGCGGCGAAGTCATTCCGAATGCGCTTTTAGTTCCTCAACGCGCTGTCCAGCAACTTTTGGGCAAATCGTTCGTTATGGTTGTCGGTAATGAAAATAAATCTGAAGCTCGAACCGTTGAACTCGGCGATCAAGTCGGCAGTTATTTTGTTGTCAATAAGGGCATTAACACAAGCGATACCGTCGTCGTCGAGGGCTTAACCAATCTGCGCGAGGGCGTCGAGATGGATGTTAAAACCGTCACGGCGAGCGAAATGGGATTTACTTTGGCGAACGTAACCAGCACTTATAACGCGGACGCAGGACTTGACGCGCCCAATATCAATCCGAACGCGCCCGATAATCTGCGCGGAAAGTGAGGCGTTGTCGACGTGGCTAAGTTTTTTATACACCGACCAATATTCGCGATAGTTATTGCCTTGATAATTGTACTCGTCGGAATCCTCGCGGCATTGCAACTTCCAATCGCGCAGTATCCGCAAATTTCTCCGCCGACAATTTCTGTCAGCACAACTTACACCGGCGCAAATGCTTCCGTCGTCAATGAAACTATCGCGCAGGTTATTGAGCAACAAGTCAACGGCACCGACGGCATGGACTACATGAGCTCCAACTCCGACGACACGGGACGTTACAGCCTAAGTGTTGTCTTCGATGTCGGAACTGATGACGATATGGACTCCGTTAAAGTTCAAAACAACGTCGCCATTGCCAACGCCAGCTTGCCTACAGACGTTCAACGCGTCGGCGTCACCACCCGCAAATCTTCAAATGAAATGGCGTTGTTCTTGGCTATGTATTCTCCCGACGGCTCTTACGACCGCGCCTTTATGAAAAATTATGCCGATATTTATCTCATGGACGAAATTAAACGTGTTGACGGCGTCGGCGACGTTCAAATCTTCGGCTCCGATTACTCAATGCGCATTTGGCTTAACCCAGATAAACTCGCCGAATACGATTTAACTGTATCGGAAGTTTCTGCCGCGATTAACGAACAAAACTTGCAAGCGGCGGCGGGTACTATCGGCTCAATGCCTCTGGCTCAAGGTCAAGAGAAACAATACACCGGCAAAGTTCAAGGGCGTTTGTCCGAGATTGAAGAGTTCGGCAATATCATCCTTAAGGCGAACAACGACGGAACTTTTATTTACATGAAAGACGTTGCGCGAATCGAACCCGGACAAAAAGCTAATAACGTCGTTGCAAAATTTAACGGCTACCCTTCCGTCGGCTTCGGCATTCAGCTGACAAGTGACGCCAACGCTATGACGACTGTTCGCGGCGTTCAGAACATTATCGAACGTCAACGCCCCAATCTCCCGCCCGGACTTTACATTGATGAAATTTTCGACAGCACAGATTTTATCCGCGCCTCGATTGAGGAAGTCGCGCACACATTTGTTGAGGCATTGCTCCTCGTCGTGTTTGTTATCTTCGTATTCTTACAGAGTTGGCGCGCTACATTAATCCCGTTGCTCGCGGTGCCGGTTTCGCTTATCGGGACGTTCGCGGCGTTCATAATCCTCGACTTCTCAATCAACACGCTGACATTGTTTGCAATGGTTTTGGCAATCGGTTTGGTCGTCGATGACGCGATAGTTGTTATTGAAAACGTCGAACACCACATGGAAGAAGGACTTCAGCCCGTCGACGCAACCGAACGCGCTATGGATGAAGTTCAAGGACCTGTCGTGGCGATAGCGTTTGTCTTGGCGGCGGTTTTCGTACCGGTCGCGTTCTTAGGCGGCATGATGGGCGTTTTATATCGGCAATTCGCGCTGACGATAGCAATTTCAATGGCGTTATCGGCATTCGTCGCGTTGACGTTGACGCCCGCACTCTGCGCCATGATTCTTAAACCTAAAGACCCCGAAGCCAAGCAAGGTTTCTTTGATAAATTTTTTAACGGTTTTAATAACTGGTTTGACCGCACGAAAAATTCTTACGTTGGAATTGTCGGGACGTTTATTAATGTGTCGAAGCTCGCGATAATTTTCTTGCTGATTGTCGGCGGCGCGACGTGGATTATTTATCAGCGGCTCCCGTCAACATTCGTGCCCGAAGAGGATCAAGGTTACTTCTTTACGTCGGTGAGTTTGCCCGAAGGAACTTCAATGAATCATACGGTTGAGACGATTGACAAGCTCGGCGCGGCGGTTATGAAGGAAATGCCCGGCTTGAAAAACTGCATGATGATAACGGGCTTTGATATTCTGTCGTTCGGCTCCAAACCTAGCGCGGGTATTATCGTCTGCGGTTTAGAGGATTGGACAAAGCGCGGTTCCGAAGCGTCGATTAATGCTTGTATCGGGACGATGTTTAGGCTCGGCGCAATGGTTGTTCCGGAGGCGCAAGTTATCGCGTTCAATCCGCCTGCTTTGCCCGGCTTAGGCAACGTCGGCGGCTGGTCTATGCAACTTCAAGATATGGCGGGACACACTGACATTGAGCTTGACGAAATAACTAAACGAATCGTCGCCAAAGCTAATCAACGTCCCGAAATGCAAGGCGTCCGCACGACTTTTAACATTGCCTCGCCGACCGTCGAATACGAGATTGACCGCGAGAAGATTAAACTTTTGGGTGTGAGTATTTCGGATGTGTTCGAGGCTCTGCAAGTCAACTTCGGCGGAATGCAAGTTAATGACTTTAACAAATTCGGCAGGACGTATAAAGTTATGCTTCAATCGGACGTGCTTTATCGCAGCGAGGCTGAGTGCGCAAGGTTTGTTTTTGTTAAGGGTTCGGGCGGGCAAATGGTTCCGCTTGACAGCTTAGTTATACCGCGCTACTCGACAGGTCCGACGCAAATTTCAAGATTCAATGCGGCACGTGCAGTTACGATTCAAGGGAACGCGGGCGCAGGTTATTCTTCCGGTCAAGCGATGAATGCGATTGAAGAAATTGTCCGCGAAGAGGCAGGCGTCGGATTCAATATCGAATGGTCGGGGCAGTCTCGCGAAGAAAAGAAGGCGGCAAGTTCAACGGGGCAAGTTTTAGCGTTAGCGTTGGTGTTCGTCTTCTTAATGCTCGCCGCGCTGTATGAAAGTTGGAGCGTACCGTTCGCGGTGTTGCTGAGTGTGCCGACGGGACTTTTCGGCGCGGTTTTCTCCGAACTGTTTATGTCGTATGTTTCGGCGACAATGCACAACGGGCAAGCAAATTCGGGACTTCAAGATTCTGTGTACATGCAGATTGGAATCATCATGATAATCGGGCTTGCGGCGAAGAATGCGATATTAATCGTTGAGTTCGCTAAAGTTCGCGTCGATAGAGGAATGGAGGTTACAAAAGCGGCGTTGGAAGCGGCAGGTTTGCGCTTGCGACCAATTTTGATGACGAGTTTTGCGTTTATCATCGGTTGCTTACCGTTAGCAATGGCAAGCGGCGCAGGCTCGGCGGCTCGTAACGGTATGGGTGTCGCGGTTGTCGGCGGTATGTTGTTCGCTACCACGCTCGGAATTTTCGTTATCCCCGTGCTGTTCTTTATCACCGAATACATCGCCAAGAAACTCGGCTTCATGAAACAAGAGAGACATAAATCTTCTGTCGACTACATGTAAGAAACAATTAATCGTCGGGCAAAACGCTCGGCGATTTTTTTGTGTAGCTGTCAGCTAAATATATCAATCTGTTAGGCAGTCGACAGCGAAAAATTTTTTGGTAAAATATTTTCAAATAAACGTCGGGAGGTCAGCACATGAAAGAAGATTTTAGCGAGGAAATGCGCTGTATCGGAATGCGCATCGCCGGCTTTCGCAAGTTGCGTAATATGACGCAGGAAGAGCTGGCTTTTCGGCTCAACATGAACAAAAGTTATCTATCACAAATCGAGAGTGCCTCGTCGGGTAAAAATATTTCGTTGCCAATGCTAATCAAAATTTCTCGTGTCTTGGACGTGGAATTGGCTTTGCTCACGGATATTGATGGCGTGTACAAATCGGACTTGAAAAATTTTTGGAGCGACATGAAAGAAACATTCGATGTTATGAAAAAGCTTAACGACGACATGGACAAGATGCTTGAGACGTTCGAGAAGGCGGACAAAATTTTTTCCGGCGCAACCTCCGGCGACAAAGATAAATAAGTTTTTAAGTTGAAAGGCGATGATTTCATGGCGGCAAACATTTTTGTTGACATCGCAGACACTCTTGAAGTGACGACGGGAAATATTATGTCCTTGTGCGAGTTTTTCAGACAAGATCTGTGCAGAAGGACGGAGCTTGACGTTAATAAAGTTAATACTGAGCCTTGCGTTGTTCGTGTTGATGATGATGTTCTTGAAATTTTTTCTTCAAGAATGAGTTTCAGGTTTAGTCCGTCTACAGGTATTCTTTACAAGCCTTACGATTCCGCACGCAGTGAACGCGATATTTTTGAGGAATGCTTTGACAGTAACGTTGGTTACATTGCGAAAAACTATCGCAGAAACGCTTCGCCGGTTATATTTACGCTGATTACGATATTCATGATGCACTTTGACGGTGGCAATAAGGGTTTAAGAACTGTCGTGTCTGAGTTGTCAAAAGGTCGTTTTGATTATACCCGGAATACACGCGACGAATGGTGTTTTTGGTATCGCAGAAATGACGGCGAGTGGGTTCGCAGTTCGTTATGTCGTTTTACGGATTATTTTTACGACAGGACACGTTCGTTTAAGTACGAGGCAAGCGACGAATATTTCATGAGCGAGCTGTCTAAAAAAGGAAATTATCATCTGGGTTATCTTTTTGCAGCACTTGCAGGTTTGGTAGCACGAGCGTCAGAGCGACGCGATACCGATGTAAAATCAAAACAAAATAAAACGGAAGTAACTCACGATAGTGAGCCGAAAAATCCTGTGCAGGATAAAGAAGAAAAGATTGAACCACAACCTCAGCCGGATAAAGCGGAAAAGATTGAAAATGTGTCGCCTCAAGTTGAGCAACCTGTTGAAAAGGTGACTTACCGCAAAAAAAAGCTTGATGAATTGACTATGGCTGATTGCAACGAGATGTCAAGAAAATATTTAAGAAAATTATACGAAACCGGTACCGATAAAGTAAAAAAACTGTATTTTTGTTCGTTGCAAGACAGCAAAAGCCAGAAAAAATTTATGAACGCAATAAGGGCATATGCAAATCTCGTGCCTCATGAGATTCCGATTTTATGTTTTGACGATACAGTTTTTGGCGGTGCAGAGGACGGATTTTTGGTTACAACTCACGGGATTCACATTCACAATTATAACGAGACTTCGGCGAAGTTCATCAGCTTTAAGGACGTAGAATCCATAACTTTGAACGAAGGCTTTGCACAGAGTGAACTTGTAATTAATGGCGAAATGAAAGCCGTTATGACGGCATTGGATCATCCCGACTGTAACAATATTTGGGTTGCCGTCAATTTCATAAAAGTTTGTTTGGATGTATATGAGTAAAATTTGAGGAGTGATTGATATGGCTACAAAGAGCGTGAACTGTCCTCACTGCGGGCGCAAACTCGGTGCTTATCCCTTTGACACGCCGAGACCTCAGCGCACAAGCGGCACTTGTCCCAGTTGTGGCAAACGCTACACCGTCGAATACGGCAACAACAAGCTTAAGGTCAGCAAAGGTTAGGAGGAATTTTTATGGGATTATTCAGTGATATTTATGACAAAGGTACGGAATGGGCAGGAGAAATTCAAGAGTACTACCGCGAAGGAAAGCGTATGAGTCGCGAGGATTTGCGTGATGAACTCAGGCGTTAGCGCAGTAAGCCTACCAGTGCACAGTATCAGGGCTATAAAAAGGCGGCAGATGAACGCGGCATCAGATAAAAAAATCTTCGACAAAACTCTCAAGCTCAGCTGAAGAAATTCAGCTTGAGCTTTTTTGTTGCCCGCGCAGATTTTTTTTTGTATAATTACTGCCCACACGTAAATTGCAAAGGAGAATAATTATGGATAAAAAAGAAGCGTTGGCGGCGGCAATGAAGAAAATGGAAAAAGACTTCGGCAAGGGCTCAATCATGCGCTTAGGCGACGACGCGGCAAGAATGGATGTTCGGGCGGTGTCGACGGGAATTTTGCCATTGGACATTGCGCTTGGGATAGGCGGACTTCCTCGCGGCAGAATCACTGAAATTTACGGCCCGGAAGCGGGCGGCAAGACGACAGTAACCTTGCACATGATAGCCGAAGTTCAACGTCAAGGCGGGACGGCGGCGTTTATAGATGCGGAACACGCACTCGACCCCGTTTACGCAAAAAAGCTCGGCGTCGACGTGGATAATCTTCTTTTGGCTCAACCGGACACCGGCGAGCAGGGACTTGATATTGCTGAAGCTCTGATTCGTTCGGCGGCGATTGATATTGTTGTAATTGATTCGGTAGCCGCGCTCGTGCCCAAAGCAGAAATTGATGGCGAGATGGGCGATGCGAACGTCGGACTTCATGCGCGGATGATGAGTAAGGCGATGCGCAAATTGGCGGGCGTCATAAGCAAGACGGATACGGTTGCGGTTTTTATAAATCAGATTCGTGAAAAGGTCGGGATAATGTTCGGCAACCCCGAAATTACAACGGGCGGGCGCGCTCTGAAATTTTATTCGACGATTCGGCTTGAAATTCGTAAGGGCGAGGCGATTAAGCAGGGCACGGAAGTTATTGGCAATCGCGTTAAAATTAAAGTCTCAAAAAATAAAGTCGCGCCGCCGTTCCGTACTGCTGAGTTCGATTTGATTTACGGCGAAGGTTATTCACGCGTCGGGAGTATTTTGGATATGGGCGTTGCCTTCGAGATTGTGGACAAGTCCGGTGCGTTTTTTTCTTACAACGGTGAACGACTTGGGCAGGGCAAGGAGAACGCTAAAAAATTTTTACGTGAGAATCCCGAAATCGCCAACGAAATCGACGGCAAAATTCGCGACGCCGTTTTGAAATCTTTTAAGCCAATGGAAACGTTGGAAACGGAAGAATTTGACGAGGAAGAAAATTTTAACGGCGATGATTAAAGAAAAAAAATCCGCGTTGCAGAAAGCGGCGGATTTATTAGCAAATCAAGAACAAAGCTCGAAAATTTTGCGTCGAAAATTATTGTTAAGGAAATACGACGCGGCGGATGTCGACGAGGCTCTTAATAAGCTCAAAAAATATAATTATCTGGATGACGCGGAGGCTTGCCGACATCAATTTGAAAATCTTTATTCGGCGGGCAAATTGAGTGTCAATCAGATTATCGGCAAGTTGATTCAGCGCGGCTTCGACAAAAATTTTATCGAGCAACTTATCCCCGACGACGTTGACGATTATGAATTCCAAACGGCAAAAAAATTACTCGCCAAAAAATTCCCCGACGCCGGAAAGTTTGACAGGGCTAAGGCGTGGCAATTTTTATTGGCTCGTGGCTTCGACGGAGAAATTATTTCGTCGCTACTAAGTGAGTAAAAATTATGAGCGTTAAAGAATTTGTTAAGCAATGGGCAAACATCAGCGGCGAACGCGCCAATTATCAAAAGTTTTGGCTAACGTTGATCCGCGACGTTTTCAATATCGACAAGCCCGAAAATTTTATCCAGTTTGAAGTTCCGATTCCGCACGGGTTTATTGACGTTTATTTTCCCGACTCAAATATTATCGTCGAACAGAAAAATTCTTCCGTGAATCTCGACGCAACGACTTTTGCACAAGCCAAACGTTACAACGACGCGCTTGAATATTCGCGCAGGGCTCGCTAC
>CAJOHN010000017.1 GCA_905234235.1 uncultured Selenomonadaceae bacterium
ATTCTTACCCAACCTTTTTGTCATTGGGATTTTGTCGGCAGTAGCTCTAGCCAAATCATTGAATTCTTTAATGGCTTGTTTCTGCCAAGCGAAATCTTCTGGAGTGTAGCGCGAATCTACACTATCGCCATCGCGGAGAGTAAAGATACTCATCGTGAATCGATACTTTTTCCTGTACTCGTACATTATCCCATAAATCTCGTGAGACAATTCTCGTTTGTCGGGATTAAACATTAAACTGAAATCCATCGTCACGTTTCTCGATAAGTTTTCGATAAGCTCAAGAATATGAGAGAGAGTTGATAGATTGACATGATCCGTGTGGATTGAAATCGTCATTATGAAGTAGAGCGAATTTGAGAGTTCAGCTATCTTTTCGTAGAAAGTTTTATTGCGCGAGCCGTTTGTTATTATCCGGACGTTATTGAGCCGGTTTCCCAGCTTTTGATGAAGCATATCGATGAGGTCGAATAGATGCGGATGGGTTGTAGGTTCGCCACCACCAAGTGTTACCCAATACAACGGGCGATTCAAAGATGCGATATTATCAACGGCATTTTTGAGTTGCTCTAATGTTGAGAAAGATTTCTGAGGAGGGGGGTATGTTTTTTGCCGTAATGAAAGCAATACGAGCAACGATAATTGCAGTTCAGCGTTATACTCCAATTTATTTCGACGGGCAAATCCTCGAAGCAATTTTTCGCCCCTGTGCTTAAAATTTTCATAAACTTATACCTCCGTTTTGTTTGAAAGCCGAGAATTTATTTGAGCGAGCAAATTATCTCGGTGATGACGCCGTTTTGAGCCTTGTAAACGACTGCGGATTTTTTATCGCCGCTAATGTATTCATACTCCGCGCCGCCGTTGATTTGACGAACAGCATCCGCCGGACCGCGCTTGCGCCGACGTAAACGCCTTCGGGAGTATCGAAGTCCGCGCCCGTCGTGGAAATTTCTTTAACTTTGTTGGCGTCGTCGAGTGTGACTTTTAAGCCATTAACGAAAGTCATAATCTTGCCGTCAACGGAAGTCGCCTCGCCGAACATTGCTTGCACGTCTTCAATCGAACTGCCGGGCATAACGCCACTGAGCGCAACCGTTCTGCCCTCAACAGCCTGCGTCATTTCGGCAGTGACTTCTTCCAACTTATTAGCGGCGTCACCAGCCATATTCTCCGCGCCGGACTTTACATCATCAACCTTAGCGGCGGCTTCGTCTTTGACTTCGCCGGCTTTGTCCTTAACCTCTTCAACCTTAGCTGCGGCGTCTTGTTTAACTTCGTCAGCTTTTTGTTCGACTTTCTGCGCGGCGTCCTGAGCGTCTTTCTTTGCGCCGTCCATTGTATTGCCGCAACCCGCCGATAAAATCATCGCCGCCAGCATCAACGTTGCCAGAGCCTTTTTCATGACAACCAATCCTCCGAAAAAAAATTTTTTCTCTCGCCAAAACAATAGCGGCGGGAGTCGTGGGATACATACTACCAAAATTAATATTTTTAAGCAAGCGGTTATTTGAGGTGAGAAAAATTCCGGGCGATTGTTCAAGACAATTTCATTGACGCGAAAAGCTAACTGGTTTAATATAGGCGCGTGAAAATTTTTTATGCGGAGGTGAACGACGTTTGAGCGTAGCAGAAAATTTTCGAGCAATAAAAACCGCACTCGGCGATAAAATAATTTTGGTCGCGGTTACAAAAAATCATGGCGTTGAAGCTATGCGCGAGGCAATCGACGCGGGCGCAAGCGACATCGGAGAAAATCGCGTACAAGAGGCGGCTGAAAAATTCCAAACGCTCGACCGACAAGTCACGCGCCATTTAATCGGGCATTTGCAAACAAACAAAGTCAAGGCGGCAGTCAAACTCTTCGACGTGATTCAATCTGTCGACAGCCAACATCTTGCGGCGGCAATCGACAAAGCGGCGGCGGCGGCAGGAAAAGTCCAAGACATTCTGATTCAAGTAAACGTAGCTCGCGAGGAACAAAAGTCCGGCGTTTTGTCGGAGGATTTGAACGCGCTGATAACTTTCGTTGACGCGGCAAAAAATTTACGCCTACGCGGGCTGATGATGATAGCTCCGAATTTTGATGACGTGGAAGAATGTCGTCCGTTGTTCAAAAGAATGCGCAACCTTTTCGACGAGTTGAAACCTGCGCGGGAAGCGTTTGATTTCCTGTCAATGGGCATGACGCACGATTATAAAATTGCAGTCGAGGAGGGCGCGAACGTCGTCCGAATCGGCACTGCGATTTTCGGCGCGAGACTTTACACATAAAAATTTTTCACGAGGGGAGTTTGATTGAATGGAAATAATAGACAAGTTCAGCCGGAGTCTGGGGCTGTCTGAAAAAGATGGAGAGAAGGAAGTTGAGATGAGTACAAAAGATGAATTGCCGAATGTTCCGCCCGAACAAAAAGAATCGCCGATTCAACCGCCCCCTGCCAATTTGTCGGGGCACAACGTGATAGATTTCAATACGGCGGCGAGGGATACTTTGATGACAAATAATAACAATGCCAAACCAATAGGCAAATCAAAAATAACGACGGTGCGCCCGAAAAATTTCGACGACGATGCAAAGATCGTTGCCGATTGCTTGCGCGAGGATATTCCCGTCATAATCAACTTGGAAGATACCAATCCGGAACATGCGCGGCGGATTATCGACTTCGCGCTGGGCACAACCTACGCTATTGACGGCGACGTTCAACAGGTCAGCGAATATGTTTTCGTCTGCACGCCCAAAACTGTCATGGTTACTTTCAACAAGGAAGAGCCAAGACAGGAACGCGATTTTTCGTGGCTTACTCGTAAACTTTAAGGAGTTGGAACATTGCAGGACGCAAAGGAAAAAATTATCCGCTACTACAAAGGCACAGAGGGCGAGGCGATTTCCGTTAAGTTGGTGGACTGCGCCGCGCAGGCTATCAAAAGTCACAAGTGCAAGCTGACGGGTTTTCTGTCGCCTTACGAACAAGAGATGGCGGGCGTCATAGCTAACAGTCTCGGCGAGCTTAACGTTGATTTTTACGGCGGTTATCGCGGAGCCGAACGTCAACGCGCCGCTTTTTGCCACGAGGATTTTAAGGGCACGCCGAACTTTGAAATTGCTGTTATCAAGGCTGAATGGAACGGCGAATTTGCCAGACTCGGACACCGCGACGTTTTAGGTTCGATTATGAGTTTGGGCGTCGACCGTGAATATATCGGCGACATTATCGCGACTAAGGATTGTGCGCGGCTGATTGTCGATAAAAAAATGTGCGAATACTTTACGGCGAACTTGACGCAAATCGGCGGTACGACGGTTGAGACTTCGGTTGATGAGCTTGAAAACATTTCGCCTAAGGAAGAACGCATTAAGGAGATTAGGGCGACGGTTGCCTCACTCCGCGCAGATTCGATAGCGGCTGCGGGTTTTGGTATGTCGCGTTCAAAAGCGGCGGCAGAAATTGCGGCGGAAAAAATCAAGCTCAACTGGCAAACGGTTAAGAATGCGTCGCAGGCGATAAAAGAGGGCGACATTTTAAGTATGCGCGGGCGCGGACGTTTAGAGGTTGCCGAGATTCGCGGGCAAACTAAAAAGGGTCGTGTCGGCGTCTTGTTAAAAAGATTTTTCTGAGGAGGCGATGTTCTTGCCAATGACAGACGAGGAAAAAAGTAAATGCAAAAAAATAATTCACGGGCACGCGGCGGCGGCGGCAGCAGGCAATTTGGTACCGATACCAATGGTCGGGCTCGCGACAGATACCGTAACGATGACGACTATGGCAATGGCTTTGGCGTCGGTATTCGGCGGCTCGATAACAGAATCCGTCGCAAAAAATATGGCAATCAATGCAATCGTTTCGACGATAAAAAAACAGCCCGTCCGAGTTATCGCTAAAGAAATTTCAAAAGTAGTGCCGCTGGTCGGGCAACTGGTCGCGCCGTCAATCTCTGTAGCAATGTTGGAGTCGGCGGGCTGGCTTCTGGCTAGCGAATTATCCGATGAGCGCGATAAGGCAAAAGAAAAAGAGGAATTGGGAATGCAACGGGGCGGGCATAACTTCAAGTACGAAAAAAAATTCCAACTGCCCAATCCCGATTAAAATTTGGAGGCGATGTATTTGCTTACGCCAATGGACATTCACGACCACCAGTTCAAGAAAAGTTTTCGCGGCTACAACGAGAATGAAGTTGACGATTTTTTAGATAGGGTTGTCGCCGATTTTGAACGGCTTTTGAACGAGAATGATCGTCTTAAAAATCAGCTGTACACGAACGAAAAGGAACTTGAAAAATATCGCGGCTTGGAAAAAACCATGAACGATACACTTATGGTTGCGCAACGCACGGCGGACGAAGTTATTTCTGCCTCTAAAAAAAATGCCGAAGATTTAAAGGAACAAGCCGCCCGCGAGTGTCAGCAAATTAAAGACCAAGCGCAATTCGAGGCTAAACAACAGATTGACAACGCGGCTAAGAAACGCGATGCGATTCTGGCGGAGTATGATAAATTTGTCCGCGAAAAGAATGCGTTCCTGATGAAGTTGCGCACGATTCTTGAATCAGAATTGACAATCACGACGCAAATGCTTGAAGATACTCCGGACGTTGCGGAGGCAGTTAAACAAATTTTACCGGAAAATAAACCCGTCGAAGAGCCCGCGCCGCCCGTCGAAGTTCCTAAGCCGGAAAAAGTTTCAAAGCCCAAGAAAGCTCCGGCTAAACCTCCCGCGAAAGTTCCAACGCCCGTTGAGGATGATACTGCCGAAACAAATATCGTCAACATTTCCACGAAGCCCGTTACCGACGAAACCAGAGCTTATAAGCCCGTGTCCACTAAGGAGGCGGCGAAGTGAAAAAATTTTTGTCGCTTGTCGAGATAGTGTTTGCAATCTTATTCATTCACAGGGACAAATTATTATTTTTCGGCGTGGTGGCGGGCGACCAACTCACTAAGGCATTGGTAATGCGTTCGATGGTACCGGGACAATCCATCCCAATTTTGCAGGACGTATTCCATTTGACTTACGTTTTAAATCCGGGCGCGGCGTTCGGTATCTTATCGAATCAGCGAATGTTTTTGTTAATAATGGGCGCGGCACTGATTTTGGCGACGGCTTATTTTTATCCGCTCCTAAAAAAATCCGACGGCTTCCTCCGCTTCGGCGCGACGGCGATTTTAAGCGGCGCGGTTGCAAATTTAATCGATAGAATTCAAACGGGCTACGTTGTTGATTTCTTTGACTTTAGGGTTTGGCCCGTCTTCAACGTCGCTGATATTGCGATTGTTTTGGGAATGGGCTTGATGATTTACTCGATACTTTTTCGGCTCGATGCGGGTAAAGTAGAGGCGGAGCAATGAACTTTTTTGTTGAGGAAATTCCGCCGCGCAGATTGGATATTTATCTCAGCGAGAAATTATCCGTGACGCGTTCGCACGTTCAAAAGCTTATTGCTGACGGTTTGATAACAGTTGACGCCGCGCAGGTTAAAGCGAGTTTCAAAGTTACGGGCGGCGAGGAAATTTTTATTAAGGAGATTGACGCCGCTGAAGTTGATTGCCTGCCCGAAGATTTGCCGCTCGATATTCTTTACGAGGACGCTGATATAATCGTCGTGAACAAAGCGCGAGGAATGACGGTTCACCCCGCCGAGACAGTTAAAAGCGGTACATTGGTTAATGCGCTGTTGTATCACTGCAAAGATTTATCGGGGATTAACGGCGTCAAGCGTCCCGGTATCGTCCACAGATTGGATAAGGATACTTCGGGCGTTATGGTTGTCGCGAAGAATGACGTTGCGCATATCGACTTAGCCGCGCAGATTAAAGATAAAATCGCGACGCGGACTTATCGGGCGATTGTTCACGGAGTTTTAACCGATAACGCGGGGATTATTACGGGAGCTATCGGGCGAGATAAAATTGACAGAAAAAAAATGGCTATCACTCCCGATGGTAAGCCCGCTGTTACAGAGTTCAAAGTCCTTGAACGGTTTGGAAATTTTACTTACGTTGAATGCAAACTACAAACCGGCAGGACACATCAAATCCGCGTGCACATGACGGCTATCGGTCATCCGCTCTTGGGCGATACCAAATACACTGCGCGGAAAAATTTTTTTGATATAACGGGGCAAGCGTTGCACTCGTACACGTTAAGCTTAATTCATCCGACGACAAAGGAGCCAATGAATTTCACGGCTCCATTGCCCGACGACATGATAAAAATTTTAAAAATACTTAGGGGTTAGTGGGTTTAAAAAGTTTGGAAAGGGTTGAAGGAAATGTTTATCCAAGGGTTAGCACCAATTCTATGGCTAATCGTCGCGTTGAGCGTATTGAAAATGCCAGCGTGGAAGGCGTGCCCTGTCGCGTTGATTATCTCTATTATCATGGCTAATCAATTCTTCGATATGGCGATAGCGGACGTAGCGACGGGGACATTGGAAGGCGCGGCAATGGCTGTATGGCCAATCTTGGGCGTCATTGTGGCGGCGATATTTGCTTATAACTTGACGGTTCACACGGGCGGCATGGATAAAATTAAAGACATGTTGAGCTCTGTCAGCACTGATAAACGAATGCTTATACTGATAATTGCGTGGGGCTTCGGCGGCTTTCTGGAATGTATGTCGGGCTTCGGGACGGCGGTAGCAATCGGCGCGAGTATGTTGGTTGCGGTTGGCGTGACTCCGATAAGTGCCGTCATCGTCAGCTTGCTGTCCAACGCCGCAATGAGTTCATACGGCTCGGTTGGCTTGCCATTAACGACGCTGGCAAAGCTCACGAACTTTGACCCTTTGCAGATAGCCACATACACTGCGATTCAACTCAGCGCAATGATGTTGCTTATGCCGTTTATAATGATTCTCGCCTTCGACGGACTTAAGGCTCTTAAAGCTATGATTCCTGCGTGTTTGGTTGGCGGAATTGGATTCTGCTTGCCGTCTTTGATTGCCGCTTCTACTTTAGGTGCTTCTTTGGCGGGTATAGCGGGTGCTGTATGCTCGATGAGTGCGCTGGTTGTTTACGCTAAAAAATTCCCGATACACGACCCCGAATACGAGATTGACGATTACGACGAAAATTTTTCAATCACTCCTACTGAGGCGGTTCGCGCTTGGCTGGTCTTTATACTTATCTTTGTCTTTTTAATTGGCACTTCCATTCCCCCCGTTGCCGCCGTACTCAGCACGATAAACACCAAGATTATGATTTACTCCGGTCCGAACGCCGCGCCTACAACTTTCCAATGGGTAACGACTCCGACAATTATTTTCGTATCTGCGGTACTTAGCGGGCTGATTAATAAAGCCTCAATCGGCGACATGGGCAGAGTTCTTTCGCGCACGGTGAAAACATTAATTCCGACGTTCATAACGATTATCACGATTATTGCGACGGCGCGTATCATGGGTTACAGCGGAATGACTATGGCGGTTGCGACGGCTACTGTTGCGGCGACGGGTACAGTTTATCCGTTTATCGCTCCGCTTATCGGTTCAATCGGCGCATTCATCACGGGCTCGGCGACTTCAAGCTGTGTCCTTTTAAGTAAATTGCAAGTTGATTCGGCTGTCGCGATTGGGTTGGAACATGACGCGCAAGCTTGGATAGCGGCGGCGAACGCAACGGGTTCATGTGTCGGCAAAATAATTTCTCCGCAATCGATAGCGATAGGCGCGGCGGCAGTCGGTGCTTTCGGCGTAGAATCGCAACTGATGAAAGTCGCCGTTAAAGTTTATCTGCCGTTCATCATAATAATAGGTTGCGTGATTTATTTCGGGCAAACCATGCTTTGAACTTAAAAAATAAAAAAACAAAAAGGAGCGGCGGCATTAGTCGTACCGCTCCTTAATACTTAAGAGGTCATGTTATGCAAAGTTTGCCGATTGTAGCATTCGCCATCGTCGCATTTGTTATCGCTTACTTAGGATACGGGCGGTGGCTTGTTAAGACGTGGGGAATTGACGAGAAGGCGATAACTCCCGCGCACAAATTAGAAGACGGCGAAGATTACGAGCCCGCGTCGCGCTTTACGGTGTTCTCGCATCAATTTTCCTCGATAACGGGCGCGGGTCCGGTTACTGGTCCGATAATCGCGGCAATGTTCGGCTGGGCTCCTGCGCTTGCTTGGCTAGTAGTCGGAGGAATTTTTTTCGGCGCGGTACAAGATTTCGCAACGCTCTACGCCTCAGTTAAAAATGAAGGCAAATCAATGGGAATGCTCATCGATCACTACGTCGGCAAGACAGGTCGAGTGTTATTCCTAATTTTTTGTTGGCTGTTCACGCTGTTATTAATGGCGGCGTTTGCTGATATATTGGCTCACACTTTCGACGGCGTCACGAATGCCAACGACGCAACCAATTTGCCCAGTGCGCAAGCCGCTACGATTTCCATGCTGTACATTTTTGTTGCTATGGGCTTCGGTTATTTTATCCGCAAATACAATCCCAAAGAGACGGATAAATTTGTCGTGGCGATTATTTTAGTTATAGTGATGTTTGCCGTCGGCATGAAGTTTCCATTGTACCTCGACGCGCAGACTTGGCTTTACGTCGTTTTTGCTTACTGTTTTATTGCGTCGATATTTCCGATGTGGTTGCTTATGGAGCCTCGCGATTATCTCAGCGCGTTTTTATTGCTCGGAATGGTATTCAGTGGCGTCTTGGGAATTTTAATGGTAAATCCCGTGCTCAACATGCCGGCGTTTGTCGGTTTTGAAGTCGACGGCAAAAGTTTATTCCCGTTCCTGTTCGTGATGATAGCTTGCGGCGCGGTATCGGGTTTTCATACGTTAGTTTCGGCGGGCACGTCGTCAAAGACCGTTGACAATGAAAAAGATATGCTGAGTATCGGCTACGGCGCGATGCTTGTTGAGTCAATGCTGGGGATTGTGGCGTTGATAACAGCCTGCGCGGCGGCGTCGGATGGAGTTTTGCCGCAAGGGACGCCGTTTCAAATATTTGCGGGTTCAATCAGCGGCTTCTTGAGGATATTCGGATTCCCGCCGGAAATTTCGGCGTGCGTAGTGACGATGTGCGTATCGGCTTTGGCAATGACGACGGTTGACTCCGTAGCGCGAATCGGGCGCATGAGTTTTCAAGAGTTGTTCGCGCCGGGCGAGGGAGAAAAAATTACTACGGCGTCGAAATTTTTCATGAACAAATACGTCGCGACGGTGGCAACGTTGATAATGGCTTACGTGCTTTGCTTGGCGGGCTATGTGAAAATTTGGCCACTCTTCGGCGCGGCGAACCAATTATTATCGTCGTTGGTGCTGATTTCGTTGACGGTTTTTTTACGCACGACGGGGCGCAAAGGTTGGATGTTGTACGTCCCGATGACTTTTATGTTTATCGCGACGATGATGGCTCTGATTATGAGTGTTTACGGCCTCGCAATAAAAATCGGTACCGCAGATTTTGTCTTAATGATTGACGGCTTACAACTTATCGTCGCAACCGCGCTGATGATTCTTGCCGTGCTGATAATTCGCCAATGCAGTAAGGAACTCGTTTTGCAAGCGATGATAGCCGGTAGCGTCATAACAATTTTTATCGTCGGCACAGTGCTTGGTTACTACAACATCATCCACGATGAAAAATTAAAAAGTATCATTAAGGACGGCACGATAGCCGCTTGGCAATCCGCCGACGGTTTCGACGGATACATTTCCACAAATATTGATTCGCTTAAACTTACCGCTTACACGCTGGACGAAATGATTCGCGACAATAAATCAGACGCCGAAATTCAAGATTTTTTGGTTAAGCAATCGACGGCTGTTAAGAATGTTTTTTCGGAGAATGAGTCGGGGCTTTACGGTTACATAAACGGGAAATTTTTTAGCGGAATAAATTGGACGCCGCCGGAAGGTTACGACGCTACAAAACGTCCTTGGTACAAAGCGACTATCGATAGAAGTTACCAAGCAGTCGTAATGGAACCCTACGACGATATGCAGATGGGAAAGAAAATGATCTCGCTCGGCAGAGTGCTCAACGACGGTAAAAGCATAGTCGTTATTGACGTTTCGCTCGAAATGATTCAGAAAATGCTTGAGAAATCAGCCGCCGCCAGCGAATCGGATATGCAGATGATTATCAGCAAGTACGGCACGATTATTGCTCACACCGATAAAAATGAAGTCGGCAAAAATTATTACATGGAGGTTGGAACGTTAGCCGAAAAAATTATCTGGAACTTGAGCGAAGAAAAGGACGAAAATTATTTTGAGTTTGAACACGACGGCACGACTTACATTCTTTATTCGGTTAATTTCTTGGACGATTGGTATTGCGTCTCGATTAAAAATGCTACGGCGGCATTCGGCGCGCTGAATAAAATTTTCGTAATAACAATAGCAATCGGTTTGGCAATAGTGGCGATAATCGTGATCGTCATGGTGAATTATAATCGGCGGCGCATGGCGGCAGAGAAACTCGGTTCGCAAATTTCCGCAGTGTCAAGTATTTACATTACAATGCACGAGATAGATTTCGTCAACGACACGTTTACCGAAGTACAAAATTATCAGCGGGCAATAGCGGTGATTATCGGTAAGCACGGCAATAATTGCCACCGCGTGATTCGCTTGATAATGGAAAATTTCTCCGCGCCCGAATCTCGGAAAGAAGTTGTGGACTTCGTAGACTTCGACACTTTGAACGAACGCTTAAAGAATCGCAATACGATAACGCTGGAGTTTATGAACGCCGTACATAAATGGCGCAGTGCAAGATTTATAGTTGTTGAACGGCTGGCTGACGGCAGAATCAGTCGCGCAATGTATTTGACTGAAGACATCGACGACGAACACCGCGAACGCGAACAGCTTAACGCGCAGATAGCCGAGAATACCAATCGCATTTGGACGATTTCAAAAGTTTACGTGACGACTTACGAGATTGACCTCCTTAACGATACATTTGTCCGAATCAAGGAGGGCATTAAAGAGGCGAACGACATAATCGGCGACACCAACACCGGCGCGCAGGCTATGATTCGTAAGGTTATGGAAAATATCGTCGACGCGGAATATCTTGACGACTTGCTTAACTTTGTCGACTTCACGACTTTGGAGGAACGTCTGCAAGATACTGATAGCGTCATGATTGAATACATGTACAAAAATAAGCGTTGGATACGTAGCAGATTCTTAGTGTCGCGCCGCTCGGCTACGGGCAAGCTCACGCACGTTATCTGGCTCGGTCAAGACATCACCAAAGAAATTAAGGAACGCACGCGCCTTATGAATAACGCTGAACGCGCCCTCGCCGCAAGCCAAGCTAAATCTTCCTTCCTGTCGAATATGAGCCACGAAATTCGCACGCCAATTAATGCTGTGCTTGGTTTGAACGAAATGATTCTGCGCGAGTCTAACGATAAAAATATTCTTGCCTACGCCGAGAGCGTCCGAACTGCGGGTACAACGTTGCTTGGGCTCGTCAATGATATTCTCGACTTCAGCAAGATTGAGGCGGGCAAAATGGAAATTATCCCCGTCGACTATGACATTTCGTCTTTGCTCAACGACCTCGTCAACATGATTCGTATTAAGGCGGATAGCAAAGGGCTGACGTTGTTGCTTGCCTTCGATAAGGAAACGCCAAAACTTCTGCGCGGTGATGAAATTCGTATCAAGCAAGTTATCACGAACATATTAACGAACGCGGTTAAGTACACGGAGAAAGGCAGCGTTACCTTCGGCGTCACCTATGAAAAAATTCCCGACGAACCCGATAGCGTTATGCTGAATGTTTCGGTTAAGGATACGGGCATTGGAATTAAGCAGGAAGACATCAAAAAACTTTTCTCGGAGTTTGAACGAATCGAGGAAGAACGCAATCGCAATATCGAGGGCACGGGGCTTGGCATGAACATTACCAAACGCCTTCTTGAGATGATGGGAACTTCGCTTAAAGTCACGAGTGTTTACGGCGAGGGCTCAACGTTTTCATTTACGCTTAAACAAACAGTCAGGAAATGGGAGCCGCTCGGCGATTACGAAACCGCTTATAAAAAATCTTTGGAGGGACGCGGCAAGTACCACGAGAAATTCAAAGCTCCGAACGCGCAGATTTTAGTTGTCGACGATAACCAGATGAACTTGGTTGTGTTTACGAGTTTGCTTAAGCATACGAGCGTTAAAATTGATACAGCGATGAGCGGCGACGAAGGGCTGTCACTTGCCGCCGATAAAAAGTACGATATAATTTTCTTTGACCATATGATGCCTAAGAAAAACGGTATCGAGACGTTGCACGAGTTGAAGGCGCAGGCGGATAATCCTAACCTCAAGACACCGACGATATGTTTAACAGCCAACGCGATAAGCGGCGCGCGCGAGGAATATCTTGCGGAAGGCTTTGACGATTATTTAACCAAGCCGATTGACGCCAACAAGCTTGAAGATATGATTATCCATTACTTGCCGACGGATAAGATAGAATTATCTGCGGCGGAGGATGTAGTTGAAGATTCGACGGCAGAAATTCCTGAGGAGTTGGCGGCGTTGCAAGAGCTTGACTGGTTAAATATAAACGTCGGGTTGAAGAACAGCGGCTCCGTCGAGGCTTACTTGCCGTTGCTGGAGATTTTTTATACTTCGCTGGAGGAAAAGGCTTCCGAGATAGAAAGTTTCTACGCGGCGGAGGATTATGCGAACTACACGATAAAAGTACACGCGATAAAAAGTTCGGCGCGGATAATCGGCGCGGTGGCGTTCGGCGAGGTCGCGCAGTTATTGGAGAACGCGGGCAAGAATAAAGACGTTGCTTACATTAACGAACATCACGCGGAGTTCATGGAGACGTTGCGGAGTTTCAAGGAGCCGCTTGCCAAAGTCTTTGAAAAAGCTGATAATGATTCTGATAAGCCCGAAGTCGACGCGGAATTAATGGCGGACGTTTTGGCGGAAATAAAATCGGCGGCGGAAGATATGGATTCGGAACGTCTCGAAGATATAATCGCGGAGATGAACGATTACAAAATCCCGGAGGATAAGGCGGAACTTTGGGCGGCGATTTTATCGGCAACAGCCAATTATGATTACGATTCGATTTTAGATTCGATAGCGCGGAGTGAAAAATAAATCATAGGAGAATAATGGGATGGAAGAAAAAAAGGTAGCGATAATCCTGCAACAGTACAGTATCGTTGTCAAAGGCATTGAGCGCAAACTAAAGGAACTCGGCTTCAACGCGACGGTGATAAAGCCCGATTCCGATTTGCTGAGGGCGGTTTCCAACGAGACAGATTTATTTGTGTTGTATTTGCCGAAGGACAGCAAGAACCGCGAGGAAGAAGAAATGATGTTCCAAATGGTTTTGCAAGTCTGCGACGTAATGCGAACGTACAAAAAAAATATGATATTAATCGGGGAAAAAAGTTATCGCAGTAATTTGATGGAGTTCGATTCAATACTCCGCGATTGCGAATGGGTAGACAGACCCGTCGATATGGGGTTGCTGACTGCGGCGGTTAGAAATGCAATGGGCGGTGCCGCGAACTTTCATGTAAAGAAACAAATCTTGATAGTCGATGACGATCCGTCTTACGCCAGCATGGTTCGGACGTGGATTAAAGAATTTTATAAGGTAGACATCTTAACGTCGGGCAAGCAAGTTTCATTGTTCCTAGACAAAAAGAAAGTCGATTTAATCTTGCTCGATTACGAAATGCCGCTAATGAACGGCTCACAAGTACTGCAAATGTTACGGCGCGACCCATCCACTAAAGACATACCGGTTGTATTTTTAACGGGCGTGGGAACGGCGGACGAAGTCAAACAAGTTTTGGCGATGAAGCCGGACGGATATATTTTGAAGTCGACGCCGCGCGAACAGATATTGGAATACTTAACGGAAAAATTGCATTGAGATTTTTTAATCGAGAAAAGTTTTTTCGCCGAGCTGATGTAAAAGTTCGTTCGTTTGTACAACGTCCAGCTTTTGTTCGACGGCTGAAATTATTACGGCGTCCCATTGATTGCGCGGATAAAGTAAGCCCAAGCCCGCGTACCGCAACAAATATTGTACCTCATCCAAATTTAATTCCATAGCCAAAGCCATTGCCAAAATTTTTGGACGCGATGGCTTTTTCTTTGTCCCGGAAAAAATATGGTACACATATTCCCGATTCAAGCCCGAACGCTCGACGATTTCTTTTTTAGTCAAATTTTTTCCCGCCAAAAGTTTTTCTAGGTATTCATTAAGCGGCAAAATTAATTCGTCGCGATTCCGTTGGAAATATCCGCTTAAGTTTTTATCTTCCTTGAGTTCCGTAAAAAGTTCGCCCGTACTCTTCGACACGTTGAACACCTCGATTAAAATTTTTTTCATGTTATAATGGCGGAAAAAATTTTTCAAGGCGGCGCGACATGAATTTTTTCGAGAAATATTTAGGCGACACTTATGATTTGGTCGAGACGCTTAAGGAGTCCGCGCAGGATTTTGTTGCGGTAGTCTACGATAAGCGCGCCAAAAGACTTTGCGTCATGAAACAACGCGCCATTACTTCCCAACCGATTTATCAAATCCTTAAAGAACTCGACGAGCCGCACGTCCCGAAGATTTATCGTCTGTTCGAGTTCGACGGGAAATTAATCGTCATCGAGGAGCACATTGACGGGCAGACTTTAGAGGAATTGGCGATTTATCGGGCGGAGGATTTGGATGAGAAATTTGCCGAGAAAATTTTATTGAGCCTCTGCGAATGCCTTACTGCGATTCACGAGAAAAATATTGTTCACCGCGATATTAAGCCCGCAAATATTATGCTGACTGATTCAAACGTCAAGCTGATTGATTTTGGTATCGCCCGCATATTCAAACCCGACAGCCGCGCAGATACTGAACTTTTAGGGACTCGCGGCTACGCGCCGCCCGAACAATTCGGCTTATTTGGATTGGGGCAAACCGATTCGCGTAGTGATATTTATTCGCTCGGCGTCACGATAAAAAATTTACTCGGCGAGGATTATCGCGGCAAGTTGAGCGGCATTTTAAATCGTTGTACTTCGCCCGACCCCGCGCAACGTTTCCAATCCGCCGCTGAACTTAAAACCGCCGTTCTTAACAGACAAAAACTTTATCACGCGAAGAAAATTATATTAGCCGCGCTGATTTGTCCTGCGATAATTTTTATCCCAAAGTTCGCCGATGAAATTACTCCGCCGCCGGAAGTTCAACCGCCCGTAGAAATTCAAACGCCCGTCATTGCCGAAGAAAAAATCGCCGAAATTTCTTTACCGAATCAATCTGTCGCGCCCGTTGAACCTGCAGAAAAATCTTCGGGCAAAGTTGAGTTCAAATTTTATCTGAACGGCGAACTTACCGGCAAGGAGCATCTGGTTTATCTGCGCGGCTGGGTTTAATCAGCCCGCAGATTGAAATTAATTTTGATAGCGACGAAACTTATACGCTTGACGAGCCGACGATTGCAAACGGGGCGTCGCTTGATTTAAACATTCCGCTTGGCGGACAACTTGCCGCGCCGCTTAATGGCACCGGTCATCTCCAAGTTATCATACAAGCTCCGAATACGCCTCCAATTTTCTTTAATCGCACGTTCAAGCTTATCCGATGAATTTTTTCCTAACTAAAATCTTGAGCCGTAGTTACGACCAAAAGCATAATAATAACTCGTCAAAAAGGCATTACGCCGCAGGGCATTTGCACCGCTTGTGTCGTTAATGTCTACAGGAATTTCTCGATTGTTATCGACAACGAAGGGCGTGCCGTCGTATATACTTATGGAAAAGTTCATCGGTATAACGTCGCCGCGTTGTCCGCCTTTATCCATGTTCGCAGAAATAACATTGAATGACCAGCCGGTTTGATCTTCGAGGACTTGGAGGGTTTCTAAATCCATGTAAAAGCCGTTCCCCATACGCCCGTAAAGAAAAATGTATTGCAAATTATTATCCAAATGCTGTGGATAGGGTTTAGTGCGAGCTTGGTAAGTCGAAGTTTCGTTAGTCGCATAATTTTTTAAGCGCATGTTATCCAAGTCTTTGAATATAAAATCGGCGTAAAAAGAAGTTCCGCCTTGACTAAACTCCGCCTTAGCTGTGAACGTTCCATCCGAGTTCTGATCTATTGAACGAATCGAATATCTGTAACTTTCGCCTTCCTCGTAAGTCTTGGGATTAACTTCCACAATTTTATCGATTGAAATATTTAAATCCGTGCCGTTAGTGCCTTCCCAGTAACCACAAACAATCAAGCGACCAAATTTTTCTACATCCTCGCGAGACCCTTCAAACGATTCTGTTACCTGACTCTGCGGAGTTTCTTGATTGCTAATGGAATTTACATCATTTACGCCAAGCTGACTTGCAAGGAAAATTACGGCGAAACTCACGATAACGGTTGTCCAGCCGGCAACTTTTCTCCTAGCCTTTTCATCACCGCCATGCGACTTGAACATCGACAAAACTCCGTAAACGATATAGAACAAAATTATGAACGAGACAATTTCCGAAACAGCAAAAATTATCGTGCTAATCATAGCATCTGCGTCGGGAACCTTAGCAGTGCCAAAGGCACCGTTCACGGCTGAATAAATGTAACTTGCCAAGCATGACGCGCTCACGCCTAATCCAAGCGGCGTTAAACTCTTGATAAAGCTGATAACGCCGACGCTATCGTTCTTGTCGCCTTCGTCCGATGAGCGTTTCTTGAATATTTCAATCTTGCAAGCATTCTCAACGGACAAGATAAACGCGGCAAATAGTAAGAAAATCACAAGCAAATATATGTACTCCAAATCAAAATACCTCCGTCAGCGGTTATTCTTATCGTTAATTGTCACCAAAAAAATATTAGGAACTATTCTTTTACCGCCCCCATTGAAAGTCCGAAGACGCCGGATGTCAAATCTCTGTCGAACCGATATTTAATTCCGTTCTTCTTGTATTCCTTCCAACCGTCCCTGTTAGCGTAAAAGCCGAGATTCTGCAAGATACTATTGCCGCTTTTAGAGTCGCGAGAAAAATCCAGCGTGTACTTGTTGAGGTTGCCGAACTGATTACCCTCATCTACGGAAGCAATAATGCCGCTCTTGAAGGTTATGATATGCAAATCTCTTGAAACATCGCTGTTGTACTCACTGAGAAATTCCTGCGGCGTGACGTCAAAAGTTACTACGTTGCTCGGCTTGCAAGCGTCGACTATCATGACAAATATGAACAGCACAAATGTTACTTTCCACATAGAGTAGCCTTCTCTCATAAAAACTTTTACTTAACGCCGAAAATTTGTTGCAATCCGAAAGCGATTATCGGCGTGCCTTCACGGATTTTGTTGTAGAACGCCTTATCGGGTTTTGAAGAGCTTTTCCCGACGACCGAAAACGTTCCGTCGCCGTTCAAAATTATTTCGTAGCTGACACCGTCATAAGTCGCAATGATTTTATCGGCTTCGCGTTTGAAAGTAATCAAGAGCAAGTAAACTTTTGAAGAGTCAGCTTGAGTTTTATCATAAACTTCGTCAGCAGTTGCAGTGTCGGTCAGTTTGAATTTCATTGAACAAATTTCATCTACGGCTTTGTCGACATTTCCGCGATTTTTGATTCTGGAGACGAAAATTATCACAGCAAAGACAATGGCGAGCAAGAAAAGAAAAACAATCATAACACTTGCAAATTCGCCGTGATCACCGAGCATACTCAGAGGAACGCAGATTAACATTCCGATGGAACCGTAAAGCTTCAACCAACTTTTAAAACTTCTGGGCATGTGTTTACTTTCAAGGGCGTTCCGCGATTTAACCACGATTGCTTCGTTATTCATAAAAATCAACCTCCTGCTTACTAAATCAAAATTATTTTGTTTGTCCCGCCGCCAATATGCAGGACACAACGGCAAAAATTTTCGCGTTCAAAAGTCCGTCTACAATTTCCATTAACACATCCATAACGTCCGGTTCGACATTCTTCCCTGCCAGCACGGTTATGATGTCATTGATGCTTCCGCTTACATCCGCAACAACGAACAGAACCCAGAACGCGGCGACTATCATTGCCGTTATCTTTGCTCCCGACGCGCCCGAAAAATTCTCCGCAACGGCACAAGCTCCGCCCAGAGAAAACAGCGACGTGATAATCGGAATACCATAAGACCAATCGGCGGGGCGTTCAAACGACCAATTACAAAATCCGAAAATCAACGCTACGAAAATTACATAGCTCACAAGCGCAATCGGTACACCAATAAGTTCACGCAAAGTTTTATCCTCCTTTCTTATGACTCAATCATCGATTATAGGCGGTGTGTTCATTACGATTTGATGAAGTTCATTATATTTTGCCGCCTCAGCTTCGGTGAAACTTCCGCCACTAGCTTTTTTGCCAAACAATTTATTGTAAGTGTCTCTGTCTTCGGGGCTGAGTGTCCGCGCCTTATATTGGAGCCTTTGATGTAGCAACAAGGTATAGCGCATCATCTCCCTACCGTTTAAGGAACTCTGCCTGCCGTTGAGAGTTTTAATTTCGGCGAAGACGCTTTCCCTTTCTTCGGGCGTCATGTCGATAAGCGGCGTGGTTGTTTGGAACTCGTCAATCTTCATTCGTGCTTGGATTTTGGCGTCTATCATGTCAGTCATTTTTTCGCCGGCAGGTTTATCGCCGTTAATAGCCAATTCCATGTCGACAGCATCGCAAAATTCCACGACTTTTTTACGGTCAGCAGAGGAGAGTTCGACAAACTTTTTACTGCGATTGTTGATGAGGTCTGTAACTTCCGGCGGAATGCTATCCGGAAGAAATGACAATTCGTCTGATTTATCTTCCTCGTGCTGCTTGTACACGAAGTAGATAATGGTAACCACAATCCCCAGCGTAATGAACGGATGTTCCACAGCAATACTAAACCAAAGAAATGCCAAAAGAGCTTTCATATAAGTTGCCTCCTTTTTATTGTTTGAACTTATGTAAGTGTCAGGATTTGTCATCGTGCGAGAGTAATTGTTCCATGCACTGCAAATATTTCTGGCACGGCTCCTGCGCTAAAAGTACGCACGGCGGCACGTTCAACGCTTCAGCGATTCTCATCATCGTCGTGCAAGTAACTCCTCTGTGCAAACGAAAGCCTTCGATTTGGCTGACATACGTCGCGCTAACTTGCGATTTTTCTGCCAGTCGTGCCTGCGATAAATGCTCCAGCACTCTGAACTTGTAAATATTGTTGCCCACTGTTTTATACATTTTTTCTATGCTTGACTCCATTTAGGTTCACCTCTCTTTTATTGTCACACACTCACAAACTTATGAAAAGAAACCCACAGTTTTTATTCGTTATCGTAGGTTATTATTTTCTCTAAGTAATTCTAGCAAAATCAGCTGAGGATTTGGTGTCCTGTCGGGACACTGGACTTAAAATTATTCCGTTGCAAGCGGTGCTTTTTTTTGTTACCATTGCCTAAAAAAGGAGCTGAGTGAAATGATAATTGTAACGGGCGGCGCGGGCTTTATCGGTAGCAATATCGTCCGAGCCCTAAACGAACGCGGGCGCACTGATATTTTAATCGTTGATGATTTGGGCGGCGGCGACAAGTTCAAAAATCTAATCGGCTTGCGCTTTATCGACTACCGCCATAAGGACGACTTCATTAAAAATTTGGATGCGGCAGGGCAAAATGTCGAAGCTGTCTTCCACGAGGGCGCGTGTTCAGATACGATGGAGTACGACGTGAACTTTATGATGAAAACCAATTACGAATACTCCAAAGAAATTCTCAAGTTCTGCATAAGGAAACAAATCCCGCTGATTTATGCGTCGAGTGCGTCGGTTTACGGCATGGGCAAAAGAGGTTTCCGCGAGGAGGAAGCTTGCGAGAATCCGCTTAATCCCTACGCCTTTTCTAAGCTGATGTTCGACCGTTACGTTCGCCAGTTCGCCGACAAAGTTAAAAGCAAGATTATCGGCTTGCGTTATTTCAACGTCTACGGTCAGCAAGAAAATCACAAGGGAAAAATGGCGTCGATTTTCTACCAGATTTATAAGCGCATGAAACTCGGCGGCGGTCCGCGATTGTTCAAGGGCACTGACGGTTACGGCGACGGCGAACAGAAACGCGATTTTATTTACGTTAGGGACGTGGCGAAGATTAATCTTTGGTGCCTCGACAATCCCATTGCCAACGGAATTTACAACTGCGGTACGGGTCACGCGCACACTTTTAACGACGTGGCTAAGGCGATGATTGAATCAATGCACTCGAAAATGCGCACGACTTATTGCGACTTCCCCGACGAACTGCGCGGAAAATATCAGAGCTACACCGAAGCCGATATGAAGAAACTCGCGGCGGCAGGATATAAGGGCGGTTTCACGAATTTTGTTATCGCCGTCGAAGAGTATTGCAGATTCTTGGAGTCGGGCGGCTATTATGTACTTGGGAGGCAGTGATATGAAAAAATTTTTAGCGATTGTAACGCTGTTGGTGTGCATGTTGACGGCAACAACGGTATTCGCGGCGGACAACCCCGACTCGGAAGGCATTAAAGCTTTTCGCGAGGCTTTGACTTCCGACTCTGACGCACTCGAAAGGATTTTCCGGCAAGATATTCTGTTTGCGTCGCCGTTCGTTCAAGCTGAATTGGAAATTTTAGGCACGGTTGAAAATAATGCTTTCAAGTCGACCGGTGAATTTTCGCTTTGGTTATATCGAGATGACGGCTCCGTCACCGAAAAAATTATTCCCTTTTACCTGACGCAGAACGGCAAGGACATGACGATTTATTTCAAGAGCGATAAGCAATGGCAAAAATTTACTACGCCGACACTCGCCGCCGACGTTATGGATATGATTACTACGCCAAACGAGGCGGAGATTGAAGAAATTATCGCCGACACAAAGGAAGTTCAGATTCTGCAGGAAAATGACAACCGCCGCATAATGCGCGTCACGCTCGACGGCAACCGTATGGCTGATTCTCTTAAATCTAAGGCTGAAAAAAATCCTGAGGCTACCGCCGACGCGACGCAGGAGTCTACCGTTAATTATCTCGACACCGCGCTCCGCAATGCAAATGTTTGGTACCTGTGGACGATAGACAAACGCGATTGGCACACCGTCGCCATGCAATACAATTTCTCCGGGATTATTCAAGAATTGGCACGCACCGCGCTTACCAATTCCAATCAGCAATGGACGGACGAAATTAGCCAAATCCTCGAAACTATCGCTTACTACAGCGAGCTTCGCGCTTACACAACTTACCCCGCCGACCCCGCCGCGAAGAAAAAATTTGAAATCCCCAAGAACGTTCTCAAGGCTAAGGAAATCAATAACCTTATTTCTTCCGACATCGCAACTAAATAACAATTTATGAACAAAAAAAAGTCGGAGGCTCGTGAAAGTCTCCGGCTTAAATTTTTTCGGAAAGGATTTGATTGTATGGAAATGTTAGAAGTTATGCGTTCGCGCAGGAGCGTCCGCCGCTACACTGAAGAAAAAATCTCCGACGAACAGCTTAAACAAATCGTGAGTGCGGCATTACTCGCGCCGAGCGGACATTCAAAATATCCTTGCGAGTTTATCGTCGTGAAAAATCGTGAGCTCCTTGAAAAAATGTCGCACTGCCGTAAAAATGTCGCTAAAATGTTGGAAGGCGCGGCGGCGGCTGTCGTTGTCATTGCCGATAAAAATAAATCCGATACTTACGTCGAGGATTCGTGCGTCGCGATGATGAGCATGGAACTTTTGGCGACTTCGCTGGGTATCGGCAACTGTTGGATTCAAATTCGCAACCGCGAGGCTGAAGATGATTCGTCAAGCGAAAATTATCTGCGCGGACTTTTGAACTTCCCAGAAAATTTTGCGTGCCAAGCGATTTTATCACTGGGTTATCCCGCCAAACCTCCCAAAGCGCGCGAACTCGATAAGTTGAACTTCGATAAAATTTCTTGGCGTGAATAAATTATTCATTGTAGATTTTATAAATCTCGTCGGTATAAGAGCCGTCGTCATTGTGCACGATTAGCGGCGGTAAAATTTTTAAGTTGCCGACGTTCGCGCCGACGATTGCCTCCAACATTATCAAATTGGCGTCGCGCCCCGCCTTAGGTTGAATTATCCGCAGGCGTTTCATTTCCATTTGATGACGATGCAACGCGTCGATTATTTCGCAGAGCCTCGACGCTAAATGGATCATGTAAAATGCGCCGTGAAATTTCAAAACGAATCTCGCCGCCGTCACCACGTCCTCAAGCGTCGCCGTAAATTCATGCCGAGCCCGCGCTATCCCGGAAATTTTATTTGCCTCGCCGTTAGTTATCGGTGTGTATGGCGGGTTAGCTATCGCCGCGTCGAAACTTTCTGCCTTGAAAATTTCTCTATGCTTACGATAATCGCCCTCCACGACGAAAATTTTTTCTGTCAAATTATTAAGTTCGACGTTCCGCCGCGCAAGTTCAGCCGCTCGCGGATTTAGTTCGACCGCGCAGATTTCTTTGACTTCGTCGGCGATTAACAATGGAATTACGCCCGTACCCGTGCCCAAATCTATGACGCGGGCATTTTTTTTGAACTTCGGGAAGTGCGCGATAAGCACCGAGTCCATTGAAAAACAAAACTCGCTTTGACTTTGGATAATGACGCGCCCCGACCGCATTAAATCATCGAGGCGTTCGCCTTCGCCGAGCTGAATCATTTTCTATAGTCTCGTCTCGGCGGACGACGATTTTTATCTCCGCGAGGTCTTTGCGGGCGTTCATAACGATTATCGCGGCGATTATAATTTTCGACTCTGCGCGGGCGTTCGGGACGCGGCGGGCGTTCGGGTTTCGGCGGCGGCTCTTCAATCGGCTTAGGCTCCTCAATCTGCGCGGGCTCCGTAACTTCTTCAAGTTCCTCAGAATTAACCGGTAAAATATCTTCCCAACCTGCAACGACGGTTTTATTTGTGTCGAGGAGAATTGTAGCGTTCCTTCGCGAAAAACTCACCGCAACAACTTTGCCCTCGCCGTCCGCGACAACAACGCGACTTCCGACTTTCGGCTTAAACGTGACATTTTGCTTAGGGCAATTCTCGCAATACAAATCGTTTTCGTACTTGAGACAACACATCAGCCGCCCGCAGACGCCGCTAATTTTGGTCGGGTTGAGCGATAAATTTTGGTCTTTAGCCATACGAATCGACACGGGAATAAATTCGCCAAGAAACGACGCGCAACATAAAGGTCTGCCGCAACCGCCCATGCCGCCTAAAAGTTTTGCCTCGTCGCGCACGCCCACTTGCCGCAGTTCAATTCGGGTTTTAAATATCGACGCCAAATCTCTGACCAATTCGCGGAAATCGACGCGCCCGTCTGCCGTAAAGAAAAATATCATCTTGTTCACGTCGAAGGTAAATTCCACGTTGATTAACTTCATCGGCAAATCGTGTTCGCGGATTTTTTCTTGACAAGTCGCGAACGCCCGTTTTTCGTCCGCCTGATTTTCTTCGAGTTGCTTTAAATCTTCTTCGGTTGCCTTCCTGTAAATTTTTGTCAACGGCAAGCCCGGCTCCGATTCTATATTTTCATCGGCAAGCAATTCACGAGCTCCAACGACGACTTTGCCGCACTCAAGCCCCCGTGACGTTTCGACGAGAATCCAATCGCCTTTGATTATTTCTTCCTCGTTCGGTTCAAAGAAAAAAATCTTGCCCGCCTTTTTAAATCTGACTCCGATTATCTGCATGGTTACTCCTTAGATTTTTTAATGAACTATAACGCATTCGCGAAGACTTGGCAAGGGATTGACAGGCTCCCCGTGTTTTGATATTTTTTGGATAGAGTAAAAAATTTTTTGCGCACGAGGAGGATTAACAATGAAACAAGAGACGCCGACCCTTCAGCAACTTTTGAACTCGGCAAGTATCAAACGCCGTTTCGAGGAATTGCTTGACGAATCTGCGCCGTCATTTATCTCGTCGATTTTAGCGATATTCAACAGCAACCCAAAGCTCCGTGAATGTTCGCCGAATTCGATATTGAGTGCCGCAGGAATCGCCGCCGCGTTGAAGTTGCCGATAAATCCGAGCTTAGGCTTTGCATTCATCGTGCCATACAAGGGGCAAGCTCAATTTCAACTCGGCTGGAAAGGTTTCGTGCAACTTGCAATGCGGAGCGGACAATATCGAACTTTAAATTCGGGAGCCGTTCGCGAGGGGCAAATTAAGGAAATTGATTTCGTGACGGGCGAGATAATTCGCGGTGAAAAAATTTCTGATGAAATTGTCGGCTACGTGGCGTACATGGAATTGATAAACGGGTTCAAAAAATCTTTGTACATGACGGTTGAGGAACTTTTGGCGCACGCGGAGAAATATTCGCAGAGCTACGCTTACGATTTACGTTCGGGCAAGAAAAGTTCGGTTTGGACGACGAACTTCGACGCAATGGCTAAAAAAACCGTCCTTAAAAAACTCCTAAGCAATTTCGGGATAATCTCGATTGATCAAAAGAGTATCGACTTAGCGACGGCGTTGCAGGCTGACCAAGCTGTTATCACGAATGAAGGTTTCCGCTACATTGACAACGAACGCGGCGCGGAGCAAATTGTTCCGTTCAATGAAGTTGTCGATTTGCCCGAAGCTGACGATGTCGACGACGAAAATAATCCGGAGGATAAAAATGATTGACGAAACTTTACAATTCGATTTGGCGGCAAAGCTGTTGAGAAAATATTTGCCCGCCGATATGCACGCCGAACTTTTAAAGGAATTGAACGCCGAGCTTAATAAGGATACCGACGAGCCGATAAAAAAATTCAGCGAGAACGATAAGGCGGCGATTTTGGTTGAGGCGTTGCCTTACATCCAAGAATTTCACAGCAAAACGATTGTAATAAAATACGGCGGCAATGCAATGGTTAATGACGAGCTTAAGGCTAGCGTTATGCAGGACGTAGCGTTGATGAAGTTCGTCGGGATTAATGTTGTGATTGTACACGGCGGCGGTCCGGAGATAACGGGATTTCTTAAAAAGCTTGGCAAGGAAAGTTCATTCGTGAGCGGCTTACGTGTGACTGACGAGGAAACCGTTGAAGTCGCGGAAATGGTACTCGACGGCAAAATTAATTCCGAGATTGTTACGTTGCTTAATCGTCGCGGGCTTCGGGCGGTCGGGTTGAGCGGCAAGGACGCTGATTTAATCCGCGCAGAGAAAAAATTGGCGACGGTCTACGAGGCGGGCGAGAAAACTAAAGTTGACATCGGCTACGTCGGCAAGGTTAAGCAGATTAACATTCAGATTGTAAATGATTTAGTCGCGCAAGGTTATGTTCCGGTTATCGCGCCAATCGGTGTCGGCGAGGACGGACAGAGTTTTAATATCAATGCGGATTATGTCGCGGCGGATATTGCGGGCGCACTTAAGGCTGAAAAACTTTTGCTCCTAACCGATACAGAAGGCGTTTATAAAAATTTCGCGGACAAGAGTAGTTTTATTTCGACGTTGAAAGCAGACGAGGCGCGAACTTTTATCAAAGACGGCGTGATAAACGGCGGCATGATTCCGAAAGTCGAGGCGTGCCTGCGAGCTCTGGACAAAGGCGCGAATAAGGCGTACATTATCGACGGGCGGCTCCCGCATTCGATTATTTTGGAGCTGTTCACGGAGACGGGGCTTGGCACGGAGGTTGTTTGAATGATTGATAAAAATTTGTTCCTGTATGATTTGGCAGTTTTGGCTATTCTCAAGGACGAAGGACACTATCTCAAAGAGTGGCTGGATTATCACTTGGCGGCGGGCGTCGACCACTTTTATCTCTACGACAACGAGAGCTCTGACAATCAAGCAGAAGTCGCCAAGCCGTACGTCGAAGCGGGACTCGTCGATTATTTCCCGACACCCGGCAAAGTCATGCAATACGCGGTTTATAACGACGCTGTTAAGAAGTTTAAATTTTTTTGTCGCTATATGGCGTTCATAGACGGCGATGAATTCATTTATCCTAGAAATACTACGGGGGGGGATAATATTGTAAAAATTGTCGACGAGGTTTTGTCGCACGATAAAAATGCGGCAAGCTTGGCGATTAATTGGCAATGTTTTGGTTCAAACGGACAAGAAAAAGCCGATTATTCTCGTAATGTTCTCGAGAGATTTACTTATCGCGCTCCACGCAACTGGGTCGGTTCCGCGCATGTCGGAAATCATCACGTTAAAAGTATTGTTAATCCCCGTAAAACAAGCTTCTTTAATAATCCTCATTATGCTTTGTATTTTGAAGGTTGCTCTGCTTACAATGAAATTGGTCGTGTTGTACAAGGTCCTTTTAATAATCCCGTGACTGCCGATAAAATTGTCATTAATCATTACTATACAAAATCTTGGGAAGAGTATTTCCGCAGGAAGGATAGACCACTGGCGACTGGAGGCAAAGTTAATGATATAAAAATGTATTTTGACGCCTATAACCACAATGAAGAGTTTGACGACGGCATTTTGAAATATTTCGCCGAGCGTAAGAAAACTTATAACCCTTCCCAGAATTCTCCCGACGTCGAAAGTTTATCCCGAGCATTAATCAAAAATCTTTTACCGGTACTTTTGCCTGATACCCCATCAGATTTTTATGCTGACAAGCTCGAAACATTTTTGACGTGCCGCGCTTTAAGTTCGTATTTCGGAACAAAGTTTAATAACGACAAGGTCGCAAATTTTTTTGAGGAATTATCAATCAAAGCAATTTTAAAATCGCTAACAAACTTAAGTCTTGCCGATAAAAGGCTTTTGGTTCGTGAGTTGCCGAACCTTTTAAAGTTGCCTTATCCCGCCGTACAAGAATTGCGTGCAGTATCTTTGCAAATCATTCAACAGATGATGGACGAATTGCGCACCATCGGTGGATATAATGGATGGAAAGATTATGTTGAGTTAGATTATATGCGAGACTTTTTGAAGGAGTGATTTATTTGACGGAAGAAAAAATTTTTGAGCGGGACGATAAAAATTATCTGCCCGTGTTCAATCGTTACAGGATAGTTTTGGAGCGCGGCGAGGGCGTTTATCTCTACGACATTAACGGCAAGCGATACATCGACTTTCTCGCGGGCATAGCCGTCAATGTTTTGGGGCATAATTATCCGCCGCTGGTCAAAGCAATTTCGGAGCAAGCGGCTAAAGTCGTTCACGTGAGCAACCTTTACTACACGCAAGCCCAAGCCGACGCCGCCGCTAAATTGGTTAAACTCAGCGGGCTTGATAGGGCATTCTTTGCGAATTCGGGCGCGGAGGCTAACGAGGGCGCAATTAAAATCGCCCGCAAGTTCGCAAAAAAAATTTCGCCCGATAAAACGCAAATTATCACGGCTTGGGACAGTTTTCACGGGCGGACGCTTGCAACTTTAACTGCGACGGGGCAACCGAAGTATCACAAAGGCTTTGAACCGCTTCCTCAAGGTTTCGATTACGTTCATTACAACGATATTAACGAACTTGCTGAGAAAATTTCCGATAAAACCTGCGCGGTGATGTTGGAGACGATTCAGGGCGAGGGCGGCGTTTATCCTCCAAAAAATGATTATCTCAAGAAAGTTCGTGAGCTTTGCGATAAATTCGGCGCGTTGTTAATCCTCGACGAGATTCAATCGGGCATCGGTCGTAGCGGCAAGTTCTTTGCTTATGAAAAATACGGCGTCAAACCCGACATTGTGACGTTGGCAAAAGGTTTGGCGGGCGGCGTGCCGATTGGCGCATTCATTTGCACGGAAGAAGTTGCTCAAGCCTTCCACGCGGGAGATCACGGCACAACTTTTGGCGGAAATCCTCTTGCCTGCGCGGCAGCTAACGTCGTTCTCGATACCGTCCCCGATGAAAAATTTTTAGCGCACGTTGAGGAAGTCGGAAAATATTTCGAGTCGCGGCTGATTGAACTGCAAAAAAAATATCCCGCGCAGATTAGCGAAATTCGCGGCGAAGGGCTGATTTTAGGAGCGCAACTTGATAAATCGGAAAAATCGGGCGTCGAAATCGTCAACGAGTGCATGAAACGCGGCGCAATTATAAATTGCACGGTCGGAACTGTTTTGAGATTTATTCCGCCGCTGATTATTACATCCGCGCAGGTCGACGAAGTCATCAACATCTTAGACGAAGTCTTGGGAGAATGATTTTTTATGGTAGACAAAGATTTATTCTTGTACGATTTAGCTGTCGTTGCTATTCTCAAGAATGAAGGACGTTATCTCAAAGAGTGGCTGGATTATCATCTGGCGGCGGGCGTCGACCACTTTTATCTTTATGATAACGATAGTGCTGACAATCAAGCAGAAGTCGCCAAGCCATACGTTGAAGCGGGACTCGTCGATTATTTTCCCACGCCCGGCAAAGCCATGCAAATAGTTGCTTACAACAATGCCATCAAAAAATTTAAGTTTCAAAGCCGATACATGGCGTTCATTGATTTGGATGAATTCCTTCTTCCTAAAAATAATACGGGGGGGGTATAATATTGTAGAAGTTGTTGATAAGGTTTTGTCGCGAGATAAAAATGCGGCAGGCTTAGCGATTAACTGGCAATTATTCGGTACGAACGAACAGGAGAAAGCTGATTACAGTCGCGGAGTGTTGGAGAGGTTTACTCGTCGTGCTTCGAAAGGTTGGTCTGCTAAAACTCCGGAAGGAAATCTCGGTGGAAACGTTCATGTTAAGACTCTTGCGAATCCAAGAGCAATAAATTTTTATTGTGGACCGCATTTCCCGATATACTTTAGCGGATTATATTCCGTCAATGAAAACGGTCGCATAGTAAGAAATTTCAATAATGATCCTGTCACTGCCGAAAAAATCGTCATCAACCATTACTTTACTAAATCACGTGAAGAATTCTTTAACAGGAGAAAACAAGTCAGAGGAGATACTTTAAGACCTTACGATAATGTGGAAGCATGGTTTAATACTTACAATCGCAACGAGGAATTTGACGATGGCATTTTAAGGTATCGCGACGCACGCGCAAAAATTTATCAGCCGCCTAAGCCGCGCTCTGACGAAGTCTTGATAAAAGCTCTGAAAAGGAATCTGCTACCGATTTTTAAAGATGAAACGCCGCCCGAATTTTACGTAGGAAAAATGGAGACATTCCTGACGTGCCGCGCAGTCGCCGCATATCTTCAAACTCGGTTGCCGGAAGCAAAGTTCTACGAAACGGCATCACTCAACGCGGTCTTAAAATCTCTTGACAGGCTAAGTATGGCTGAAAACTACATTTTAATTCGCGAGTTACCTAACCTTTTGAGTTTGCCCTACCCTGTTGTTAGAGATCTTCGCGAGGAAGTTTCTAAACGTATTCCATTGATAATCGAGAGTTTAAATTTGGCACGCGCTTTTGGAGAGGTTGCTTGGCTAAATATTGTTCATTCGTTATTAAAACTTGCATAGGGAGAGTGAAGGCTTTTGTTAAAAGGCAAAGATTTATTATCGATTCATGATTTGAGCCGCGACGAGGTCGAAGAAATTTTAGATTGCGCGGCTAAACTTAAAGTCATGCAAAAGGCGGGCATTGAACACAAACTTTTGGCAGGAAAAACGCTCGGAATGATTTTTGAAAAATCCTCGACACGGACGCGCGTATCTTTTGAGGTCGGGATTTTCCAACTGGGCGGCACAGGATTATTTTTATCGAGCAAAGATTTGCAACTCGGTCGCGGCGAACCGATTAAAGATACTGCGCGAGTTTTGGCACGTTATCTCGACGGAATTATGATTCGCACTTACGAACAGGCGAAAGTTGAGGAGCTTGCAAAGTACGCCGATATTCCCGTAATCAACGGCTTGACCGATTTATTGCACCCCTGCCAAGTTTTAACCGATTTATTGACGATTCGCGAGCACAAAGGAAAAAATTTCCGCGCTTTGAAAATGGCTTACGTCGGCGACGGCAATAATATGACAAATTCTTATCTTTACGGCGCGGCGAAAGTCGGAATGACTTTAAGCGTCGCGACGCCCGAAAATTATCGCCCGAATCAAAAAGTTTTCGAGAATGCACTTGCCGACGCTGAGGAAACCGGCGCGAAACTCTCTTGGACGGAAAATCCTGCCGAAGCAGTCAAAGACGCCGATATTATCGCGACCGACACTTGGGCGAGCATGGGGCAAGAGGCTGAACACGACGCCCGCAAGAAAATTTTCGCCCCGTATCAAGTCAACAAGCAACTTTTGAGCGGCGCGAGCAAGAATTGTATCGTTTTGCACTGCCTGCCCGCCTATCGCGGCGAGGAAATTACCGATGAAGTCCTTGAGGACAACGCGCACGTCATTTTCGATGAGGCGGAAAATCGTTTGCACACTCAAAAGGCAATCATGGCTCTGACTATGGGCTGAAATAAAATTTTAACTCCCCGTCAACTCGGCGAGGAGTTTTTTTATTGTCAAATTCATGTTAAACAGGTCGACGTTGCAAATTTTAAGCCCAAAATCCTCCGCACGATAAAAATCTTCTTCGGCAGGGCTGAGGATAAAAATTTTCTTCGCGCCGTAACGCTTTGCATATGCAAACATCTGATACATATCGTCTTCCGAAATTTTAAACTTCCATTTTGTGTCGAGGATAATTTTTTCGTCGCCTTCAAGGATAATATCGGGCTTGAGTGCGAAAGTGCGCGGCTCGTCAAATAAAAATTTCTCCTGCGCTTGAATTTTTACCATGAAGCGGTCGGAGAAATATTTTTTTATGTGTTCGGCTACGTATGCCTCAAAAAGTTTGTTCATATCGAAAAGCAACGTCACCGCCTCCGATTTTCCGCTAAACGGCGTGAAACTTTCTCCCGATAAGATTAGCCGCGTCCAATTCAGCACGATTTTATATTCAAGATTCGTCCTGTCGATTGATATTGCTGCAAAGTCTTTATGATAATTATTTCATCGATTATAAATACAAAATTAGTTCGCGGAAAGTTTTTTGCATGTTCACAAAACTTTTTGAAGACTCCAGCCTTAACTTGATAAGAAATATTGCCGCGTTCGTCGATAACTGGCTTAATTCCTTCGATAAAGTCTTCGTATCCGTAACTTTGGTGAAATGTGACGAAGTTTATTCTGCCGTCGTCCTGGAGTCTATCATATTCGCGCTTAATCTCGGCATAATTAGAAAGTTCGTTGAGTTTTTTATTGTTGCAAATCGCTACAGCGTATGAAATCGTCGAATAAGTCTTGCCAGTGCCTGGCGAGCCGAAAAAAATTTGATTGAGCGGAAAAATTCTTTCCTGTTCTGTAGATGACGAAATATTTTCTTCAACATCAATCGGTTCATGCGTTGTCGGGTCAATTTTCATGTTAAAAAATGGTCTAAGGATATATTCTTCAAAAAAAGTCTCCTCAGATTCTGGAACCTTAAAAATACTGCTTTGATAATTTGGAGTCCAACCTTTTTTATAATCTTCACGATAGATTCTATCACCACGAACAGTTTCTTTGATTATTTCGTAATTGCACTGTTGCCAGCCGCTCCACTTCGACATAGTACACGATTCAGGTTTTCCGACGATTTTTCCAAGAAGTTGAATACCTTGTCCACCAAAAGATTTATTTCCGTGCGTCAGATAAAAATAATCTTGAGGTTGAATGTTAATAATCGAGCCTACAACGAGTAATTTTTTATTAAGTAGCATCTGCCAATCGTCTTTATTAAAAATAATGCCATTATTAAATCGCGGTTCGTGATTTACTTTCCAAAACGTCACCCACTCGCCTCCTTAAAGATCGACGAAGTTTTTCAGGACGCGCAAGCCGACATCACCGGATTTTTCGGGGTGAAATTGCGTCGCGAAAATATTTTCAAACTCAATCGCCGCCGTGACGGTCTCGCCGTAAGTTGTCGTCGCCGCGATTATATTTCTGTCGTCGGGCGCGGCGTGGTAGCTGTGTACGAAATAGAAATACGACTCGCCGCTAAAGCCCGCAAAAAGTTTAGAGTCGCGGAACTTAATCGAGTTCCAACCCATATGCGGGATTTTTAAATCGCCTGCGCGGATTTTTCTGACTTGCCCGCCGAAAATTTTCAAGCCGTCAACGCAAGGGCTTTCTTCACTGCTCGCGAATAAAATCTGCATACCAACGCAAATGCCCAAAATCGGTTTGCCGGAAGAAATTTCACGCTTAATCGTCGGAATCAAACCCGTTGCCTCAAGATTTTTCATGCAGTCGCCGAACGCACCGACGCCGGGCAAAATAATTTTCTCGGCGCGGACAATATCTTCAGCCGAACTCGAAATTTTCACGTCGCCGCCGACAAAAGCCGCCGCCTTCTCCACGCTATACAAATTCCCGACGCCGTAATCAATTAAAACTATCATGCTAATTCCTCGTAAAAATTATTTTGAAGGCTTAACATTGTCGCCGTAAATGGTTTTGAACTCGTCGCGCATTGAAATTGGATTCCAACCGCGCTTTAAAGCTAAATTTCTATCACTTACCGCACGAGTTGGGTTGCCGAGTTCGCGAACAGTATCATCGCAAATAACAAAGAAAGATTCGGCACGATATTTATTATTTTGGAGCGTGTATTCGAGCATACCGCTATCGCCAGTCGAATTTCCGAACGCAAGCACTGGTTTTTTGCCGATTTGGTTAAGAATGGAGAAGATTTTAACGGTCTTAGCGTTATCATCAATCGGCTTGCCCGAAATTACGATTTTTTCCTTGTGGCGGTCGTAAAAATGGTTTTTAGGGATGTCATTGCCCATATTTGTTGACGTGTAATTGAAATCGGAGCCTAAAATCTTGTCAAATTGGATAGGAATGACGCCATTGACGAGTTCGCGCGTGGTTGAAACGCCGCAAGCCGAATCAATGTAGACGTTAAAGCCGTTATTGGTCAGATACGAGATAATTTCGACCATCGGCAGATAGAAAGCCTCGCCGCGCTTGAGATTTGTCAATCCGGTTTCGTTATCTTGCATGAAATTGCGGACGTAAGCGCGATATTCTTCATCAGTCATGCCTTCGTAAGCTTTGGTAAGCCCCTCGAAGTAAGCTTTGTTCTCTGCGGGCGTTAATTTTTCTTTAGCGAGGACTTTAGGGTGAATTTTTTTCGCGAGGGCGGTTAATTTCTTTGGAGCTTGATAATTTTCGTCTTCAAGGACGCGATGCAGGAACATTGCTTCTTGAAAATAAATCGGCGCAGTCTCGCAATAAAAAGTTCCGTCCATATCGAAGGTTGCAATTCTATCTTCTGGCGGAATGTAATTCGCGCTGTTCGGATTGGTTACGTCCTCGACGAACTCGATAATTTTCTGCTTGGTCGGAGAATCGGCGTTCCAATATTGGAAATCAGTCGCCGTCTTAACTTGAATCGCCGCAATTTCATCGCGAGAGGCAGCGTTGACAGCTCCAAAACCGCCAAAAGCAATCAATCCGGCTGTGATAGCCGCTAAAATTTTTTTCTTCATGTTAAAACCTCCAGAGTTTATCTTAAATATTTATTCTCAAGTTTATCAAGAGTGCCGTCCATACGCAATTCCGCCAAGACAAAATTTATATAGTTCAAAAATTCTTGGTCGCCTTTCTGCATTAAAATTCCGCACGAGTGGCGAGTAAACGGCTCATTTATCAGCGGCGCGGCTAAATTTTTGTCCGCTCTGATGTAACTCAACGCCTCAACAGTCTCCGTTATCATTATGTCCGCGTTGCCGATTGAAATTTCATGCGGAATGCCGGCGTTGTCGTCGTGGACGATGATTTGAGCGTTTTTGAGGTTCGCATAAGCAAATTTTTCATTCGTGCCGCCGGGATTTATCATAACTCGAACATTCGGCTTGTTTATGTCGGCGAGAGTTTTAAACTTTTTGACATCAGCCTTGCGACAAAGAATTGTTTTGCCGAAAATCCCGACGCCGTAGCCGTCAGACATCGCCATCAGCTTTGCACGGTTGTAATTGCGCGAAATGCCGCAAAGCGCAATATCAAATTTGCCGTCGAGAGTGTCTTGAGTGAGTGTCGGCCACGTTGTCGGCACATATTCAATCGCCACGCCCAAAGAATCAGCTATTAGTTGCGAAAGTTCGGCGTCAATGCCTTCATATTTGCCCGTTTCCGCGTTCAGATACGACATCGGGCGATAATCTCCTGTCGTGCCGATTCTTATCGTGCCGCGAGCCGCTATTTCCTCCAAACGTCCCGCCTCTGTCAGACTTAACGAGCCGAAAACCATTAAAAACAGCACGACCGCCGCTAAAACTTTTTTCTTCATGTTAATCCTCCCAATCAATGTTGTTGTTGAATTTTACTATCACCGCCGTATAAAGTCCAGTGCATTTTGTGAATGGCGTATTGAGTGGCTGAATTTTCTCTGATGTAATCGCGCTAATGCCGCACCTCTTCGTGCAGTAACTTGACACTTCGAGGAGGGAGGTGGAAATAATGTTGGAGAGCTTCTCGCAATTTAGCTGGGATGTGTTGGCGATTGTGGTCGGCGGTCTTATCCTCGACTACTTCATCAACAGACGTCGGTAAGCGGCAGCGAACTCTAACTTATTGCCCCAGATAATCGCATCACCCTGCGGTTAGGCAAAACGAAGCCCCCGTGCAGTTCACCCTTCTGCGCGGGGGTTCTTCGTTCGGTGAAAATTATGCTGGAACTGCGAGCCTCTCACTTTGCAGTTGTTGCCTTAAATCAACGCCGAAAATTTATCACACAATCAACTTTTTGTCAATGATTCGTAGCGTTTCATCAGTTCGGCGACGATTAACGGCTCTGAATCTAAAATTTCAGCGAAACCATACGCGCGGGCGACGGCTAAATCGTTTTTGCGGTGGGCAGCGCGTAAATCTG
>CAJOHN010000018.1 GCA_905234235.1 uncultured Selenomonadaceae bacterium
CTGGGCAACGTCGTCGGGCGCGTTGAAGATAAGCAACGAAATCGGGACGAATTATTTGGCGGCAGAGGTCGTTGAAGATAAAACGGCATGCACGGAATATGGGACGTTGACGCGTTCTGGCAATGAGGTGACGTTCGAGAAATCTGGCGCGGGCACGATAAATAGCGTCGAGATAACAGGAAAATTAGTAACGACGCTGGCGAAGGAATGCTCTGGCAAGGAAATCACGACAGACGGCGCGAAGTTCACGGTAACGGCTACGGATAAATTCGTAGTAGACGCGACGGACACGGCAGAAATAAGCGGCGCGAGTGCGATAACGTTGACAAGTGGGACGCTAAAAGCCCCGAGCGGAATAGTAGTAACGGCGTCGGGCAATGCGATAACGTCAGACGTAGGCGAGATGACAATCGCGGTAGACGGAACAACGGTGACAATCGGCGCGCTGAATGAAAATGACGAGTTCACGGTTGGCACGACTAAGTACAAGATGACGAGTGCGGGCTTGCTCGACGAGGCGAATAAGCGGATAATATCAGGCTACGCGACAAAATATGTGTTGGGCACGGCATTCTCGGACATAATAGCGGTAGACGAGAACAAGAATCTGGATTTAAGTAAGCAGAATAAGAATGCGCTGGTGTACGACAGCCTGACGAATCCGAAGACGCAACTAGCGACGTTGGAAGTAGAAAATGGCGCGTTGACGTTGACGAAAGTGGCGGACGGAATAGAGACGATAAGCGTTGCGGACGGCGCGAATTTGACGGCGCAATTTGCGGCGCAAGTGACGGGCGACGGCTTGTTGACAGTGAATAATGCAGCGTACAACGGCAGCGACTTAGTGATATACACGACGGCGGACAGCTCGACATTGTACAGCGGGACGATAACGCTCGATAATGCCAACTCCTCAGCGAAAGCTACCAATGATTCCTCCGAACTTTCGGTAGTCAACGGGACGCTAACGGCGATAGCTGAAAACGGCAAGTTCAAGACCATCGAAAACCTCGACGAGGAAGACAGCTTCACTTACAACGAAACAACTTATACTCAAAGTATCGTCGGCTTGGTTACCGGCTCAACTATTCGCGAAGACCTCGTAAGCACTACCCTCGAACTCGGCAACCTTAATTCTGTCAAATGGAGCAACTTCATCGCGCAAACCGACGGCGTCCTCGATATTTCCAAAGTAACTGACGATGTGCTTGTCTTCGACGACGCAACCATTCCAACAAGTAAACTGGCAACCTTAACAATAAAGAATGACAAGATAACTCTCAAGGGCGAAGACGACGCAACGACTATCGAAACTATAAACGTCGCTAAGGATTCTACTGTTGATGTAGATTTCGTTACGCAAGTCAGCGCGCCAAAAGGTTCCGTCACTGTCAACGGCAAAACTTATAACGGCTCGACTAAACTCGTTATCGATTCGGACGGCACGACTTCTACGCTTTATCAAGGAACCGTCGTTCTCGATACGGATAATCCTTCCGTCACGGCGAGCAATTCTTCTACGTTGACGATTGAAAATGGAACTATCAATGCCGTAGCGTCCAAAGGCGTATTAACCACAATCAGCGACCTCGATAACCAAGAGAGTTTCACTTATAACGGAAACACTTACACTCAAAGCGAAGTCGGCTTGATGTTGGGCGATACTTTAAGCGAGAAACTCACGGGCAAGACGATTAAAATTTCCGATCTCAATTCGGTGACGTGGAGCAATATAATCGTGCCCGACGGAGATACACTCGACTTAACCAACGTCACTGAAAGCGCAATCATTTGCAACGACGCTGACAATCCTACCGAAAAATTCGCAACCCTAACCGTTGTCAATGGTAAGATGACGCTTAAAGATAATGGCAACGCCGTCGACGCGATTAAGACTGTCAACGTAGCCGACGCCGCGAATCTTACTGCAGACTTCGTTACACAAATTAGCGCGCCGAGCGGTTCCGTCATCGTCAATAACAAAACTTACAAGGGCACAACTGAACTCGTTATCGATTCGGACGGGACAACTTCCACATTGAACAGCGGCACCGTTTCGCTTGATAAGGGCGATTCCGTCACGATGACAAGCGGAAGTAAAATTACGAACACCGACGGCGATGACGGCATTATAGCCAGCGCGGATGGAGACAACGTAATTATCGACGACATGACTAACGGCGATAGCTTCAAAGTAAACGACGACGATTACAAAGTCACTGCGGTCGGGCTGATGAATAAGGCGGGCAAATTCTGGACGAGCGACGCCGATTATACGGAAGGGCTCACGATAACTGCCCTCGCCGACGAAAACAACTGGACAAAGATTTTCGTTGCTGATAATGGCGCGTTAAGCGTCGACCCAAATAGCCTCTCCGACGGCGAAGAAACGATTGTCATTGACGACGCCGATAACCCAACGAAAATTTTCGGCAAACTCACTAAAACCGACGGCGATTATTTCTTAGTCAAAGATGATGACGACGACACGCTTAACAGCATTACCGTAGACACCACAAGAATTAACGTTGACAGCGACCTTTCCGCCGTCCCGATTAAAACAATCCTCTCCGACGGCACGGAAAGCGAGTTCAAAGTTACGCCTTCACATGGAGCTGACGATTTCCTCGTCGACGCAACGGGCGCGGCTCCTAAAACCAGCGACGTTAGCAGCGTTGAAATTTCTAAGGGCAAAGTCCAAATAAGCGAAGACCAAACTTACACGCTTACCGACGACGCCGAAGACGTTAGAATTGTCACGGGCAACGGCAGATACAAAGTTGGCGATGAAACTTTCACAGTCAACGGGCTCAAAGACGATAACACGGTTGAATTTGAACTCGACGAGAATGGCAAAGCTGTAGCCGTTGACGACGTTGAAAAGGATGCGTCCGTGATAATTGACGGCAAGACTTACACCTCGCCTGCGGACGGCACAAGAATTATTTTCACGGAAGACGACGGCTGGATTTTTGACAATTACGAATTTGAATCTTACACAGTCACAATCGACGCGAGCGGCAATATCACTGTAGACATCGGCGCGAGGTTTGCAGACGTTTTGGCGGGCGATAGGACACTCGCCAGCGACGGCAACATTCAACTTGCGGCTGATGTTAATTACACGCCGGTAACGTTCATCAACAAGGGCAGAACTCCGCTCAACATAACCGACGCAAGAGGCAATTCACTTGTTGAAAATCTTGATACGACTATCGGCGTTAAGTTCGACGAGGACGGCGTTATGGCTGTCAGTTTGTCGGATGTCGCGGGCGCGATTTTCACCCTGCAAAATGGACAAGCTATTGAGACCGATAACGCAACCATAACTGCTTATGCGGCGGACACTCAAATTGGCATAGGCGAAGGTGCCGCGTCCCTCAGCTCCGACAAAGACGCAACCTTTGAAGTTCCTGCTGATATTAATCTGACACTTAACGCGGGCGATTATACGGTTAATGGCGCGACGTTCACGGCGAGCGGCACAACTTCAGCAATCACAACCTCAAAGGGCGTTCAACTCGACTTGGAGACGAGTGCCGCGCTTACCAATGGCAACATGACACTTGACGGCACCGGCACGGCGATTATCGATAAATCAAACGGCGTAACTTTATCGGGCGGCGCGACTGCTACCAATGCTTCGGATAGAGTTTTGACAATCAACGATACGGCTGTCCTCGACGATAAAACGATTAACGCTGCGACACCTACTAAACTCCGCGCAGAAGATGACGGAATTATTATCGGCGATGAGGAGCTTATCGTCACGGGCGATGTCAACGGCTATGAAATTAATATCGAAGACGGCAAAGTTATCGGGCTTGACAGTATCGGCAGTGATGATGGCGTTCAAGTTATCGGGCTCGACAACGCGACGATTAAAACTGATGTAACGAGTTCCCTCACGGCGGGCGGAAAAACTATCAATGCTCCGGGCAATGTCACTTATACGGTTGAAGACGGCGAACTTGTTTCCGTTGATGACGTGGCGGGCACGGTAAGCGGCGACTTGGATAAAGATTTAATCATCAACGGAGATCAAATTAACGTCGTCAGCGACAAAGAGGCGGCGGTTAGCGTCGTGGCGGATTCTTCGGGCGTCACAAAAGTTGAAACGAACGAGGAAGATATTATCACCGTCAACGGCAAGACTTACGAAATCCAAGACGATAATTCCTTTGCCTTCGACATGAACGAGGGCATTGCTACCGGCGTCGACAGTTTAGAAAGCGGCAACTTAATCATCTCGCAAGAAGAAAATAACTTCAAAGTCAACGACGAAACAATTACAATCACGGGCAACGAAATTCCGGTATCGCTCACGATTGAGGACAGCAAAATTATTTCAGTCAACGGCATAAACGACGGCACGATAAGCGGACTCGATAACGCCACTGTTTACGGCTTGAATGCCGCGATGGTTAATGAAACGCTCCTCGATATAATCGGCTCGGAATTTAATGCGGTTGTCACGAACGGCACGACCAGCGATGTCAACGGAGTAATGAACGGCGCGACGATTAGCAGTGCCCCCGAGATGAAAGTTACGACGGCTGAAAACGGCACGTTTATTTTCGGCGCGGATAATTTCAATGTCGTTGATACGGCTGATGAATCCGTCGACTTCATAACCGACGAAAACAGCCACGTTAAAGCTATCGAAAACTTCACGGGCTCAATCAGCGGTCCGCTCGACGGCGTCACAATAAACGGCAAATCTATAAGCGTCGTCGGCGATAATGTTACTGTCGAAAGTGACGGCGAAAATATAACCAACATCAGCGGCTTGCAGAACGGCAACGAAATTTCCGGCGACCTCAAAGATATGCACTTGGTCATAGAAGACGGCGAAGTCACGATTAACGGTACGGGCTTCAAGTTAGAGGGCGACGATAACGGCGTAGTAGTCACTGACAACGGCGCAGACGTTACTGATTTGGATAAAGACGCAACGCTCACCGTCGAAGAGGGCGGCACTTACACTATCAACGATAAAACTTTCACGCTCGAAGACGGCGACGCTTTGACTGTCAATCGCGACGGCATTTACGTTACCAATCCCGACGACCCGCCGATTAGCGAAAAGACCGAGCCCGAAGATATTCTTGCCAGAAGCGACACGACAAATTACATTGAAGCCGACGAGACGGGCGAACAGGTTATCGACTTGACGGAGAGCGACGAAAATACTTTGGTGCTGGTTGACAGTTCCGCCGCTGATTCAAGTGTCAAGACAAGCGACGGCAACGATACAATAGTTGTTCGTCACGGGGCTGATGTTGCTGTCGACTTGAACGAGGAAGGCGAAACTCTTATCATCCCGACTGCCGGCAATGTTACGCTTGAAAATTACGATGGCGATAACGCGGCAGTGCAAACGTTCGATTATCTCAATTTGATAAACGCAGTTAAGACGAATGAAATCAAGTTCGGCGATGGCGTGATGACTGTTGGCGATGCGGTTGTAACTTTCGACCCCGCCGCAGGAGAAATCGGCTCCGTTTCTTCCAACCTTTACAACGCGTTGGGCGACAGACAGAAAGTTGCCTTCACGAATACTGCCGGCGGCGAAATCGACATGAGCGACGAGGAAGACCCGATACTTATCAAAGGCAACTACGCCGAAAATACAGGCGACACGCAAAAGAGTAGCGGCTCAACAATCGTCGGCGGCAGTGGCAATGATACAATCCTCGCGGGCGCAGGCGATTCTGTTGACGGCGGCGCAGGCAAGAATCAAATTTATCTTACTGATAGCAGACTGCGCAGAAACGGGCTCGACGGCGCGACTATCGTTCTCAGCGAAAATACTGCCGACACCGTCCGTCACTTCGCCTCCGGTTTCGATGACAGCAACGATAAAATTTTCGTCAGCGATATGTCCGAACTCGTCTTCGATTACGGCGCGTCTCGGTTGATTATCGACAGCGGGCAAGGTAGCATTGCCTTCAACAATTTGGATGAAAGCGATTCGTCCTACAACATTAAAATTTCTGACGGCGATAATAACTACAATGCGGCGGTTGCCAAGAGCGGCAAACTTTTAACTGTCGATGATAACAACAGCGCGGCGGATATTTTCTACGGCAACGAACGCGGAATTAGTTTCAGCGAATACACCGGCTCCGTCGAAGTCAATTTGAACGACGGCACCAGCAATTTGGACGGCTCGACGGCTCAACTTTACGGCATAGACAGAGCAGTCGGCGGCGCAGGCGATTCGTCACTTAACGGCGCGGCTAATAAGAAAAATACTTTGGTCGCGGGCACGGGCAACACGCGCATTTGGAGCAATACGGGCAATGACTTGATGGTCGGCAACACCAGCAGTGATAAGACTGGCTCAACCGAATTCTACTTCCTCGCCGACGACGGGCGCGATACAATAACTAATCTCGACTTCATGAATGACGCTTACGACTCCAACGCCGATTACGTCAAATTGCCGGGCTCCAACGTCACTGATGTGCATTTGAACGGCAACGACGTTGTCATAGGCATTAACAACAGCGCGAACGATTACTTGACAATCGCTGAGGCTAGAGGCAAGAGCTTCCACTTCAACGACGATATTATTGCTAAGGTCGACAGTAATATTTCTTATGACGGATTCACGAATTGCTACGCGGGCGTCGGCGATTATGCGACGTTGACAATCGGCAAGGGTTATGGCGACGTTGAAGTTTGGCTCAGTGATGATACACTCGGTAAACACAGCGGCATAATGTGCTACGGAAATATCGGCGTAATGGACGCCTCGCTGGCGGACGGTTTCAGTTCATTGGCGGGCAACGATTTGAATAACTTGATAATCGGCGGCTCCGGCGAAAACAGCATGTGGGGCGGCGACAGCAACTCGAACGATACGCTTGTTGGCGGCTCCGGTTACAACATGTTCTATTACGAACACGGCAACGGCGAAGATGTTATTCAGAATGCGCACGACGGAGATCTCGTATGGCTCGGCAATGTGAGGCTCGAACAAATAGCGCGGGCAGATATAACTGATACGGGTATCCTCGCAGAGTTCACGGACGGCTCGAAGTTGACGGTTGAGAGTAAGGCGGCGGTTAATTATCAACTGGAGGACGGCACAACTTACACTGCCGACTTCACCAACAAAGTTTGGAATAAAAAATAAGTAGTCAGTGTTTAACGGTTGGCGGTTGGAAATTTCTAATCGCTAACCATTTTTTTGTTGCAAGGAAAAAATTTTGAACGTATAATAGCCGGAGTTTTCTAAAGGAGGAAATTCGATGGAAGTTAATTCCGAACGCAGAAATATAGCAATCATAGCGCACGTAGATCACGGCAAAACGACGTTGGTCGACGCGATGCTTAAACAAAGTCATATCTTCCGCAAGAATGAACAGGTAGCCGAACGCGTCATGGACAGCGGCGATTTGGAACGCGAACGCGGCATTACAATCTTATCAAAGAACACGGCGATACTTTATAAGGGCGTCAAGATTAATATCGTCGACACGCCCGGACATGCAGACTTCGGCGGCGAGGTTGAACGCGTCCTTAATATGGTTGACGGCGTACTTTTATTGGTTGATGCCTTTGAAGGTCCGATGCCTCAAACTAAATATGTTTTGCGTAAGGCGTTGGAACATAAACTCAAGCCGATTGTCGTAATAAATAAAATTGACAGACCGGAGGCTCGCGTCGACGAGGTTTATGATGAGGTGCTCGAACTTTTCATGGAGCTTGACGCTGACGACGAACAATTAGATTTTCCCGTTATCTACACGGCGGCGAAAGCAGGCATTGCCAAAAAAGATATGCACGACGAAAGCCATAACCTTCAACCGCTGATGGATACGATTTTAAAAGAAATTCCTCCGCCCGCCGGTGAACTCGACGCGCCTCTTCAACTGGTAGTCACGACGCTTGAGGCTGATGATTATGTTGGGAAAATTGCTATCGGCAGAGTACAACGCGGTAAAATTAAATCGGGCGAAACTATCGCGCTGATTAGCGAGGGCGGCATTAAGAAGGCTAAGATTGGCAAAGTTTTCACGTACGACGGGCTTAATCGAGTTGAGACTGCTGAGGCGCAAATGGGTGAGATTGTCGCGCTGACGGGTTTAAGTGAAGTTTCAATCGGCGATACGGTTGCCGACGCTGAACACCCCGAAGCTTTGCCGTCAATCCGCGTGGACGAACCAACTTTGAGTGTGACGTTCGGCGTCAATACAAGTCCGTTCGCGGGCAAGGAAGGACAATTTTTAACGAGCCGCCACATTCGCGACAGACTTTTTAAAGAGGCGCAGACAAACGTTGCGTTGCGCGTCGAGGAAACTGATTCGGCGGACGTTTTCAAAGTCAGCGGGCGCGGCGAACTACATTTATCGATTCTGATTGAGACGATGCGGCGCGAAGGTTACGAAATGCAAATCGGCAAGCCCGAAGTCGTTTACAAATTAATCGACGGGCAAAAGTATGAGCCGATAGAAAATTTAACCGTCGAAGTTTCGCAAGATTACATGGGTACGGTCATGGAGAGTTTGGGACGCCGCAAAGCCGAGTTAAAAAATATGCAAAACGTCGCGGGATATATGCGTTTGAACTTTTTGATACCTGCGCGGGGATTGATAGGATTTCGTTCGGAACTTTTAACGTCGACACGCGGCAACGGAATAATGAATCACGTTTTTCATGGCTACGAACCTTACAAGGGAGACATTCCTGGGCGTTCACGCGGAAGTTTGGTTGCATTTGAACAGGGCGAGACGACCGGCTACGGAATTTTCAACTTGCAGGATAGAGGCGTCATGTTCATTGAGCCGGGGCAAAAAGTTTACGAGGGCATGATTGTCGGCGAAAATTCTCGCGATATGGACATTGACATAAACCCTTGCAAGCAGAAACATCAAACGAACATTCGTTCCAGTAATTCCGACGAGGCAATCAGACTTGTACCGCCGCGTTTCATGAGCCTCGAACAAGCAATGGAATATATCAACGACGATGAACTTGTCGAAGTCACGCCGAGCAGTATTCGCCTCCGTAAGGCAGTCCTTGACCGCACCACGCGAGGACGCGCCGCTAAAAATGCTCGCAAGTAGAGGGTAGGGATTAGATTAAAAGTGGTCAGTAATCCCTGAAACCTGACACCTAAAACCTAATCCCTAAAAGCAGGAATTAACCGCCGCCATATCGAAAACACAAAAAAATTTTCCGGTAAAGGCGGTGTAAGTCATGGGGAATGAATACTCTGAAGACGTGGAAATTTATCTTGAGGAAGTGCGGCGAATACCGCTTTTGAGTGCGCAGGAATTTCATACGCTCTTACTTCGTGCGGCAGACGGCGACGAAGAGGCTCAGATTGAACTTGTCAACGCGAACTTGCGGCTGGTCGTCAACATTGCGCAAAATTACATCGGGCACGGCGCGGCATTTTCGGATTTGATTCAGGAAGGCAATATCGGGCTGCTTAAGGCGGTAAAAAAATTCAGCACGAAAGGCTCCGCGACTTTCATCGAATACGCCGAAGAATGCATAGAGGCGGCGATTGTTAAAGCCTTGCGCGAAATGAATCAGTCCGCGCAGATTTCTTTGGACACGCCGATTGACGAACGCACTTACACAGCCAAAGACGAGTTCGCCGTCGAAGGGGATTTTGTCGAGGGTTTAACGCTGGGTGATTTTGTTGAGGATAATAAAATGCCGACGCACTTTGACCGCGTGAATTATTTGCAGATGCGCGAGCTCCTCAGCGAAGTCATGAACACCTTAACACCGCACGAGAAAAAAGTTTTAACGTTGAGATTCGGTTTGGAAGACGGGCGGACTCGGACGCTTGACGAAGTCGCGAGGATTTTCAAAGTAAGCGGCGGCACCGTTCAAAGCGTCGAGACTGTGGCGTTAAGTAAGCTCCGTCAACCGACTTGCTCAGCGAAACTCAGAGAATTTTATTGACGCCTGAAAATTACTTGAAAAAACCTTTGCATTTTATCAGACGCTGTGCTAGAATGAACGCGCTTATAAAAAGCAAACCACTTATCGGAAGGGCGATTGTTTATGATAGTGATGGACTGGATAAAGAAACTTACGGATATAATCATGCCGTTGGAGCCGCCAAGCGAGGACGAAGACGAAATTAAAGAAACTAAAAAAGCCGACGCAAAAGTTGAAGAAACTCCTCCTGCGCAAGAAAAATCTGCTCAAACTGCCGCGCAGAATCCCCATGTTGAAAAACAAACGGCAACGAGCGGCTTTGCACAAAATTTCGGCGAAGGAACGATGAATTTCACGCGGCATGGCGGCATGATAAGCACAGCGGATAATGGTGTTACATCAATGGGCGGCGTGCGTTACGAGGCTTATAGTAGCAACACCGGCGAAACTTCCGTAAGACCGAGCCTCGCCGTAGTTAAAACTCCCCAGCTCACCATGAAAATTTACGCGCCGACAAAATACGACGATCAAGTTAAGCAGATAGCCGACGACCTTTTGAAACGCAACGCGGTTATCGTGAACTTTGAAGGCGTCGACGACATAGAACAGCAACGTATCGGCGACTTTGTTATCGGAGCCGTGTATATGATTAACGGGCGTGCTGAAATGATTTCCAAGAAAATTATTTTGTACGTGCCCAAAGGCATTGAATACGAGACGGCGATTTTACCGGCGGCAATGCGTCGTTATAATTGAGGGGCGAGGTAAAAATCAATTCAAATAGAACATAAAAAGCGGGCACGCCTTATGGTTGCCTGCTTTTTAATTAAGGCGGAGGATGAATGTGCGAAACGAGTATTTGACGCAAGACCGCGCTCCGATATTGGAGGCGTTGACGAAAATGAAGGCGGCGCGATTGGTGCCCTTCGACGTGCCGGGACACAAGCGCGGACGAGGCAATAAAGAGTTGGCAGAATTTTTAGGGCAAGCGTGTTTGGATGTCGACGTTAATTCAATGAAGCCGTTGGATAATTTATGCCACCCCGTCAGCGTGATTCGCGACGCAGAAATTTTAGCAGCGGAAGCATTCGGTGCGGCTCACAGTTTCTTGATGATTGGCGGAACAACTTCGGCAGTTCAAGCGATGGTTTTATCGACGTGTAAGCCCGGCGATAAAATTATTATGCCGCGCAACGTCCACCGCTCGGCGATTAACGCGTTGATTCTCTGCGGTGCCGTGCCCGTTTATGTCAATCCTCAAGTCGACGAAAGATTAGGAATTTCTCTCGGCATGAAGGTTGAAGAAGTTATCGCCGCCATAAAAAATAATCCCGACGCTAAAGCTGTCCTCGTCAACAACCCGACTTACTACGGCATTTGCTCAGACATAAAAACGATAACCGAAGTCGCGCACGCTCACGGCATGAAACTTTTAGCCGACGAAGCGCACGGCACGCATTTTTACTTCAACAAAAAACTCCCGCCCTCCGCAATGAGTGTAGGTGCGGATATGGCGGCTGTATCAATGCATAAATCGGGCGGCTCGCTTACTCAAAGTTCACTTTTGTTGACGGGCGAAAATATCAACGCGGGCTACGTTCATCAAATTATAAACCTCACTCAGTCAACGAGCGGCTCTTATCTTTTGATGGCGAGTCTTGACATTTCACGGAGAAATTTAGCTCTGCGCGGCGAACAAATTTTTGACAAGGTTATTGAGCTCGTCGAATACGCTCGCGATGAAATAAATTATCTCGGCGGCTGGTACGCTTACGGCAAAGAACTTACAGACGGCGGCGCGTGCTTTGACTTTGATACGACGAAACTTTCAATCTTCACGCGTTCAGTTGGATTGGCGGGCGTCGAAGTTTATGACATTCTGCGCGACGAATACGACATTCAACTTGAGTTCGGCGACATTGCAAATATTTTGGCTTATGTGTCAGTCGGCGACCGCGTTAAGGATATTGAGCGGCTTGTCAGTGCGCTTGCCGACATCAAAAGAATTTATCGCAAAGATTCTTCGCGCCTCATGAAAGTTGAATATATTGCTCCGATTGTCGACGCCGCGCCGAAGGAAGCTTTCTACGCCGATAAAATTTCCCTGCCGATTAAAGAAACCGTCGATAAGACTGCCGCTGAATTTTTAATGTGTTATCCTCCCGGCATTCCGATACTCGCGCCCGGCGAACGAATAACTAAAGAAATTTTAGATTACGTCCGCTACGCCAAGCGCAAAGGTTGCCAAATGACAGGTCCCGAAGATATGACGATTCAACGCCTGCAAGTTATGGCTTAAGGAGGATTTTAAATGGAGCTATGGTTCACGGAGCAACATACGCCGAGCGTTCGGTTTTCGTTAAAAGTTGATAAGCAACTGTTCAGCGAGACGAGCGAATTTCAACGCGTAGATATTTTTGATTCGGCGGAGTTCGGACGGATTTTAGTTTTGGACGGGCGAATCATGATAACCGAGCGCGACGAATTTATTTATCACGAAATGATTACTCACGTGCCGTTGTGCGTCAATCCCGATATTAAAAAAGTTTTGCTGGTCGGCGGCGGCGACGGCGGTTCTGCGCGGGAGCTTTTGAAATACGATTCGATAGAAAAAATTGATTTGGTTGAGGTTGATGAAACGGTTATTCACGCTTGCAAAAAATTTATTCCGCAAACTGCCGCCTGCCTCGATAATCCTCGCGTGGAACTTTTTTTTGCCGACGGTTTGAAATTCATTCGCCGCAAAACTGACGAGTACGATTTAATTATTGTTGATTCGACTGATCCGTTCGGCGTGGGCGAGGGGCTTTTTACTAAAGAATTTTACGGCAACTGCTTTAACGCCTTAACCGACAACGGCATTATGATTAATCAGCACGAGAATCCTTTTTACTCGCAAGACGCCGCCGCCATGCAACGCGCTCACAAACGTTTGACGACTTCTTTCCCGATTGTCCGCGTCTATCAAATTCATATCCCGACTTATCCGGCGGGGCAATGGCTGTTCGGTTTCGCGTCTAAAAAATTTCATCCGACTAACGAAATTAATTTTACTCGTTGGAACGCCCTCAATCTCCAAACTAAATATTACAACGCGAACATTCACGTCGGAGCGTTCGCCCTGCCGACTTACGTCATAAAAACTTTACGAGCCGCCGAATAATTTTTAATCAAACTTTAAGACTCAGTACTTGCAAAACTTCCTCTATATCTCCTATAATGAAGCAGGTTAGAAAATATTACTTTGTTGAACTTTTAAGAGGAGGAATTTTTGTGTGGAAGAAGATTTTTATTTTGCTCGGCGGGCTACTCGCAATGAGTGTAGTTGCCGTCGCCGAAGCGAAGGCACTGCCCGAAATTGTCTGGGCGCACGATATTTACATGACGACAATCTCTGACGATTATCAAGGTGCCGAAAAAAAGCGCGGCTACCAACTTTTGAACGCGGGAACACCTGAAGAGCAACGAGCTAATCGCGAAATCATCATTAACGCCATCGCCGACAAACTCAAGGAACAAGAAGCAGCACTGCCATTTAAGTTGAAGACGACGCTTGACGTTGGAGATCTTTCCGAACGCAATACTGAATTCGGCGAATCGGGCGCAGAAAATGTCATTCAGCTGGTGCCTATCGTCGTGACAGATTACTCTATCGATAAACCTTACGTCATAAATGGCAAAACTTATCACAAGTACATAATTGTTTCGGCGTTGGATATTGCTTTTTGTGGCGAGGACGACGCAAGCGGCGCATTGACAATTCTGAGTAATGTGCCGCTCCACTTTTATGAATCCATTCCGCTTTCCAATGCAATTAACGAAATGACTGAAAAAAGTTCAGTGGAGCTCGCAAGGATTTATGCCAACTTTACTGCGGATATGATCAGAAAACATTTGGACTTTACAAAGATGAAAAAAGTTCTGAAAGGTTTGGAAGACAAGGAATATCGCGCCGAAACTTATCGCGTTGAAAACGTAACTTACACGTCAGATAGGGCACGCGGAGTTTTAGGTATGAACAAGTTAATGCAACGCATTGCAGGAAATGTTTTCACGAGTGATTTTGCTACGCATACGGGCAATATCGTTTATCCAATGATTTTGCAGGGCGATACCTCCAGTTGGACGACCGACGCAATTCACGGCTTTTATGTCGCTAAAATGAACACATCACACTCCGGCGAAAAAACAATCCAAATGCCAACCAACGTCGATCATAAAATCTATCTTGACGTATCGGGCGCGGGCAGTAAAGAAGTTGAAACAAAATATACTTCCGACATTAACGGCTTTAAGGTTTATCGTCTTTGGATGAAAAGCAACATCGACGGCAAAGAAATTGAGATTACCAACGACATAACCGAAGAATATCTTAAGGGCAATTCCGTTATGAACAAAATAATTAAGGATGAGCAAGAAATTTTCGGTGGACTTATGATTGGCGCGGCAGTTAAATCGGCGGCAGCGCAGGCCGGAAAGAAGGTTAAATAAATGAAAACTTTCTTGGCAAAAATTTTTTTTGTGTCGCTGATAATCTGCGCGGCGAGTTTTTTGAATAGTTCAGTAGCCGAAGCAGTAATCGCTAAAGGATATGCGCCGATAGTCAATGGCGACATAGACGGTGCAAGGAAAGAGGCTCGCAAGCAGGCAATGCGCGATGCTGTCGAAGCAGTGGCGGGCGTCAAAGTCGAGAGCACAACGGAAGTCGCAAACTTTGAACTGGTTAAAGACGAAATAATTTTGCGTTCGGATGGCTACGTAAATATAAACCGTGTCATCAAAGAGGAGGCGCAAGGAAATATTTTTTACGTCGAACTTGATATTACCGCGAGCGCGGAAAGAATTCGTACCTTCGCACAGGATATAAAATCTCAGCTTGAAGCTAATGTCAATGATTCTAATTCTCGCGGTGGAATTATGGTTGCGGTCGTTCAGAGAGATCGCGGCGGCTCCTACAGTTACGAACCGACAATGGGCGATTATCTTAACGCCAAATTAAAACTCACGGGTTTCCGCGCAGTGACGAATGATAATGTCCTTCAGTATTTGGTTTATCATGCGACTGACCCCGATGTTCGAGTTAAAGCGCGTGCCGTCGCCAAAGATTATCGCGAATCGGAAAATGCTTTGTTGCGCGGCGTGCTTAATGTCGACTCCGTCAATAAAGTCAATGGGCTTTACGAGGCAACTGTTCAAGCGTCGTTCGAGCTAATCGGCTTGGATTCCAGCGAGGTTGACGTTTACAGCAAATATGTTAAGGGCGTAGCGGCTACCGAGCGCGAAGCAATTTTCAACGCTAAAGGAAACGCAACTCGCGAGGCTATGGAATCTTTGTCTAAGCAAGCTCTTGAGACCGTTCAAAGCGAAAATCGCGGCGGCTATATCAACATAAAAACTACCGTCGTTATCGAAAACGTCACGAATTATCAAGCGCAATACCCGCTGATTAAAACGGGGCTCGACGGCGCACATTGCAAAATTATTCGTATGACGCGCCCGAATGCAACGAGCTTGGCTTTCTTTATTTCCACTGATTCTTATTCCAGTCTCGGTGAATTGGAAACTGCTTTGCTGAGTTCAATTTCCGGCATTCAACCCGGTATCAATAAGGAAGGCGAACTCGGCGCAACTAAGATTCGGCTTATGTTTTGAGGTGACGCCATGAAAAATTTTATCGGCAAAATCTTAGTCGTGCTAACGGCAATTTTCCTCGTGCAAAGTTTTTCTCCGAACGTTTACGCCGCCGCCCCGCCGCGAGGAATTCCTTCCGGCGGCAAGGGGGCTACGGAGGTAGCCGCAATTGAGGATATGAAACTCTCAACGATTAAACGCGTCTTGGCACAGATAACCGAGCGTAGTGAAGATCCTAACTCGCCTTATCAGCAACTGCTTAAAACTTATCATCTGTTTATTGATAAAGTTCACGTTGAAAAGCGCGGCAAAAATACTTCGGGCGCGTTCGTGACGGGCAGAGTCGAAATTAAATATCAGGAAATGCAAACTGCGCTCGGACAACTTGTTAAACTTTTCCACGCTAACGACGTTACACGCGAGGTTTATGTATTCGTGCGATTTGTCGGCAATGTGAATGAAACGCAACTTCAGGCGGCTGAAAATGTTATCCTTCAACGATACATGACGCGCCTTAAAGAAAATAAATTCGTAGTCGCAAATGCTGACGAGGTTGTCGGACAACTTAATCAGACGCGCTCAATGGGCTTTGAACAATTCGTTGAGTTCGTCAAGAAAAAATCCGAAGAAAATCCCGCGATTTGTACGGCGATTGTCGGTGAAATCAGAATGGCTAAAGAAATTGAACACGCCGACGGCGTCACGATGTCTTGCGAAATGGATATTCACTCGCTGGACTGTCTGAATAATTTCAAGATTATCGAGGACTACGATGGCAGTGAAATTTTAAGCGTGCCGAGTTCGGATATAAATCGCTTCGGCATGTTTCTTTTCGAGAAGGCGGCAGTTACCTCGTCCAAATCCATTACCGACAGTCTGGTTAAGTATTGGGCTGGTAAATAATTCACTAAAATCTAAGGAGGAATTGTCATGAAAAAAATTTTTAAACGGACGGCTGTGGTAGCCTTAGTTGTTGGTCTTGTCGCGGGCGGAGTAAATGCTCCTGCAGCTGAGGCATTAAGCTTGGGCGGTATCGGGAATCTTTTGGGAGCCGGTAAAGGAACAGACATTAATACTGCCAATAAGAGAATGCTGGAGAATTTTTATTATTCGGTAGCGTTAATTGCGGCGGCTTATCAGAATGTCCAAATTGCTACGGACGACAGTATTGTCAATAAGCAACTCATAACGCAAGATCAAGCGGTTAAATCTGCTAGAAAAGACTCTGATGCAGGACTCCAAATGAAAAATGGTGCTGAACAGAATAAAGCGGACGCCGAGAAAATGAAAAAATATTTGTCGGAAGCATTGGCATCGGGCGACGAAGCGAAATTGGCTGAAATCGATAATTTCATAAAAACTGCCAACACTCAACGCACACTCTCAAACGTTATGGCAGGCGTTTCCTATACTCAAGCAGGAATTATCTTAATGGCGCAAGTTAAAGGTGCTGCTTCGGGCAATCTCGAAGGTATAGGCAATGCCGTAGCAATCGCGAACGAAACGAAACAAATGCTTGAAATTCGTAAAGAGCTTTCTAAACTTTTGGACACGGCGACAGCAGAATATCGTAAAGCACGCGGGATTAAAGACCCCAGCAAAAAAGAGCAAAAGGAAGCAGCGGCTCAGATTGAAAAAGGTTAAAAATTTTAAGGAGGCGTTTTAAATGAAGAGGTTGTTCTCATGTTTGACTGCGCTTTTTTTGGCAATGTTTTTGCTAACCGGTGTCCGCGCAGAGGCAGCAGTCGATTGGGGCAGTCAAGTCATTCAAGTAACGGGCATGGGCGTCGCGCCGCCTAAATCAGTAAGTCCGGCTCACGCGTCAATGCAAGCGCGTCGTGCGGCATTCGCTGATGCTTATCGTCAACTGCTCGAAGCCGTTCAAGGCGTCAACGTCGACGCAGAAACGACCGTCGAACAGATGATGCTTACAAGTGACGTTGTCAGGACGAAAGTAACCGGCACGGTTCAAGGCGCAAGAGTCGTTTCCGAAGGCGAACTCAGCGGCGGCGGTTATTCCGTAACAATGGAACTCCCGCTTTTCGGCGATAAAGGAATTTCAAAGGCAGTCTTAACTCCTCCGCCCGTCGTTGAACCTTTCCCGCAACCCGCGCCCGAAGTTATTCCTTCAATGTCCGCTGATAGCAAAACCGGTGACAGCGTCGGCTATACAGTCGTGGGCGGCGGCGAACGTTCTCCTATGGCGGCAATCGGCGGCTACACGGGACTTATTATTGACTGCAGAGGTCTCAGCTTAAATCCCGTCATGAGTCCCGTTATTAAAAACGTCAAGGGCGTTAAACTTTACGGGCACGAAAATTTGAACTATGATTTAGTCGTTCGCGACGGCATGGTTAATTACGCGACAGATAAAAGTATGACGAGCCGCGCAGGTTCCAAACCTCTGATTTTGAAAGCGGAACGTCTCGAAGATCATAATGCTAATCCCGTAGTCAGCGAGGCGGATGGCAGTCGCATTCTTATTGAAAACGGCGCAACCGGCTTCCTTAACAAAACCGCTGTAGTTTTCTTGTACTGAGAAGGTGATTGACATGAAAAAATTTTTTCGGGTAATCGCAGGCGGTTTCTTGGCAATGAGTTTATTAACAACGCCCGTATTCGCCGCACCAATGAATTTTGACGCCGACAGCGCGATTGCTCAATACACTCAGAAACTTCAGCGCGAACCAAATAACGCCGTTGTCTACAATAATCGCGGCTACGCTTACAAACTTAAAAAAGATTACGATAAAGCTATCGCCGACTTCACACGCGCTATCGAACTCGACCAGAATTATTCTGACGCATTTAATAATCGCGCTACTGTTTATGAAACTCTCGACCGTTACGACGACGCTTATAACGATTATACTCGCGCTGTCGAAACCAATTCCAATAACGCCGTCGCCTTTAATAATCGCGGTTTGTTGACGGGGAAAATGGCTACTTACAAGGAAAAATCCGGTAGCGACGCCTCCGCAATTTACGACCGTGCGATTAAAGATTTGACGCGAGCCGTTGAAATAAATCCAAATTACGCAGAGGCTTATCAAAATCGCGGTGTCGTTTGTTCTTGGAAGGGCGATAATAATTCGGCGATAACGGATTTGACTCGCGCCATCGGACTTGGAATTAACACGGTAGAAATTTTTTCAACTCGCGGCTCTTGCTATCGCGCACTCGGTGAAAAGGATAATGCTCTCGCCGACTTTAATAAAGCCATTGCGATTAACCCTAATCACGGCGGCACGTACAACAATCGCGGCTTAATCTATTACGATAAAAAAGATTATCAGCGGGCGATTACAGATTTTAAGAAGGCTATCGAACTCGGAGTAAATTTGTCCGCCGCTTATACAAATTTGGGGCTTTGTTACTATCAACTCGGCGATTACGACGCGGCGATTGACTGTTATAATCGTGCGCTGTCAGAGAATCAAAATTTCAAGCCTGCAATTCAAAATATGCAAGTCGCTTACGAGGCTAAAGCAGGACGCAGATAATCGAACGAAATTTTTTGTCGCCTTAGCGGGCGGCTTTTTTATTGCAAAAAAAAATCTGCGCGGGTATAATGGCGCAGTTATGGAAAGGAGAGGATTTTAATTTGACAAATGACGTGATGATTATTAACGCTTTCGTGCTGTATATCGGCTTGATGATGGCGATTGGCGTTTACTACTACCGGCAAACAAAAAACATGAGCGATTATTTTCTCGGCAACCGCAAACTCGGCGCGTGGGTTACGTCGCTTAGTGCTGAGGCTTCCGATATGAGCGGCTGGATGCTAATGGGCGTGCCGGGTTTCGCTTACTTGGCGGGCTTGAACGCGGGTTGGATTGCTATTGGCATTGCGATTGGAACTTGGGCGAATTGGCATTTTGTAGCGGCGCGGCTCCGTCAATATACTGAACTCGCCGGCAATTCGTTGACGCTCCCCGAATTTCTGCAGAATCGTTACAAGGACACGAGTAATTTGCTCCGAATCGTCCCCGCGATTTTTATTCTGATATTTTTTATTTTGTACACGTCGAGCGGCTTCGTGGCGGCGGGCAAACTTTTTGAAACGGTCTTCGGATTGCCCTTCCAATACGCAATATTTTTAGGCGCGGGCTCCGTCGTTTTCTACACGTTGATTGGCGGATTCCTCGCTGTCAGTCGCACGGATTTTATTCAAGGCGTGATGATGTTCTTTGCAATTTTAATCGTCCCGACCTGCGCGGCAATGAGTTTGGGAGGTTTCGGCGACACGCTAACAGCTATCGCTGATTATAAGCCGACGTTGTTTGAACCGTTCACGAAACCCGACGGCTCGACGCTCAGCGCGATTGAATTAATTTCATTGTTGGCGTGGGGAATTGGATATTTCGGACAGCCGCACATTTTGGTTAGGTTCATGGCAATTCGTTCGACAAAAGAACTCCCGCAAGCAACTCGAATCGCGATGACTTGGGTAACGTTGAGTTTGGCGGCGGCAGTAACAATCGGCATGGTTGGCACGGTTTATTTGACGACACCGCTTGAAGGCACGAACTCAGAAACCGTCTTCCTGCTCATGACGAATCAGTTATTCCCGCCGATAGTCGCAGGCTTAGTATTGAGCGCGGTACTCGCGGCGATTATGTCAACGGCTTCATCACAACTTTTAGTGGCGGCGTCGGCGTTCGCGCAAGATTTTTATAAAACTTTAATTCGCAAGGACGCTAATCAAACTGAACTCGTTTGGATTTCGCGGGCGTCGGTTTTAATCATTGCGTCGATAGCGGTTTTTCTCGGCTTCAATCCCGATAGTTTTATTCTCGACATGGTTGCTTATGCTTGGGCGGGATTCGGCGCGGCATTCGGTCCGGCGTTGCTTATGAGTTTATTTTGGCGCAGGACGACTAAAGCGGGCGTCATCGCGGGGATAATCGTTGGCGGCGTTACGGTTTTGGTTTGGAAACACTTTGAATTTTTGGGGCTGTATGAAATTGTGCCGGGCTTTATCTTCTCGCTGATTGCAATTTATATCGTCAGCAAATTCGACGCAGAGCCCGACCGCGACATTCTTAAAACGTTCGACAAAGTTGGCACCAGTAGGATTTAAATCATGAAGAAAATTTTTATCGTCGCGCTGATTTTTATCTGTACAATCTGCGCGGGCTGTTTTCAAGCTAAATTCGATTTGATAATCACGGGCGACGGCGCGGTTACGAGGAATTGGAAAATTTTAGGGACGGCTCCGTTTAGTCGGCAGATTGAAGCTTGGAAGGCGGAGAACGAAAAACTTTTCCCGAATCTGACGGTTAAGCCCGTTGCTGAGGGCGATATGCTCGGTTATGAGTTCGCCGTTAATTATCCTGACCTTGAAACTTTTGCGAAGTCTCCGAGTAAAATTTATTCGGCGCACGCGGGCAAGAATAAGGGCATTTCGCGACACAAAAGTTGGTTCTTCGACGAATACGCCTTTGATTTTTATTTTGAAAGTCCGCCCGCCAATCTCCCGCCCGAAGCCGAGTTCATAACGCAAGCGGCGTTCAATAATGTTGTCTATGATATGGCGATTCAGTTTCCAAATCCTGTTGAAAGTCATAACGCTGACACTGTCGAGAGCGACGGCAAATTTTTAAAATGGAATTTAGCTCCCGTGTTGATTCACGGCGGCGAACGTCATATGAACGCCCGATTTAAAATTTGGCACAAGGATAAAATTGCGTTGACGGCGGCGATTGAAATTTTATTTTTAGCGACGGCGATATTTTTCTTTATCAAAGCCCGCGCAGAAGAATCCGAAAGTATCAGCAAAGATTTAAGATTCAAGCGTAACGTTTTCGCGGGATTGTTCATTGCGTTGGCGATAATCGCGGCTTATCAAAGTCTCGCGCCCGTTAATTTCACCGACGCCGATATAATTTCCCTTGCAATTTGAAACGCGCTGTGATAAACTTCGACAACTGTAAAAGTTTTAAGGAGGTATTTTACTTGCCCAATATTAAATCATCAATCAAAAGCATGAAGGTCGACGCGAAACGCCGCGCCCGTAATATTTTCGAGAAAACGCGCATGAAAAAAGCTCAAAAGCAAGTCTTAGCGGCGATAGCGGCTGGCGATGCGGCGGAGGCTAAAAAACTTCTTCCTGCGGCTCACAAAGCCATAGACCAAGCGGCGGCGAATAACACGATTCACAAGAACGCGGCTGCCCGTAAAAAATCTAAGCTCACGTTGAAAGTAAACGCGATTCCGGCTTAAAAATCTTCGAGGGTTCGTCAAAAGGACGGGCTCTATTTTTTTATCCTCGACGTTCTAAACGAGCGTTGGGGATTTTTTTTATTAATGTTTCGTTAAAATTGGCGGTTGGGAATTGACGAAAAAAAAAAATCAATTATAATGGTTCCCAAAAGGAGGCGTTTCTTATGTACAAAAAAGTTTTGGTAGCAATGGTTTTAGCGGCGGCATTGGTCGTTGCGGGCGGCGTCAAGGCGGAGGCGGCAGAGGTTTATGTCGGCACTTACAGCGACGGAACAGCGGCTTATCTCCTGACCAACACAGTAGCCGGCGGACGTGGAAATTTTGCCTGCACAGTCAGAGCCGGCAGAGATTACATCCACTACAGCTTTTGGTATTCAAACGGAAGACCTTATTACAGAAATGATTGGCCTGCTGAGGGCTATGTCTACGGCAGCGGCTCACCGGTAGCGATAGGAATTTGGGAATGGGTTAATGGTTGACGGGAGAAACAATGCTAAGTAAATTTTTTGTTGCGCTGATGATAATTGCCGTGATATTTACTTCGGCTTGTGTCGGCGACGAAAAAATTTCTCCTGCGCCGAAAACCGTTTCCAAAGTCGCGGCGCAACCTCTCTTCGACGACACACCCGCCAAAGTCGCTCAATATCTAAACGACGGCACCGAGTACGCGGTTTATCTGGCTTATCCGCAAAAATCTTCCGAGACGTTCGTTTACAATTCAAAGCCCATGCGTTCGGCGAGTATGATCAAAGTTTTTATTATGGCGGCGATTATGGACAAGGCGGAACGTGGCGAACTCGACATTAACGAAACGTTGACTCTGCGCGGCAGTGATAAAGTTGGCGGCGCGGGGATTTTAGCGGGCTATCCTTCGGGCAGTGAACTTTCTTTGCGCGAGGTTATGGAGCTGATGATAACTCACAGCGACAACACCGCCACTAACATTTTAATCGACCGCTTGGGAATGTCGACGATTAACGATTACATTCAGCGCGAAGGCTACGGCGATACAATTTTGCGGCGCAAGATGATGGACTTCGACGCGGTTGCGGCAGGGCGAGAAAATTTTTCTTCCGTGCGAGACTTGGGAACTTTTTTCACGCGGCTTTATAATTATGAATGCGTCGGCGAACGCTACGATAAAATTATGATTGATTTCCTCGTTAAGCAGACCGACACCGATTGTTTCCCCGCCGCTCTGCCCGATAAACAAATTGCTCACAAGACGGGCGCACTCGACGGGCTTTACGACGACGGCGGAATTATTTACAGCGACTCCGGCGACGCCGTGCTCGTCATCATGACGGAAAATTTTACGGGCGAATGGAATACGATTCAGCACATGAAAGCTTTTGCCCGCGCAGTTATCGATTAAAAATTTTTAAGCCGCTCACGAGGCGGCATTTTTTTTTGCGCAGATAAGGCTTGCTATATCGAATCAATTCAACTAAAATCTGCAGAGAAAATTCAGCGCGAGGTTTAAGTCATGGAAGAAAAAAATTCAACTGAAAATAAACGAACAGCTTCAACGGCAATAGTCGGCGGTGCGATAATCGCCGTGCTTTTGATTTTATCGACGTTGTGGATAAATCATCAAGCTCAAAACGGGACAAGCGACGCGGTTCAATCTGTCAGCGAATTATATCTGCGCGAATTGACTGCCCGCCGCGAACAAGGTATTTCCTCCCGAATCAAAGACAGTATCGCCGACATAAAAACCGCACTGAAAATTTTATCGCCAAATGATTTGCAAAACGTCGAGACTTTAACGGCATTCCTGAACAGATTCAAAACGATTTATGAAGTCAATCAATTTGCCTTCGTCGACGCGAACGGTAATATTTTCACGCCCGAAGGTATCGCCACTAATCGCGATGAATATTTTTTTGTCGACGAGCGCATTGCCGAGACGAAAATTTTTACTTACGATCTGTTCGAGAAAGATAAATGCGTAGCCGTCGTCGTGCCCGTCGAGAATATAAGTTTTCAAGGCGTGCCGATTAAAAGTTGTTTCATACAAGCCGACATTCAAGATTTGCTTAAGGAAATTCTTTTGGAGACGACTAACAGCGAGATAACTTTCTTCAACCTCTACTACAAGAATGGCGAATCGCTGACTGATTCTGTGCTCGGCAGTATGGGAATCGGCACCAATCTCCTCGACGCGCTCGACAACGCTACTTTTAACGACGGCTATTCTAAGGAACAAGTCAAATTCGATTTTGAAAATTCTCGCGGCGGCATGGCGGCTTTTACTTTCAACGGCGATAAGGAAATGCTTTACTATCGTCCCGTCGAAGGCACCGGCTGGATGTTGTCCTATCTGATTCAAGAAAATAAAATCTCGGACGAAATTTCTCCGATAAGTTCGGATATGCGCGGGCGTTCGATGATTCAAATTTTGTTTACCGTCGTCGCAATGCTGATTGTTTTTCGGCTGATAAGTTCGCAGGTACGGAAAAATTCTCGGCTCCTCCATCAGAAAAATATTACCGAAGCAGAGGCGCGAGTCAAGCAGGAGGAAATGGAGGAAAAACTCCGCTTGCAAACGCAATTGCTTTCTGAAGAACGTCGGCGTCGTCGGCAAAGCGAAATGATTCAAGCGTTGACGGCGGATTATCGGCTCGTCTATCATTTGAATTTGGATTCTGATGAGGCGGTTTGTTATCGCGTCGCGCCCGATATTTCTACGCAACTCAATCGCAGGCAAAGTGACATCATAAAATTCCAAGCGGCGATGAAAAATTATGTGCGAACGTTCGTTTCTCCGTCCGACCGCGACGAGCTTTTGGAATTTGTTAAGCCGGAAAATATTCGTGCGCGCCTCGAAAACGAAGAAATTATTTCGCACCGTTATCAACTGATTCAGCAGGGCAAGGAAATTTTTATGATGCTCCGCATTGCGCGAATTGATAGCGGACTCCATGCGGTGGGCGTCGGTTTTGCTAATGTCGACGAAGAAACCCGCGAGACGCTTGCCAAAAATCAAGTCTTGGCAGAAGCCCTCGCGCAAGCCCGCCACGCTAACGCCTCCAAAACAACTTTCCTGTCGAATATGAGCCACGACATCCGCACGCCTATGAACGCAATTATCGGTTTCACGACGATGGCTTTGCGACACTTTGAAAATCGCGGGCAAGTTAAAGACTCGTTGGAGAAAGTTTTATCGTCGAGTAATCATTTGTTGGGCTTGATTAATGATATTCTTGACATGAGCCGAATCGAGAGCGGACGAGTTGAAGTCGCCGAACAAGAATGCAACCTCTCCGACCTCGTCCATAACTTGATTCATTTGATTCAGCCGCAAGTCACCGCCAAGCAACAGAAATTCCAAATCGACGCGTTCAAAGTTAAGAATGAGGACGTTTACGCCGACCAACTTAAAATTAACCAAGTCTTGATAAATATCCTAAGCAACGCGGTTAAATATACGCCGTCGACTGGCTCGATTTTCTTCCGCATTTCTCAATACGAATCCAAAATCCCCGGTTGCGCTAAATACGAATTTAAAATCAAAGATAACGGCATGGGCATGAGTAAAGAATTTCTTAAGCACGTGTTCGACGCCTTTGAACGCGAGGAGACTTCGACAAAGAGCGGCATTCAAGGCACGGGGCTTGGCATGTCGATAACTAAAAAAATGGTTGAGCTTATGGGCGGCGAGATTTACGTTGAGAGCGAGAAAGATAAAGGTAGCGAGTTCACTGTAACTTTGGACTTGAAACTTCAGCACAACGTTAAGCAAATACCGATACAAGAGCTGAAAAATTTGCGCGCCTTGATTGTCGACGACGACTTTAACACTTGCGAATCCGTAACGACGATGCTTAAGCAAATGGGAATGCGTTCAGAGTGGACGACTTCGCCGCGTGAAGCTGTATTCCGCGCAGGCAGAGCACTCGACGACGACCCGTTTAGCGCGTACATAATCGATTGGCTTATGCCCGAACAAAACGGCATTGAAACGGTTCGGCAAATTCGTCGCGTTGTCGGCAATACCGCGCCCGTGATTATCTTGACGGCTTACGATTATTCCGATATTGAATTGGAGGCAAAGGCGGCGGGCGTCACGACTTTTTGCACTAAGCCGCTGTTCATGTCCGATTTGAAGAATGCATTATCGCGGGCGATGAGCGGGCGTGAAGACGATAACAAAAACCACGACGATTTATCTTCGACGGACTTTAGCGGTAAGCGCGTTTTGCTGGTTGAGGATATTGAAGTTAATCGTGAGATTGCCAAAGCGATTCTGCAGGAAATTGGACTTGACGTTGAGGACGCGGGCGACGGTACAGTTGCAGTGAGAATGGTTAAAAATTCGCCGCCGAATCACTACGACATAATTTTAATGGATGTACAAATGCCGACGATGAACGGTTACGAGGCGACGAAAAATATCCGCGCATTGAAACGCACAGACGCGCAGACCGTTCCGATTGTCGCGATGACAGCCAACGCCTTTGAAGAGGATAAGGAAAACGCGCTCAAATGCGGTATGAACGACCACCTCGCTAAGCCGCTTGACATTCCAAAACTCCTCGCGACGTTGCGCAAATATTTGAAGTGAGGCGATTGACTTTGTACATACCTCGAATTTTGCTTTGCGGCGCAGGGAAAATTTTTTACGGAAAATCGGCGGCAGACAAGTTGAGATTATCGGGCAAATATCTTTTAAAGGTGCGGCGGAACGCGAAGAGCCAATAAAATTAATCTATAATTTTGATGAGCTTAAAAAGGAGCCGTTGAAGCCGGAGGATTTTCAAATTTTCTTGGACGGCGCGGAGATTTCTTTTGACGCGTTGAAAAAAGTTTTGGACGGCACGGCAGATTATATTGTCTTTGAACAAACCGAAGAACTTTTTAGACGCGCCCAAGAACTTTATGCGATTGGTTTTGAAGAAAAGTTTATCACGATGGAAGCCCTTCAGAAATATGCTCGCGACAATTTTTATTCCGTGAAAAACGCTCGGATTCTCGTTGCGACTTTCAGCCAGTTGAAAGTTTCTCGCCTGCTTGATGTCGATAATTTTTTTGCCAAGAATGATTTCTTCTACACTTGGTTTAATCATAGCGTCGCGATTGAAGCCGTCGACGTTGATTCTTTCGCGAAAAAATATCCTATCGTAGGAAATGTTTACAACAAAATTTATACGTCGCTTAATGAGTGCCGACTCAAAAAATACGACGCAATTATCGTTACTGCCGAGCGCACTCTCGAAGAATTTTTCGACTTGATGATTGAGACTAATGACATGGCGGAAAATATTTTGGTGTTCGTTCGGAAAAATTCAAGTCTGAACTCCTTGATAGAAGAGCATAAAATTATTTTCGATAAGATTGGAGTTATCAACGCGGTAAACGGCAGCTGGTTTTTCCTTAAGAAACGCGTATCGCCCGAAGATTTTTGTATTTACGTCGTGACGCACAAAGACGTTAAACTTTCCAAGCTCCCCGAAGGCTACAAAATTATTCACGCGGGGCACGCCGTCGCTAAAGAAAAATTCGGTTATCTCGGCGACGATACGGGCAACAATATCAGCACAATCAACCGCTACTTGAACGAAATAACCGCGCTGTATTGGATGTGGACGAATACGCAACACACGATTATCGGGATGTGTCATTACCGCAGATTTTTTACCCTGCGCGGAGATTGGAACCCCGAAACTGTCAATCAGAAGACGCTGGAATTTAATACAAAGAAAATTTTAACCGCGACGGAAGCCAAAAATATTTTGCGCGATTATGATATGATTGTCGTTAAGGGGCATTTTTTCTTGTACACGCAGACAGAAGTAAAAAGTTTGGTAATTTGTCAAGAGGGATTCAGCAAGTATATCGAAGACGTTTTCCGCAAGCACATTCAACTTAAGCAACCCGATTATCTTGACGCGTTCGATTATGTTTCAAGCAGTTATTCCGAGTTTTTGTACGAAATGTTTATCACGCGGCGGAGTATTTTCAACGCTTATTGCGAGTGGCTGTTTTCGTTTATAATTCACGTGACGGCGGAAGTTTTGGAGACGAGCAACCTTGAAAAAATTGACAATCCAAGAATATATCGCGCAATCGGATTGGTCGCCGAACGGCTTATGACGGTTTGGCTTATGAAAAATAATTTGCGCCTTAAGGCTTTGCCGGTCATGTTCCGCGAAAATATTTAGTGAGGTGATTCTATGGCGGACGTTCAGAAAAGGGAAGTTGGTCAAACCGCCGGAAAAAGATTTTGGACAAACGACATGGAGGCGATTATCGCGATAACGGTCGTGTTGTTGATTCTCGGCACGATTAATGTTTTCAGTTCGAGTTTTATCTTCGCGGAGGCGGAATTTGATTCGCCTTACTTTTTTTTGAAACGCCACGTCATCAACGTTTTTATCGGGCTGATAGCGTTCGGCGTATGTTTGCATTTTGATTATCACGTTTGGCGGCGGTGGATTGTCGTGCTGTTGTTGTTTACGATAATCGCATTGATAGCGGTGTTGATAGTCGGTCCTGTCGTGAACGGCGCGAGGCGATGGCTTCCGCTCGTCGTAGTTCAATTTCAACCGGCAGAATTGGCAAAGCTCGTAGCGATAATAATTGCGGCGGCGTACATCTCCATTAAAATAAAAATTCAGCAGCCGCTCAATTTATTATCGATTCAAGCGGTGATAATCGGGCTGATGTTTTTGCTGACGGAATTGGAACCGGACATGGGCACGGGTTGCATAATTTTAGGGATACCGATGTTAATGCTGATAGTTTCGGGGCTTGACAAGAAAAAAGTTTATAAGTTGGCGGCTTTAGGATTGGCGGGCGCGACGGCGTTGATTTTAAAGGAACCGTATCGACTTGAACGTTTGAAGATAACTTACGATCCTTGGTCGGACGCGCAGAATTACGGTTATCAAACGGTTCAATCTTTATCGGCGATTGGTTCGGGCGAATTAACGGGCATGGGGCTCGGCGTCGGCGTCAGTAAATACGATTATTTGCCCGAAGCTCACACGGATTTTGCGTTCGCGATTTTCTGCCAAGAGAATGGATTTTTAGGCGCGATATTTGTTTTCTTATTGTTCGCGGCGTTTGCGGTTTATGCGGCTCGAATTGCCAACAAAGCTCGCGACGAATACGGACAAGTTTTATCAATGGGGATAATGATTTTAGTAGTCGGGCAGGCGATAGCGAATTTGCTTATGGTCGGCGGCATGATTCCGGTTGTCGGCGTACCGTTGCCGTTTATAAGTTACGGCGGAACTTCGCTGATAGTCACGATGGCGGCGATAGGAATTTTGATAAACGTTGGCAAGCAGGGCGAAAAGAGCGGCTGATTTTATAAAGGTTGACAGAAAATTTTTTAACCCGTCAAATTGGCGGTATATTTTTTTGCGGGAATGAAGGAACTTTAGCAAGTCGGGCGAATATTAGCCATTAATTGTTTTGAAATGGTTGGGCGGCAAGGAGCCGACAACGATAAATATTTTTTCAGCCAAGGGGAGGCGTCCAAAGTGATTCGTGTTTTGATTGCTGATGACTCGGCTTTTATGCGAAAAGTCCTCTCTGATTTGTTCAAAGGTCAAAGTGACTTCGAGGTTGTCGGCACGGCGGTAAACGGTCAAGACGCCGTCGAGAAGGTAAAAAAATTTCGTCCCGACGTGTTGACGCTCGATGTCATCATGCCGGTAATGAACGGACTTGACGCGCTGGCGGTTATTATGGAGCAATGCCCGTTGCCGGTCGTAATGGTTAGTTCTACTACTCAAAAGGGCACGAATGAAACAATTCGCGCTCTTGCCTTAGGCGCGGTGGACTTTGTCAGCAAAGCGGGCGGTGCCATCTCGAAAATCGACACGATTAAAGACGAGATTTTGGCAAAGTGCAGATTAGCGGCGAAGGCTCACGCTAAAAAAAGTTTCGCCGCGACGAAACCTCTAACTTATACGCCAAAAGTTGACAGCGAACCGGTTATGCGCCGAATTGAAGTAAAACGCAGGACAGGACTTATCTTAGGGCAGAAGCCGATAATTAATCGCGTGCCTTCAACTTCCGCACCTGCTTCAAAAGTTATACCGGGTACGGGGAAAAAGCTCGTGGTTATCGGAACTTCAACGGGCGGTCCGCAAGCTCTGCAAGCAGTTATAACGCGCCTGCCGAAAAATCTTCCTTGCGGCGTAGTTGTCGTTCAACATATGCCCGCCGGTTTCACGAGGTCGTTAGCGGAAAGGCTTAATTCAATCAGCGCGATAGCAGTTAAGGAGGCGGAGCACGACGAAATTATTAAACCCGGACAAGTTTACATTGCGCCGGGAGATTATCATTTGCGCATAGCCCCTGCCGGAGGCGAACGGAAAATTGTCCTTAGCCAAGAGGCACGCGTCGGGAACCTTCGTCCGACTGTCAATTACATGTACGATTCCGCCGCGCAATTTGGCAGGGATTTAGTCAGCGTGATTATGACGGGCATGGGTTCAGACGGTTGCGAGGGCATGAAAAAAATTAAGGCGACGGGCGGTTATTCAATCGCGCAGGATGAACCTACTTGCGTCGTTTACGGTATGCCTAAGGCTGTGGTTGACGCGGGGCTTGCCGATGAAATTCGTCCTTTAGATAAAATTGCCGAAGCTATAGTCGACGCAGTAAGAAGATAGCGGCTTTATTCGACCGATAAAATAAACAGGAGGAGTTTAAATGGAAACTAATCAATACATGGATATGTTTCTCGACGAGTCGCATGAACATTTGCAATCGCTCAACGACGGCTTGCTCAAGATCTGTCCATACTTAATGAGATTTTCCGTAACGCGCACACATTGAAAGGCATGTCGGCGACGATGGGTTATAACAAAATCGCCGAACTCACGCACGAAATGGAAGACGTGCTTGATATGTTGCGCAAGGAGCAGTTGAAAGTAACCGGCGACATTATCGATACTCTGTTCAAGTGTATTGACTCGCTGGAGCAAATGATTAATAACGTGGCAAATGGCGACCCCGAAGACCTTATCGATGTATCGGATTTAGTTGCAAAGTTGAGTGCAATTTCTAAAGGTGACGCTGCCGCTGCCGCACCTGCCGCAAGTCCCGCGCCCGTTGCTGAAAAATCTGCTGCCCCCGCTCCTGTTGCAACTTCGACAGTCTCTGCAGATTTGCCGGTTGAGTTATCGGATACCGAGAAAAAACTCATTGCTGAAGCGTACAATCGCGGTATGCGCGGCGTTTATCTTAAAGTCACGCTGGCGGAGTCTTGCTTACTTAAATCTGCGCGGTCGTATATGGTTATGAATTCGCTGGAGGAATTGAGCGAGGTAATTCGTACAATCCCGCCCGCCGAAGATTTAGAGCAAGAAGCCTTCGACCGTTCCTTTGAAGTTATTTTGCTTACGGCGTCGGAGGAAGATGCTATTCGCGATGCCGTCATGAATATTTCTGAAATCGAATCGGCGGATACAAAACTTATAAACTTATCGGCTGACTCGGCTCCGCAAGCTGCCCCGACGCCCGCTCCTGTTGTCGAACAAAAATCAACGGCAACGGCTCCTGCGACGGCTCCCGCGCCTGCTCCAATTTCTAAACCTTCAGCTCCGGCAAATAAACCTGCGTCTTCAAGCAGTGGCGGCGGTGCAGGCGGTAACGCGGCGGCTAATGCGGCTCAAAAGAAAAGTCACGCTGGGCAATCGGTTCGTGTCGATATTGAAAAACTCGATACGCTGATGAATCTTATGGGCGAGCTCGTTATCAATAAAGTCCGCCTCGAACAAATCGGACAAACTCACAGACTTTCCGAGCTCACTGAAACTTTGGAGCAAATGGACAGAGTCACGACCGACCTCCAAAATATCGTCATGAAAGTCCGCATGGTTCCCGTCAGCCAAGTCTTTAACCGTTTCCCGCGCATGGTTCGCGACGTTACCAAAGAACTCAACAAAGAAATGAAACTGAACTCGACCGCACCGTTATCGACGAAATCGGCGACCCCATTATGCATTTGCTTAGGAATTCGTTAGATCACGGTATCGAAATGCCAGATGAACGCGAGGCTAAAGGCAAGCCGCGTATCGGTGAAGTCGGACTTATCGCCCGCCACGAAGGTAACAACGTCGTTATCATGGTTACTGACGACGGCAAGGGAATCGACGCCGATATTATCCGTCGCAAGGCTGTCGAGAAAGGGCTTTACAGTCAAGAAGAAGTCGACCAGATGGATGACGCGGACGCAGTTCGTATCGTCTTCCTGCCCGGCTTTTCCACAGCAGAAAAAATCAGCGACATCAGCGGGCGCGGCGTCGGCATGGACGTTGTCCGCAGTAAGATTGAATCTCTCAGCGGGCAAGTCGACGTTGAGACGCATGTAAACGAAGGCTCCGTTTTCAAGATTAAGTTGCCGCTGACGTTGGCGATTATTCAAGCGATGCTCGTTCAAGTTCAAGATGAAATGTACGCCATTCCGCTTGCCTCAATCGACAGCACGTTGAGCATTCAACTCAGCGATATAAGCACGGTTCAGAATAATGAAGTTATCGTTCTGCGCGGCGAAATTATTCCGATAATCCGCATGGAAGAAACGTTAATGGTTCCGCATACAAAAGATACGTCGGAGCTGTTCGTGGTAGTTGTGCACGCGGGCGAGGCTAAGGCAGGAATTGTTGTTGATAAACTCATTGGTCAGCAGGAAATTGTTATAAAGACTCTGGGCAATTTGTTCATGGGCTTGAAGATGTTCTCAGGCGCGACGGTACTTGGCGACGGCAGAGTTGCCTTGATTCTCGACGTGGCGACGATGCTTAACTAAGGGGGTATTTTTGTGGCTAAAGACAGCGCGACAAATAAGATTAAAAACGTTTTGAGCGACGATGCTGAGGAAACATTTTCCCTGCAAGTAGTTGCGTTTAAGCTTCGCGATGAAGAATACGGCGTGAACATTTTCCAAGTACAAGAAATTAACGATATGTCCGATATAACACGAGTACCCTTCGCGGCAAGCTTTATCAAGGGCGTCATCAACCAGCGCGGCTCGGTTATGCCCGTCATTGATTTAAAAAAGCGGCTCGGTATTGAAGAGACGCCTTACACCGAAACGGCAAGGATTGTCACTGTTATAGTCGGCGAGTTGCAAGTCGGCATGTTAGTCGACGCCGTCACAGAGGTTTTGACGATTAGAAGTAAGCTTGTTGACCCGAAGAAGACCGTCAGCGATAGGGCAATGGAAAAATTTTTAAGCGGTATCGGCAATATCGACGGGCGGCTTGTCACTATGCTCAACCTTGAGGAAATAGTTGGAGCAAATTAAAAAGAGGTGTTTTGAATGATTGATGAATTCGATTTGTCCCCTGCGCAACTGGACGCCTTGCGCGAAATCGGCAACATCGGCGCGGGCAATTCGGCTACGGCTCTCTCGCAGGTCGTCAATAAGAAAATCGATATGAATGTCCCACGCGTCGCACTTATCCCGATTGAGGACGTTCCCGACCTCGTCGGCGGTCCCGAAGAAATTGTTGTCGCCGTGTTCTTGCGTGTTTACGGAAAAGCTCCCGGCAATATCCTTTTCCTTATGCCCAGAAAAAATGCATTTTACCTTGTAGATGGCGTTATGGGTAAACCGCTCGGCACTACCCAAAGCCTTGATGAAATGGATATATCCGCGTTGAAGGAAGTCGGCAATATCCTTACCGGCTCTTACCTCAATTCGTTTTTCCACTTCACAAATATATCAATGATACCGTCGATACCATCCTTAGCGATTGACATGGCAGGCGCAATTTTAAATATCGTGCTCGTTCAGTTAGGACAAATGGGCGATCGTGCAATGGTTATAGAAACAAAATTCTTGGCTGAAGATGATAGCATTAACGGGCACTTTTTCCTTGTACCGGATCCCGGCTCGTTGAGCACTCTGGTCAAGGCAGTAGGAGTTGAATAATTATGGCAGACCTTATCAAAGTCGGTATGGCTGATTACAAGGTCGGTCGCAGTCCGTCTACCCTAATAAGTTACGGTTTGGGATCATGTATTGGAGTTTCGCTTTACGACCCGCTTAGAAAAGTCGGCGGGCTTTTGCATATCATGTTGCCCGACAGCACGCAGGCCCAAGTTCGCTGATACGGGCATTCCGCTGATGATTAATGATGTGGTTGCGCTTGGTGCGACGAAGGCTCGGCTTGTCGCTAAAATCGCGGGTGGTGCGCAGATGTTTGCTTTCTCCAATGCAACCGATATTATGCGCGTCGGTACTCGTAATGCTGAAGTTTGCAAGCAAATTCTCCGCCGCAACGGGATTAAAGTTATCGCGGAGGATACGGGCGGCACTTATGGGCGGACGGTTCAGATTAATTTGGCTACCGGCGTCTACACAGTCAAAACTATCGATCGCGGGCAAAAGGATATGTAAGGATTAGGGAATGGGGATTAGGAAGTGGTCTAGTCCCTTCCCCCTATGGTGGTGAATGCTTTGACAGGATTTTATGGCTGGCTTGAAGAGATAATGCCCATCAAAAAAATTATAATCTCGCTGGCGGTCGGCATGGTCTCATTAGTTATCGTACTTATTTCGGGGCTGACAAGCGATTTCGTGCGCGGCGCAACCGTCGCGTCTCGGACTTTTTCAGCCTTTTGTTTTACAAGCTTGGTTAGTTTTATTTTTTTGATGTGTTGCGAGGAATACGCTATCTTCAAGACTAAGCGCGAGCTTGAAAATTTCATAGACGCCGCGCAGGTTGCCGAGACGAACGAAAGCTTTAACCGAAAAGAATATCTCCACGAGGAAGAAGAAATTCACGTAGAGGAAGTTCCCAACTTCGCGGCAGAAAATGCTTTCCAACCAATGAACTTTAACGGCTTCTCCAATCAAAATTAATCGAACGCGGCGCAAAGGACGGTGAATCAACTATGGAAAGTGACGCGAAGACAAAAGCAATTTCGGCATTATGGATAAAGTACAAGGAAACAAAATCAATAGAAATTCGTAACGCGCTTGCCGAACATTATTTGCCGCTCGTTAGGATTGTTTGTGGGCGGTTGGCAGTAAGTTTGCCGCAACATTTGGACAGGGACGACCTTTTAAGTAGCGGTTTTTTCGGCTTGCTTGACGCGATTGACCGTTTCGACATAACGCGCAATATAAAGTTCGAGACATATGCGGGCTTGAGGATTCGCGGCGCGATGATTGATTATCTGCGTTCCAAAGATTGGGTACCCGTTTCAATGCGCCAAAAAATTCGCAAGTACGAGCAGACGGTTTGCCGACTCGAAACGGAATTGGGAAGGGCGGCAACTGATAAAGAAATCGCGGCGGATTTGGGAATTTCTATTGATGACCTTCAGACGCTCGTTAATCAATGCAATTCGGCGACAATCATTCCGCTTGAAGAATATTTAAAAACCGACGCCAACGATGCAACCGATATGAACCCCGCCAACTCGACGGAACTTTTCGAGATAAAAGAGACGCTTGCCAAAGCGATTGAACGTCTGCCCGAAAAGGAACGAATGGTCGTATCGCTTTACTACTACGAAGAAATGACGCTTAAGGAAATAAGTTTGGTAATGCATTTGACGGAGGCGCGAATTTCCCAGTTGCATACAAAGGCGATATTCAGAATGCGCGGCTATTTGGCGCAGAGCAAAGAGGATTTACTTTAGGAAAGGAGGATGCTAGATGAGCGAAAATCTTATCTTGGGCGGTCCGGCATCCGGCTATAAATATGAATTCAAACCGGACGGCGTTTATTTGACGGTTTATCCCAGTGTGGACGGCGAACGCCTTTTTGAGCTGTCCGATATGCGCCAGATTCTGCGCGATTGTAAAGTTTTAGATTATGATGTCGGGATACTTTCGCGGACAATGCGTGAGGCTAATGGTCGCCCGCAAAAAATCGCCGAGCCCATTAACATTACCGCAAAAGAATTGGAGGCGATAGTCGGCGGCGAAAACGTTTTTACCGGCGAGGAAGAAGAGCCTTACGCGCGCCTTATCGTGGAAATGACTCGCGATAAAATGAAGGCTACAATTCGCTACGACACGCGGGACGGCGCACGTCTCCCGACTAAAGAAATGGTTATGGCGGCGTTGAGTGAGGCGGGCGTCATTTACGGTATTGATGATGATTCGATAGATGTCGGCATAAGGAGTTTGACGCCGTTTGTTGCCGCTGAGGGATTGCAACCGATTCCCGGCGAAAACGCTTACATTGACAGGAAGTTTAATTTGGGCGTTCAAGGCAAGCCGATTATCGACGACTACGGTAAAGCCGATTATAAAGATTTGAATTTGTTCGTGCTCGCCAAAGAAAATCAAACGTTGGCAATTCGCATTCCGCAGACTAAAGGCACGCCCGGCAAAAATATTTTGGGAGAGCCTGTGCCCGCGCAGAACGGCAGACCTTGCCCAATGCCCGAAGGTAAAAATACAAAAGTCGTCGGCGAACACCGTTTGATAGCTACAGTAAACGGGCAGATTGTCGATAAGGGCTCGCGAATAAGCGTTGACCCGCGTTTGGAAATTAAGGGCGGTGTCGGCGTTCAGACAGGCGATATTGAATTTGACGGCACAGTCCAGATTAAAGGCGACGTTGAACAGGGCTTCAAAGTTAAGGCGACGGGCGACATTGAAATTAAAGGCTCGATTAACGGCGCGGAAGTCACCGGTCGCAACGTCTACATAAGCGGCGGCATCACGGGCGCGGACAGAGCTAAAGTTTACGCGGAGCATGATATTCGTACTGCCTTTGCCGAAAATGCAATGATTGAGGCGGGCAATGATGTTTTTATATCGGACGTCGCGCTCCATTCGCAAATCAGAGCGGGCAAGCGTCTCATCATGGAGGATAAGCACGGGCAAATAACCGGCGGACACGTCGTCGCGGGCGAAATGATTAGCGTTAAAATTATCGGCAACTCGTCCTTTGTCGTCACAAAAGTTTCCGTCGGCGTCGATCCCAGTTTACAAAAGGAATATCAAGCGTTGCGCAAGTCTTACAAAGAATCTAAGCGGCGTTTGACACACATAACCCAGACGCTTAACACGCTGTCGAAGATTGACGTTAATAAATTGCCGCCAAGCCGCGTTGAATCGATAAACGCGCTGACTCGTTCGCAATTCCCGTTGGCAGGACAGATTAAGCGCGACGAGAAAAGAATCTTGGAGATTGAGGCGCAACTCACGAACATGAAGAACGGCAAAATTCGAGTGAGTGATACGATTTATCCCGGCGTGCGCCTTTCCGTCAACAACATTTTAAAAAGCATTCAGTCGGAGTATAAACGTTGCACAATTTCTCTCAATGATGATGGCGAAGTCGAAGTTGGAACTTATTGATTGGAGGGATAAGAAATGGAACTTGCGCCGGTTGGAGTGCAAATGACATACGCGAACGCGAACAACGCCTCGCAGGTTCAGCACGATATGAATAACGCCTCCGCGTTGCAGCAAGCTTTTCAGACAGTGCGCGAGAAGGAAGACGCTCAACTTAAACAAAAGCAAGTTCGCAATAAGGAAGAGGCAGAGGGACGCGTCATTAAAGACGACCCCGACCGTCGGAGCAGGAACGGCGGCTATTATTACAGAAGTCAGCGACGCCAAGAAGATTTTGAAGACGAAGACGAAAATTATGCAGTCGACCCAAGACGCGGGCATTTTTTGGATATTTCGTTGTGAGCAGTCATGATTATTGAGTTAATGCTACTGCTGATTGTGCTCGGCGTCGGGATTTTAGTCGTGGCATGGTCAAATACGCGTCGCCGAAAACAAGATGCGTTGGAACGCAGGGAAGTCGAAGATTCAACGGGCAAACTTAAACAGGAGCTCGAACGGACAGCGAACGAAATTATCGGGCGCATGGAAAATCACGTCAATCATCTTGAAAATGTTTTGGACGAATCGGAACGTAATCGAATGCAACTGGAGGGGCGCGTCACTGAGTTAAAAAAATTACTCAAGAAAAGCGAAGGACAATCCGGCGAAATACGCGACTTACTGGCACGGCTCGACGACGCAGGCGCGGAAGTCGATTCAATGCAACGGAAAATGGATGTCGTGGAACGGAAATTAAACTTGGCGATAAACACGCCGATTCAATTCCAACAGCCCGTAACAATCCCGCCGATAACGCCGTCGCTCGTCCAGCCGATTATCACGCCGCCGATAAATCCCGCACCGATTCCTCCGAAAAATATTGTGCCGCCCGCGCAGATGACAACGCCAATAAATGTTGTTCCCGATAAACCGCCGCCGCCGCCCGTCGAAGCACCAAAACCGGTTGCTCCGAAACCTGCGCCGACTATCACTCAAATAACAACTTCGCCCGCCGAAAAAATTAATCCGCTCGGACCAATAACTGTAACGCCGATTATTCGCCCCGCGTCAAACGATAGCGAGTTCGATAAAATTTTGGAGAACTCAATCGCCGAGCAACCTAAGGCTGAAAAAATTCCGCGCAGTTCAATCGTCCTATCGCCCGAAAATAAAACGCCGGTTAAAGTCGTCGAGGCAGACCCCGTTAAAATCGAGGCGACGCGTAGGAGATTAACGGAGGCGTCAGCAGAATTGGCAAAACTTCCGCAAGAAGAATCAACTGACGCCGGACAAGCACAGCCTTTGCAACGTAAAAAACGTTCCAAGCGCGACGTTCGCAAGGCGGCACTCGACGCAATACGAGCGGCAGAAAAAAGTAATAAGCCGGAAACCAAACCCGTCGTTGAAGAATCGCGAGTAAAAGCTCCGCCGAAAAAAACTCCGCCACTCCCAGAACGCCGCGACCTCAAATTAGAAACGACTGACGCCTCGATAATCAAGGAAATGCTTTTATCGGGCATGTCAATCGAAGACATTGCGCGGGAAACGGGGCTCGGACGCGGCGCGATAGAATTGATTCAAGAAATGACACGACGACAATTAGACAGACGATAACAAGTCTGCTCATCAATTCGGTGAGCGGAATTTTTTTAGGAGGAAATTTCATGGCAACCTGCGCGGTTTCAGTAGTTATCCCAATGTACAACGCCGAGAAATTTATTCGGCAATGTTTAATCAGCGTGCTGGCGTCGAAGTTCCAAGATTATGAAGTTCTTACTGTCGACGATTGTTCAACTGATAATAGCGTTGCTGAGGTCGAAAAACTTTTGCCACACTTCGACGGTCGCTTGAAAATTCTTTCCACTGATAAAAATTCCGGCGGCGCAGGCGTTCCGAGAAATATTGGGATAAAAAATGCGGCGGGTAAGTATGTAACTTTCATAGACAACGACGACATGATTTTGCCGACTGCACTCGGAGATTTTTTTGACGCCGCTGAAAAGTTTAATGCTGATGTTGTTTATGCGGAGAAGCATTTTATTTTTAGCGACAAGTTTGCGGGCAACGATTTGAAAGTTAGATTTTTTGGTGCGATAGAGGATTTGGTTGACGCGCCGGTTCTTGAATCAGCGGATATTCGCGAGAGGATTCACCATTCCATATCCGAACAATTTTTTTATCTGCCGTGGAGCAAATTATACAGCCGAAACTTTCTGCTTGAAAATAAAATCGAGTTCCCGCAGATGAGATTCTCCGAAGATTTAACGTTCAGTTTTAAATGCTTATGCTTGGCTAAAAATTATTTGCGCATTCCACAGATAACAAACATCCGCCGCGAGCGTAAGAGTTCCACCGGTAAAATGATTATTGATTCACAGGATGGCGTGCGGCTTTGGCTGAAGATTTTATTTGCGAACGTTGCGATACTTGATGAGTTCATGAGCAATCTGGAATTTTTTAAGGCGAGTCCCGATTGTCAGAGAGAGGTTTTAAAATTTTGCGGCGATGTGCATTTTGATATGATTAAAAATCTTTTTCAAGGTTTGGAGCCGTATGAAGTTCAGAAAATTTTTTATGACGAGTTGCAAAATCCGGAGCTCAATCAGAATGGGAAAAATCTTGTTGCCGCGTATCTTTATGCTGAACGAGTTTTGACGAGGTGATTTTATGATAATGACAGGCGCGAGGGCGATTGTTGAATGTTTACGCGAGCGGGGTGTCGATATAGTTTTCGGCTATCCCGGCGGAATGATTCTCCCGCTCTATGACGCACTCTTTGACGAAAAAGAAATCAAACAAATTTTGGTGACGCACGAACAGAATGCGGCTCACGCGGCAGATGGTTATGCGCGGGCGACGGGTAAAGTTGGTGTATGCATTGCGACATCGGGACCGGGCGCGACGAATTTAGTTACAGGAATTGCGACGGCGTTTATGGATTCAATTCCGTTAGTCGCGATAACCGGGCAAGTCGATACCGCATTACTCGGACGCGACGCCTTCCAAGAAACTGACATTCTCGATATAACAATGCCCGTCACGAAGCACAATTTTAAAGTCAAAGAGGCGCGGCTGTTAGTTCCGACGATTCGGCAGGCGTTTGAAATTGCAATGAGCGGACGACGCGGACCGGTACTCGTGGACGTGCCAAAGGATTTATTTTTCGCGGAGGTAGATTATCGCCCGCAGGAAGTCAAAGAAAAAATTTCTTCGCAACCCGACGCTGACTTTATAATCTGCGCGGCGGAAGCGGCTGAGGAAATTGTCAAAGCGGAACGTCCTGCGGTAATCGTGGGAGGCGGAGCAATATCGGCGGGCGCGTCGAAAGAAATTCTGGCGTTCATTGAAAAGTTTAACTTGCCCGTCGTAAGTACGCTCATGGGTATCGGAGCGGTTCCGCGCAGTCATCCGCAAAATTTAGGGTTCGCGGGAATGCACGGTAAAAAGGCGGCGAATCACGTTATCGCGGCGGCGGATTTGGTTATCGCTATCGGCTCGCGTTTCGGCGACAGACAGACCGGCAACGTCGACAAGTACACTAAGGCGAAAAAATTTATCCACATTGACATTGACCCCGCCGAGATTGATAAAAATATCGAAGGCAGTTTGGGGCTCGCGGGCGACATGAAAGTTATCCTTAAGCTTTTAATGCGTCACGAATCAAATAAGGCTCGCGTTAAGTGGTGGCAACAAATCGGCGGTTGGCAAGAAGAATACGATTACGATTATCAAGTTGACAGGCTGACGGTTCCTTGGGCGATGAATCAAATTGCCAAGAAAACAGCCGGTAAAAATTTTGCATACGCGACGGACGTTGGGCAACATCAAATGTGGGCGGCATTGCATTTGCACGTTGAAGAGCCGCGAACTTGGTTGACGTCGGGCGGCTTGGGGACAATGGGTTTCGGACTTCCTGCGGCAATGGGTGCACAGCTCGCTTACGGGAAAAATCGGCGCGTTATTTGTGTCAGCGGCGACGGCGGCATTAAAATGACGGGCAACGAATATTACACAATCGCCCGCCTCAAGTTGCCGATTATCTCGCTGATTGTCAATAATACGAGTCTCGGCATGATTCGCCAACTGCAGAAAGTTTTTTATAAGGAACGCTACATTGCCTGCGAATTTGATTGCCAACCGGATTATGTGATGTACGCGCAAAGTTTTGGTATCAAGGCGGAGGCGGTTTCGACGCAAGAAGAATTTGCTAATGCGTTGGTGAAGGCTTTGGAAGATACAGAAAATCCTCGCGTTATCGTGCTGAATGTTTGGCGGAGTTTCGTCGAGCCCATGACTAAGGGCGGCGCGAATATTAATGAGTTTGTTGATTTTAAATGAGGTGTTGGCTATGAAAAAATTTTTCGCGCTGATAATGTTCGCGCTGATGTTAACGGCGACTGCGCGGGCGGCGGAATTTGAAATGGTTGAGTACTCCGCGCAGGTTAAGTTGCAATGGCTATCGGCGGCTGGCATTCCACAAGCACAAAAATTCCTTAAGCTCCTCGACCGACCGGTTTTCTTCAGCGAAAATAATTTAGAGGACTTCGAGCGGATTCAGAAAGTCAACAGCCTTTACCAAGAGTTGAATTACTCCGCCGCAATGGAATATGTTCGCGAAAAAAATTATCGTAATGTGTTGGATTTGGCGTGCAGTTTGTCGCCGCGAGCTATGATTCTCGGCGATGAGGGACGCAAAGTTGTTGTCGGCGAACTTGCGACGATTTGTCTGATTGGCGATTGGTTTATTGAAGATCTCGGCAAGAAGTCGAAGCAAAACGTTAAGTACGAAGTGATTCCCGCCGCCGATTTGAGAGCCATGATTATGAGCACGAACAAACTTAAGGGCGAAGTTTGCATTATCGAGCAGGGCTTGATGATTTACCTTGACGCCGAGACTTGCGGCAAGATGTTCGATAATATCCGCGAGGTTTTGGCTACGCACGGCGGTTGCATGATAACTTCCGACTTCAACCAGAAAAAATATTTCACGGACGTTGCGGCGGCTATTTACGGCGAACAGAATGCCCCCGAACTTTACGCCGAGACTAAAGACATGTACGAGAAAGTTTTGGACGATAAAATTGCCGATGACTATCTCCAAGATGAACAAGCGGCTATGGAATTTTTAAAGGCGCACGGGCTTAAGGCTGAGAAAGTTCCGCTCTTCAGCGCGACGCCGAAACTTTTTATTAACGCGAAACTCACGCCCGCGCAGATTATCAACGTCAACGAACTCGCCGCAAAAAATTATCTCTGGGTTATTACTGCGCTTTGATAAAAAAAATTTTTTAGATTTTTAGCGTTGACGCTTGCACATTCTGAAAGTATAATCTAAGCGGTCTTGTACCAAAAAAATTAAGTGGGTTTTATACAAATTAAGAGAGGGTGTGGTTTTTTATGGCAAAGGACATCCGAATAAGCAGCCCGCTGAACGGTAAACTGGTTCCGTTGAACTCAATCAACGACCCCGTTTTCGCGAGCGGCGCAATGGGTCGCGGTGTCGCGGTTCAGAACCCGAAGGGGCAAGTTTTCTCCCCGTTTGACGGCGAGATAACTGTTTTCTTCCCGACGGGACACGCTATCGGACTTAAGTCCAACGATGGTATCGAATTGCTGATTCACGTCGGCATGGATACCGTCAAGATGAACGGCGAGGGCTTCACGCCGAAAGCAGAGGCTGGCGATAAAATCAAACGCGGTCAACTCCTGCTTGAATTTAGCCCGGAAGCTATCAAGAAAGCCGGCTACGAAACTACAACGCCGGTCGTCGTCACCAATCACGCGGATTATGGCGACATCACAGTTGAACTCGACGGTCAATCAGTCACGGCTAAGGCGGCGGCTGAAGAGGCAGCCTCTGCCGGTCCCGTTGAAGATGACGATGTCATTAAGTCGTTTGCGAGCTTGCCCGATGCGGAACGCGTTGCGAAGTCGATTATGCACTACGTCGGCGGTCCCGATAACGTTCGCACGGCTGAACACTGCGCGACTCGTCTCCGCTTGATTGTCAATGACAAGTCGAAGATTCAAGAGAAAAAAATCGAGAATATCGAAGGCGTCAAAGGTCAATTCTTCGCGGCTCAGCAGTACCAGATTATCTGCGGTACGGGCTTCGTCGACAAAGTCACGGAAGAATTTATCAAGCTTAAACCTTCACTGGCGGGCGGCGGCGGTAAGGAAGCCGCTTACGCAGAGATGAGCTTAATGCAGAAAATCTCCCGTACTCTCGGCGACGTGTTCGTTCCGATTATCCCCGTCCTCGTTGCAACAGGTCTTTTCATGGGTTGCCGTGGTGCTATACTTTCAATGGGTAGCGAGTGGGATCCCAACTTCCTGTTGATGACTCAGGTTTTGACTGATACGGCGTTTGCATTCTTGCCTGCGCTGGTCTGCTGGTCGACGATGAATAAATTCGGCGGCACTGCTGTTATCGGTATCGTTTTAGGTTTGATGCTCGTCTTCCCCGGCTTGCCGAATGCGTATGTAGTCGGTGGTTCTGCGGCAGAAATTGCTGAGAAAGGTCTCACATGGGTTGAAGCGTCTGCTCTTCCCGAATATGCCGGCAAAACTCCTATTCCGCTCGATTTGGGCTTTGTAACTATCCCGCTCGTCGGCTATCAAGGCTCCGTTCTTCCGGCACTCGTTCTTGGTATCTTCGCTGCTAAGTTCCAGCAATTCTTAAAAACTTTTATCCCCGATATGATTGACTTGATTGTCACTCCGTTCTTGACTTTGACTGTTTCGATGGCTCTTGGTTTCTTGGTTGTCGGTCCTATCATGCACGGCTTGGAATCGCTCGTCTTCGGCGCAGTTCAGAACTTCTTGACAATCCCGATTCTCGGCGGTCTGATTATCGGCGGTTTGCAACAGGTTATCGTTATCTTCGGTGTCCACCACGTCTTCAGCGCATTGGAAATTTATCTGCTGTCAACGCAGGGCTCCGACCCCTTCAACGCGATTATCACTTGCGCGACTATTGCTCAGGGTGGCGCGGCTTTGGCTGTTTCGCTCAAAACTCAAGACCCGCGTAAACGTGCACTGTACATTTCCTCGACTGTTCCCGCGTTCTTGGGTATCACTGAACCTGCTATCTTCGGTATCAACCTCCGTCTCATGAAACCGTTTATGTTCGGTTGCGTCGGCGGCGCGGCCGGCGGTGCAGTTTCCAGTTTCTTAGGCTTGGCTGGTACCGGTATGGGTATCACGGTTCTGCCCGGTATGCTCCTCTACATGAACGGTCAGATTCTCCAATACATTATCGTCAACATAATCGCCTTTGCGGTTGGTTTTGCGTTGACGTACACACTCTTTAAACACGAAGAATAATTTCTTACGAGGTAAAATTTCATGGCACAAAGTTTTTCGATTCCGATTTCGCGCAGAGATTTGTTTAAGCTTGCGGGCTTGACGGCGGCGGGAGTTGTCCTTAGCGGCTCGTCGGATACGGCTCACGCGGCTGAAAATATTTCCGGCGAATCAATCAAATACGGCGGCAAGAAAATCCCCGTGCTGTTTGCAACAGATGTATGCATTTGCGGCGGCGGTCCGTCGGGAACTGCGGCGGCTGTCAATGCGGCGCGTAATAATGTCAGCGTCGTTTTGGTTGAACGCGGCATTGCTCTTGGCGGCTTGGGAGTTTTGGGTTGTGTTTATCCTTTCATGGACACGCACGCCCCCGATAGCGATACGCCTTATCTTGCCGAATTGAAGAATCGTCTTCGTGCTTATGGAATTGAACCTTTCGACGGTGTAACTCAACAAACTTGGCATAACCCTGAAACGCTCGCGCTGATTCATGATGAAATGTGCGCAGAGGCGGGCGTTAATATTCTTTATCAAACTGTCGTTGTCGATACGCTGACTTCCGGCGATAAAATTTCTGCGGTGGTTGTTCAGACGATAGCGGGGCTAGCGGCGATTAAGGCTAAAACTTTTATCGACGCAACGGGCGATGCTTATCTTGCTCGGAATGCCGGCGTTGATTACGAACGCGGCTACGAGAAAACCGGCAATAATCAGCCGTTGAGTTTTCGCTTTGAAATGGGCGGTATCGACACTGAAAGACTTTACAAACATGTTGCGATTGAACTGCAGGAAGATTGGTGTAAGTCCAAGCTCCCGTATTTTGAGATTGCGGAGGCTATGCATAGAAAACAACGCTACAAGCTTGAGGATTTAATGGCTCGCGGAGTTGCGACAGGCGAAATTACTCAGGATGAAGCGGAATATATGCAAGCCTACACGATAATTGGCAAAAACGGCGTCATGAGTATGAATTGCCCTGAGATTCCCGTTAAGTTCAGCGCAACCGATCCTGTCAGCTACAGTAAAGCGGTTGCCTTCGGGCGCAAGATGATGCGCAACATTGCCCGCTACCTCGTGAAGCATTTACCGGGCTTTGAAAACGCTTTTATCAGCCGCGAAGCTGCTATGCTTGGTGCTCGTGAATCGTGGCGCATTCGTGGGAAATATTACATGGTCGAAGATGACTACCACAATCAAAGCCGTTTTGCTGACGCAGTTTGTCGCACGGCTTGGTTTATCGACGCGCATGGCGAGAAAGTCTCTGAAAAACTTCCGTCCGGAGGCTACTATGAAATTCCCTACCGTGCATTGATTACCGACAAGGTTGCAAATCTGATCGTTGCAGGTCGTTGCATAAGCGCGAGCTTTATCCTGCAAGCGTCAATGCGAATTCAGCCGACTTGTATCAGTATCGGCGAGGCAGCTGGTATTGCGGCGGCGTTCGGGCTCAAAAATAATCTTGCGGCTAATGAACTTGATTGGGCTAAGATTCCTGCTGATAAGCGCAGTTACGTTAGTGCGGGTTGAAGTCTTCCGGTTCATCTCCTGTTATTTGAAACATTGCCGCGTCCGTGTTGTTTGGAGTTTAATAATTCGGGCGCGGCTGTTTTTAAATAAATGCCGGAGGTGTTTATGATGACGGAACAAGAAAGAATCAACGAAAATCTTCAACGACAAATTGATGCTCAAAATGCACGCGTCGGCAGTGTTTTAACGAAAGTCGACATGTTAATTCAGGAAATGCGTGACCGCGATAATCAAAGAGCGGAAGATATTCGCGAGATTCGTCAGAAGCAGGAAGCGGATATGAAAGAAATTCGCAACAGCATTAGTGACATGGGCAAGCACGTCCGTAATTTGGCAATAACCTCAATGGCGGCTATCGGCGCGATGGTCGTCACCGTGATTATCTCTTTACTCAGAAATTAAGGAGGTAGTTGTCATGACGGAACAAGAAAGAATCAATGCAGAGGTGCAAACCAAGTTAGCCTTACAGGACGCGAAATTTAACGTGTTCATGCAGGAGATGCGCGACCGCGACAATCAACGAGCGGAAGATATTCGCGAAATGCGTCAAAAGCAGGAAGCGGATATGAAGGAAATTCGCAACAGCATTAGCGACATGGGCAAGCACGTCCGTAACTTGGCAATAACTTCAATGGCGGCTATCGGCGGTATGGTCGTTGCCGTCGGCGCGATGGTTGTAACCGTTCTCTATTCCATTTTTAAAAACTAAGGAGGAATTTTTATGGCGAAGAAATCCGGCGAAAATTTGGAAGAAATCAAGAAAAGGTTTAACAAGCAGGAAGTCGACGCAAGAGCTCGTGAGGCAGTTAAAAAGGGCGGACGTTGGCATAACAAATTCCATATCGACGCGCCTTATTCCTTAATCAGCGACCCCAATGGGCTTTGCTGTTGCGACGGTACCTATCACATTTTCTGCCAATGGAACCCCACTCCGATAAATCAAAACTGGCACAAAAATAAATCGTGGATGCACGTCGCGACGAAAGATTTCATCAACTACACAATGCCTGAACTTTCCCTCTGGCCCAGAGACATTCACGACAAAGACGGTTGCCACAGCGGTTGCGGTTTCGTCGAAGATGGCAAAGTTCGCGTTTTCTATACCGCCAATTCCCGCGACGAAGATTATCAGCGCACGGTTGCGCAACGTTTCGGCACCATGCAGGAAGACGGCTCCATCACTTTGGACGAGATTCAAGTTTACGGCAACCCCGAAGGTTACACCGCGCATTTCAGAGATCCTAATTTCTTCTATCGCAATGGCGTTCGTTACTTCGCAATGGCGGCTCAACGCATGAGCGACCCTGCTAAAAGCTCGCGTCCGACCAACGGTGCTGTTCTTATCTACAAGGAAAAACCCGAAGGCGGCTGGGAACTTCTCGGCGAAGTCAAAACCGATTATTACGATTTCGGCTATATGTGGGAATGCCCCAACCTTCTGCAGTTTGAAGATATGGACGTTCTGATTGTCTGCCCGCAAGGCGTTCATCATGAAGAGCTTAAGTATCAAAATCACTGCCTCGCCGGCTACTTCATCGGGCATTTCTCGGTTGACAGCCTCGATATGATTCACGGCAAATTCCACGAACTCGATAAGGGCTTTGATTTCTATTCTCCGCAAGTTTTCGCTAATGAAGCTCGCCACATCATGGTTGGCTGGATTGGTATGCCCGATCTCACCGACACAGTCGAATCCGCAAAAGACGGTTGGCTCTACACCTTAACTATGCCGCGTGAATTAACCATTCATCAGGGTAAAGTTCGCAGTCAGCCCGTCGAGGAAATGAAAGCTCTCCGTAAAGAAAGAACTGACGTTGACGTTTCCAACGCGCAGAATATTCCTATCAACCTGCCCGACGGTTCCGAATCGGAAATCGAAATTACTTTTGGTGCGGCTCGCAATGTCGAGATCTCCGTTAATTGGGGCGAAGAAAAATTCGTCATGAAGTACGACCGCAGTGCTCAAATTATTACCCTCGACCGCAATGGCATGAAACTCGGCGGCAAAGGCATTCGTCCGTTCAACGACGGTAAGAACACTGACGTTAATATTGGCTTCCGCAAGTTCAAACTCTTCGCGAATCAGACGCTTAACTTCCGTCTCTACGTCGACAAATCCGCTATCGAACTTTTCCTCCAAGACGGCGAAGAAGCTTGCAGTTTGCTTATTTATCCCGAAGATGACGTCGCGCCCGTTCTCAAAATCAATGGCGATAAGCCGATTCAGAGGGTTTCCGGCAAAGTCTGGGCTCTTGGTCAATTCAATTACGAATAAAAATCCTTTGACATAAAAATTTTTGCCCGTCAAAACGGCGGGCTTTTTTTTTGAGGTGATACTGTGGAAGAAACTATCAGCGCGATAGCAACGGCGGCAGGCGCGTCGGGCGTCGGGATTATTCGATTAAGCGGCGCGGACGCGATTGAAATTGCCGATAAAATTTTTGATAAGCCACTGATTCAAGCGGAGGATAGGAAAATTATTTTCGGGCACGTGAAAAATTTTTCGGGCGAAGTCGTCGATGAGGCGATTGTTTTAATCATGCGCGCCCCGAAGTCTTACACTAAAGAAAATGTCGTCGAGTTTCAATGTCACGGCGGAAGCGTTGTCTTGCGCGAAGTTTTAAAATTAACTTACGAGGCGGGCGCACGTCCTGCAGAACGCGGAGAATTTACTAAACGAGCATTCTTGAACGGCAGAATTGATTTGACGCAAGCGCAGGCAGTTCTCGACGTTATACAAGCTAAAACCGAAGCCGCGTTGACGGTTGCGCAGAATCAGTTGGCGGGCAAAACTTCAAAAGAAATTCGCGAGATTCGGCAGGCGATTTTAAATTCAGTTGCGCACATCGAGGCGACGATTGATTTCCCCGAAGACGATTTGGACGCCGTGACTTTAAAGGAAGTCGACAAAAATATTTCCGCGCAGATTGTCAAGCTTAATAAATTTTTGGAGAATCAGACGGCGGGTAAAATTTTGCGCGAGGGTTTAGAGACGGCGATTATCGGCAAGCCAAACGTCGGCAAGTCGAGCCTATTGAATTTTTTCGCGAAGACGGAACGCGCTATCGTCACTGATATTCCCGGCACGACGCGCGACAGTATCGAGGAATTTGTCAACGTCGGCGGCATTCCGCTTAAAATTATCGACACGGCGGGCATTCGCAATTCAAGTGACGCGGTCGAGAAAATCGGCATTGCTCGCGCTAAAGACTGCGCGGAACGTGCAGAGTTGATTCTTGCATTATTAGACGCCTCCCGACAACTCGACGACGAGGACGAAGAAATTTTTAAACTCCTTCCGAATCGCAACGTGATTATTTTATTGACTAAGATTGATTTGCCGCAAGTCACGACAGCCGCGCAGATTGCAAAAAAAATCCCCTCCGCGCAGATTCTTGAAATTTCCTTAAAGAGCGGAGCGGGTACTGATAAACTTTTATCCGCGATAACTGAACGCGTTGGGAAAATCGATTTTGAAATGAATTTCGTCCGCGACGAACGCGAGGCTAATCTTTTACGCCGAGCCGTTAAACATTTGCGCGAGGCTCAGAAAACTATTCAGCTGAACATCGGGATTGATTTCGTGTCGATTGACCTGCGCGGCGCGTTGGAATGTATCAGCGAACTCACGGGCGAGGCTGTCAGCGAAGACGTTATCAACGAGATTTTTTCAAAGTTTTGTATTGGCAAGTAGACTTCCCATAAGTTCAAAAATATCGTCCTTGCCGTCGAAGTGTTCAAAAATTTTCTGCTTGTATTCGCCGTTATGGTCGAAGCGCGTCGTGAACCAACCAACCATCTCGATTAAATCTTTTTTACTCGAACCCTTAAGCGATAAACCAAAAATTATCAGCTCAAAAAGTTTATACTCCGCCGCGAAGGTGATAAAATTCTGCGCGAGGCTCCCAATGAATCGGAAAGGAACGATATTCAAGAACAACTCATTGATAAGATAATTTTCGAGAAAGCCGGAGTATTTCGAGAGGAAAATTTTTTTATCGGACATATGCTTAAGAGTTTCGGCGGCGTCGGTTAAGAATTTGGAATCCTCATCGGCGAAAACTTTCTTTAAAAGCTCCAACATAAGCCTGACAAATTTTTTCTCGTCAAAGGAAATACTCCGCAACATCAACGGCACTTGTTCCGCTAAAAATTTTTTCGACTCGTAAGCCGCAATTAATTTTGTCAACGCCGTTTCGTCAAAGTCGTCTGCAAAAATTTCTCCGAGCCTGTCAATAAAAAATCCAAGCACGATTAAACGTTGTTCGATTGTCAGCGTGCGTTCCTGCAAAATTGAAATCATCGCTACTTGAATTTCTGTTAAATGCGCTTTGAGTTCGTCGCTTGCTTGAATTGACTGCGTGAAAATTTTTCCGCCCGGCGAATGAATTTTTTCCGGCACCTCGATAAATTCAAACTTCATCGGCTCGCGTTCAAACAAAATTAATTTCGCCGCCAACGGACAACTCAGCGTCAACGACCGTTCCCAATAACCGCCAAAATAACACGTGACACGCGGATAAGTTGCGCAAGTTTGCGATAAAAATTTTTCGCCGTACTTCAACTGAATGCGACATAAACATTTTTTATTGAGGAACGGGCAACGCCGCTTATCGTCAAGTACAATGCGATATTCTTTTTTATCGGAATTAAATTCCATATGCTCGGCAATTTCTTGCGGGTACTGCGCGAAAGTTTTTTCGTCGATAAAAATATTCCAGCCGCTACAACAATGCGCATTGCATTTGGAGCCGTCGCATTTGAATTTGTCGACATACTGCGGTTGAAAGTAAAAGTATTTTTTCGTCATGAACTCACCCGAAATTTTTTGGGCAAGTATATCACTCGGAAAAATTTTTGTCACTTGACGGCGAAAAATTTGCAGTAAAAAATATTTGTGGTATTATACGGCGCGGGAGGGCGGCGGTCGTGGAAAAATATTACATGGCGGCGATGGGCGGCGCGGACGGTTTAGGCAATAAAAGCATTGCGCTCCTCGTGAAATATTTCGGAAGTGCGCAGGCAGCTTGGTCAGCCGATGTCGCCGAACTTATCGATTCGGGCGTCCGTAAGAATGCGCTCGGAGCTTTTATCGAATTTCGCACGAAGTATCCCGACGCGCCGGAAAATCTTATCAGCTACTGCGATAGGCAGAAAATAGATCTTTGCTGTATCAAAGACGAAGATTATCCGCCGCTCCTTAAAGAAATTGACAGCCCGCCGATGTTTTTTTATTATCGCGGTAGACTTCAGCCCGATACTATGCGAATTGGGATTGTTGGTTCGCGGCATAATACGGCTTACGGGGAGATTGTCGCGTTGGAATTGGGCAAAGATTTAGCGGCGGCAGGTTTGACGGTCGTAAGTGGAATGGCTCGCGGGATTGACAGCTTTGCACATCGCGGCGCACTCAAAACGGGGCGTACCGTTGCGGTCTTAGGTTGCGGAATAAATTTTATCTACCCGCCCGAAAATAAAAAGCTTTACGAAGAAATTACCGAGCGCGGCGTTATCCTTAGCGAATTTCCTCCGCAACTTCCGCCGAATTCCAAAACTTTCCCGACACGTAATCGAATTATCGCGGGGCTTTGTCGAGGAATTATCGTTGTTGAGGCGGGGCAGAAAAGCGGCGCGCTTATCACGAGCACTTACGCCGGAGAATACGGGCGCGACGTCTTTGCTATACCCGGACAAATTTACGCCGAGATGAGCAAGGGCTGTAACAATTTGATTCGCGAGGGCGCAACGCTGATTAAAAATGCGCAGGACGTGCTTGACGAATACAACATTGAAAAAATCTGCGCGGAACCTAAAAATTCTAAGCCGATTGAACTTGACGAAACGGAGGCTAAGGTTTTAAAAAATATTCCGTTCGACAAGTACATCAGCGACGATGAAATTTTGATACAGGTTGATGAATTGGAATGGAGTGACTTGGCGAATATTCTGATTGAGCTTGAAAATAAAGGTTGCGTCGTCGAAGACGCGGGAAGATATAAACGTACATTTGGAGGTTAAACGTGTGGCAGAAAAAATGTTAAAGTCGGTGATACTCGTCGAGAGCACGGCGAAGGCGAGGACACTAAGAAAATTTGTCGGGCGGACGTATTCGGTTATGTCGACGGAAGGTTTCTTAAAAGATTTACCGCGAAGCAGAATCGGTATCGACGAAAATTATCAGCCCGAATATATTACGGTGCGCGGCAAGGGGAAATTGCTCACCGAACTTAGGCGCGAAACGCTGAACGCTCGCAGAATTTTTCTCGCGATGAATCCCGATATTCAAGGGGAATTTTTGGCGCGGCAATGCTGTGATCTTTTCGGTATCAATCCCAATTCACGTTGCAGAATTTTACTCGACGAGCTGACTAAGGAAAGTTTCAGAGATAAAATCGACGAGGCACTACCGATTAACGAAAATTTAGCGGACGCGTTCCAAGCCAAGCAAATTATCGATAAATACGTCAGCCACAGAGTCGGAGAATATTTATCGCGGAAAGTTTGGATGGGCGTAAAAGTCGGACGTTTCCGCGCAATGTTGCTCCGATTAATGGCAGAGCCGACCGCGCAGAAAACTTTGACGATCCCAAAAATCTTGACGCCAGCGACGTTGCAGGAACTCGCGCTTAAGGAATTGAAATTCACGCCGATAAGGACAAAGATAATCGCCGACCAACTTTACGAGGGGCTGAGCCTATCAAACGGCTACGCAGGATTGATAACTTATCCGCACGGCAAGGAAATTTCTTTGACAAGCGAACGTCGCGAGCCCGAAGCTGTTCAAAAATATTTGACGGAACAGCAGTTTAAGCTTTACGGTTTGATTTACTCGTACCTCACGGGAAAAATTTCTGATTATGAATTGGAAATTCCCGGCGACATTTCCGACGCGGCTTTGATGGCGAAACTTAACGCGCACGGCGTCGATTGGGCAGAATTTTATTTGGTAAGTATCGCCAGCCTCATCAAGCGCAAGTATATCACGGCAGAAAATTTCACTTACAAAATCACGTCGGTAGGCTTAAAGATATTGGACGCGCTCGCGGGATTTTTCGACGACGTTTTCAGCCCCGATTCTTATAACGAAATCACCGCGCAGGTTCACGAAGTCGCGGCAGGTAAGATTCAAAAAAGTTCCGTGATTAACAGCTACTGCGCCAAGTTCAATGAAAAGTTCGCTGAGGCAATGGCTTCACTCGGCGAAAACGCCAGACCTCAGAGCGAGCCCGTTGTTGAGACGGATGAAATTTGCGAGTTATGCGGGCGCAAAATGTTGATTCGACACGGTCGCTACGGAAGGTTTTTGGCGTGTTCAGGCTATCCGGAATGTAAAAATACTCAACCATTGCTTGAACATTTGGAGCAACGTTGTCCGAAATGCAGAGGAAGATTGGCGCGGCGTTCACTTAATCGCGGGCGAACTTTTTATTGTTGCGAGTCGTGCGATTTTTCAACGTGGGACGCACCACAGACAATTACTTGCAACGTATGTGGCGCGACGATGTTTTTGCATAAGTTCAGAGGGCGTGCGCCTATGTTGTATTGCGGCAACGAGAATTGTCCGACGCGGCAAAATCATCCGATGAATGCCATCTTGGCTAAAATCAAAAACCGTTCCGATGTTCGACGAGAACGCAAAGCATTAGCGGCAGAAGATAAACCTGCGCGGAAAAAATCGGAGGATAAAGCTTGAAAGTTCACATAATCGGCGCGGGACTTGCGGGCTCTGAGGCGGCGTGGCAAATTGCTAAACGCGGCGTCGAAGTCGTCTTGCACGAGATGCGTCCGACTAAAAAAACTCCCGCGCATAAGACGGGCAACTTTGCTGAATTGGTTTGCAGTAATTCGTTACGGGCGGCGGGCTTGAAAAATGCGGTCGGCGTGCTTAAGGAAGAAATGCGGCGTCTCGATTCGGTGATAATGGCGGCGGCTGATAAGGCTAAAATTCCGGCGGGTGGCGCGTTGGCTGTCGATAGGGAAGAGTTTGGAAAAATTATTACCGGCAAAGTCAAATCGGTTGTGAATTTTGTTGAGGAGGAAGTTACGCGCCTCGACTTCGACGACGTGTTGATTATCGCGAGCGGACCTTTGACGGATGGAGCTCTTGCCGACGAAATTAAAAAGCTTACGGGCGGCGATGATTTTTATTTTTACGACGCGGCGGCTCCGATTGTCACGGTTGATTCTGTTAATTTTGATAAGGCGTTCAAAGCTTCGCGCTACGGCAAGGGCGACGATGATTCTTACATAAATTGCCCGATGACTCGCGAAGAATATTTAATTTTCCGCGCAGAGCTTATCGACGCTGAAAAAACTAAGCCGCACGATTTTGAACAGGAAATTTTTTTTGAAGGTTGCTTACCTGTGGAAGTCTTGGCGGCTCGCGGCGAAGATACAATGCGTTTCGGGAATTTGAAACCAATCGGCTTGACAGACCCGCGCACGGGCAAAAGACCTTATGCAGTCGTCCAACTTAGGCAAGACAATCGCGAGGCGACGCTTTATAATTTAGTCGGCTTCCAAACGCATTTGACTTGGGGAGAACAACGGCGCGTCTTCCGATTGATACCAGGACTTGAGGCGGCGGAGTTTGTAAGATTTGGCGTCATGCACAGGAACACTTATATAAATTCGCCGAAAATTTTACTGCCGACGTTCCAACTAAAAAGCTCGCCGAAAATTTTATTCGCGGGACAAATTACGGGTGTCGAGGGTTACGTCGAATCGGCGGCATCGGGCTTAATGGCGGGCGTCAACGCGGCGAGATTGGCAAAAAATTTAGAGCCGATAATCTTCCCAAAGACGACTTGTCACGGCGCATTGGCGAATTACATAACGACGGCGGTCGCGGAAAATTTCCAGCCGATGAACATAACTTTCGGATTATTGCCGCCGCTCGAAACCAAGACGCCCAAAAGGTTGCGCAAGGAAAAATTATCTGCGCGGGCACTGGAGGACATAGAAAAATTTTTGGAGTTGATATAAATGGAATTTCATTCGACAACGATAGTAGCAGTCAAACGCGACGGCAAAGTTGCATTGGCGGGCGACGGGCAAGTTACTTTCGGCAACTCAACAGTCATGAAGTCGACGGCTAAAAAAGTTCGCCGCCTCTATCATGACAAGATAATCGCGGGATTTGCGGGCTCGGTAGCGGACGCGTTCACGCTGTTTGAAAAGTTCGAAGAGAAACTTGAATCGACGCACGGGCATTTACAACGGGCGGCAGTCGCGCTTGCTAAGGATTGGCGCACGGATAGAATTTTACGGCGATTGGAGGCGTTGTTGCTCGTCGCTGATAAGGATACGATTTTGCTGTTATCGGGCAACGGGGAAGTGATAGAGCCGGACGGCGACGTTGCGGCGATAGGTTCGGGCGGCTTCTACGCATTAGCGGCGGGCAGAGCGTTAATCTCGCATACGGACATGACGGCGGCTGAAATCGCTAAGGAGGCGTTATCAATCGCGGCGGATATTTGCGTCTTCACGAATCAGAATATAATCGTTGAACAACTCGATTGAGGAGGATAAATTTAATGGCAACTACTAAGAAAAAAGTTTCGCAGGAACTCGGCTTGAATAACCAGACTCCCCGCGAGATAGTGGCGGAATTGGATAAATTTATCGTTGGGCAGGACGAGGCTAAAAAATCTGTGGCAATCGCGTTGAGGAATCGTTGGCGCAGTCACAAATTGCCCGACGATATGCGCGACGATGTTATCCCGAAAAATATTTTGATGATAGGCTCAACGGGCGTCGGCAAGACGGAAATTGCACGGCGTCTGGCTAAGTTGGTTAAGGCTCCGTTCATAAAAGTTGAGGCGACGAAGTTCACGGAAGTCGGCTACGTTGGGCGCGACGTTGAATCGATAATTCGCGACTTGGCACAGACGGCAGTTCGCATGGTTCGCAAGCAACGTACGGAGGAAGTTAAGGAGAAAGCCGCCGCCAACGCGATTGAACGGTTGCTTGACGTGTTAGTTCCGGAGCCGAAACGTTCGCAGAATCCGCTTGGGAAATTATTTGGCAACGCAGATACAGACGCGCCGCCCGTCGAAGAAGATACTACAAAAAAACCCGGTCGCGAGTTCGTTCGCAAAAGATTAAAAGCCGGCAAGATGGAGGATCAAATTATCGAGCTTGAAGTTGCGGATCACGCCAAGCCGATGGTTGGAATGTTCAGCGGTTCGAGTTTGGAGGGCATGGGCGATAATCTTCAAGACATGGTTAGCAGTCTCATGCCCAAAAGAATGCGCAAGCGGAAAGTTACGGTTGCAGTTGCGCGGAAAATTTTGGAGCAGGAAGAGGCGGAGAAACTTATCGACATGGAAGAAGTCTCCGAGACTGCCGTTGAACTTGCCGAACGTAGCGGGATTGTTTTTCTCGACGAGATTGATAAAGTTGCGGTTAAGGGTTCAAGTTCCGGTCCTGACGTTAGTCGCGAGGGCGTTCAGCGAGACATTTTGCCGATTGTCGAGGGCTCAACCGTCATGACAAAGTATGGTCCCGTTAAGACGGATTATATCTTGTTTATCGCGGCGGGCGCGTTCCATACGGCGAAACCGTCAGATTTAATCCCCGAATTGCAAGGGCGTTTCCCGATTCGCGTCGAGCTGAAATCATTGCTCAAGGCTGACTTCGAGAAAATTTTAACGGAGCCGCAAAACGCATTGCTTAAACAGTACAAGGCGTTGTTACAGACGGAAGGGCTGACGTTGGAATTTCAAGCGGACGCAATCGAACATATCGCCGAACTCGCCGAACACGTCAACGAACAATCAGAGGACATCGGAGCGCGGCGTTTGCACACGTTGCTTGAAAAATTATTGGAACAAATATCGTTCGAGGCACCCGACATGGTCGCCGACGGCAAAACGGAATTGATAATTGATGCGGCTTATGTCGACGAGCGGCTTAAGGAAATCGCGAAGAATAAAGATTTGTCTCAGTTCATTTTGTAAAGATTTTTTAGGAGGCTGTTGAAATGGGACTGTTCGAGGCTCTTTTTGGGGCACCGGAACCCTTGCCAACAAGCGGCACCGACAAAATGAGAAACTATGCTGATTATCTGGATTCAAGAGATAACTTGGCTCCTTGGTTTAATCAACGCGAATCTATTAAGAAAGTTATCATCAATAACGGCGTCACTACCGTTGGCAAGAATGCTTTCGACGACTGCCGAAGTCTGACACAGGTTATAATTCCCAACTCCGTTACGAAAATTGACGAAAAGGCTTTCTTTGGTTGTGACGGTATGACACAGATAACAATTCCCGATTCCGTCACGAAAATTGGCGAAAAAGCTTTCAGCGAATGCACGAATTTAATGAGTGTCACTCTGCCCGAAGAAATAACGGAAATTGGTGACAAGACTTTCAGTGAATGCACGAATCTAACGAGTATCAATCTGCCCGAAGAACTCAAGTCTATCGGAGATAAGGCTTTCAGCGAATGCACAAGCCTGACTGAAATAACAATCCCCGATTATGTCACTTACATTGGTAAAGAACCTTTCAGCGGGTGCACAAGTCTGGAAAAGATATATTATCCTTCCGGTTCCAATCTTGATTTAAAACGATTGCGCTATTCAAACAACGCCGAGATTATTCCGTACTAATTCTCCGCCCGAACGAAACGCTTTTAAATGGAGTAAAGCGTTTTAGCATTGGCGGTAGTGTAAGCGGCGACTTCTTCCAAAGTTTCACCGCGAAGCTCCGCCAATTTTTTTGCGACTTCAACGACATAAGCAGGCTCATTTCTTTTGCCGCGATAGGGCACGGGCGCAAGGTAAGGCGCGTCGGTCTCGATAAGAATCATATCACGCGGAGCCGCCTTGATGACTTCGGGCAACTTCGCGGAATTTTTAAACGTCAAAGGTCCGTCGACGCCGATAAACCAACCGAGTTTCCAAACTTCCCGCGCAGTCTCCAAACTCCCAGAATAACAATGCAACACTCCACGCAGATTTTTTCCTTCCGTCTGCAAAATCTTAAGCGTGTCGCCGTGAGCATCGCGGTCGTGAATGCAAACCGGCAACTTCAACTGCCGCGCCAAATCCAACTGCTCAATAAAAATTTTTTGCTGAATCAATCGCCGCGCAGAATCTTTCTCCCAATGATAATCCAAGCCGATTTCTCCAATCGCGACGACTTTTTTATATGCGGCAAGTTCGGCAAGTCGGGCGCAAGTTTTTTCGTCGAAGTCGTCAATTTCTTCGGGGTGGATTCCGACACCCGCATAAAGTTCCGTAAAATTCTCGGCAAGCCCTGTGACGGCGATTGAACTCTGCAACGTGCTACCAAAATTTATAATCCGTTCGACGCCCGCAACTTTTGCACGTTCCAAAACATCTGCGCGGTCACCGGAAAAATTTTCGTCTTCAAGGTGGCAATGTGTATCGATAAACATTAAATCTCCTCCAATTTGTCAAAGGCTTCGATAATCGCTTGCGGCGGAATTTGCGCGATACAATGCGCCTCATGGAGCCTTTTACATAATCCGTAAACCGGCGGCGAAGTTGCGCATTCATCAATCGGATGAGCCGGTCGCAAGGCAATAGCTTTCGTACCGTAAGGCGGAAATCGTCGAAACTCATTAATAATCGCCGGCAAAACATTTTCCATTTCAACCGAGCCGCGATAAATGCCGATAATCGGAACGTGCGCCGCCGCCGCCATATGCAAAACGCCCGTATCATTCCCGATATAAAAATCAACCTGCGCGGCTATCGCTTCGGTTTCGCGCAACGTCGTTTTATTGGTTAGGTTTAAAACTTTATCGGGCGGCAAATTTTTTTCCAGAAAGTCCGCGTCGTCAAGCTCCGAACTTCCGCCGACGATTATAAAGCTCAAATTTCTCTCAGCCAATTCCTTAAGCGCGACCAAATATTTTTCGACGGGATATTTTTTAGTCGCCGCACTCGCGCCTATTCCTAAAATAATTTTCTTTGAATCGGACGGTAATTTTTCAAGCCAATCCTTAGCGCGCCGAAAATCCTCCGCGTCGTACCAAAGCTCCATGTGCGTTTGATTGACTTTAAGCCCGACCGCCTCCAAAAGATAAAAATTTTTTTCTATCTCGCTGATGACACTGCGCGGCGTCACGATATTTTTAGTCAGCAGGAAATTATTCATCGTTGCGATTTCAGCGGGTTGTTCGCCGAGCCAACTATAAAACGGATTAACGCCGTAGCCGATTCGTTCGCGAGCACCACTGAGATAAACCATAATCAACGCGGGCAAAGTGTCACCGTCCCAACGCGGCGCGAATGCGATTGAAAAATTTTTACGCCAAAGATTATCTCTGCAGAAGACCGCAACCCTTTCGAGAACTTCATCAATCGGCTTATCCAAAAGAATTTTTTTATCCAAGCTGAAAATCTCATTGACGTAAGGGCAAAGCTCAACCATTGGCACGACAATCGGCGAGACAACCAAAGTTATTCTTGCGTACGGGAAATTTGCTCTGACTTCGCGGATAAAGCCCGACGTTATAATCATGTCGCCGATAGCGTCGAGGCGCACGATTAAAATATTATTAATACCCCCCCCCGTATTAATTTCGCGATAGCCGGTTTCTTTAAATTTTTCCTCCACTATCTGCAAAATATTTGACGGAGGATTTTTTCTTATACGCGCAAACAATTCGCCGAAGAAAACATTCAATCGTTCGTGCGGCGGAGGAAGGTCGTAGATTGCCATAAAAAATTCTCCTCAAAATTTGTCGGGATAAATCAGTTCAGCCATCGTCTTAACGGCGTCGGGATAATGCAAGCCGGGACTTAACAAAAATAAATCTTGCGGCAAAAAGTACAGCCGATTATTTTTTATCGCGCCGATAGCCTGCCACGCGTCGTTTGATTCAATCGATTTTGTCATGTTCGATTTAATTTCGTCGAGGTCGCCCATACTTGTCACAAAAATTATTTCGGGATTTTGTTCGGCGAGCGTCTCCATACTGTAAGGCGCGGCGTCGGGATTTTTTTCAAGCGGCGTCATGCCCGACGCAACATTTTCCCAGCCAAACATCTTGGCGATTGAACCGGCAATACTCCCGTCGAGTTGAACACTTAAGCCCTGCGCGGTCGAGTGCAGAATTGCCACGCGTAGATTTTTTTTCGGAACTTTGTCGACGATACTTTTAATCTCGGCGTCCATGTCGGCAATAATTTTTTCGCCAGCCGCAACGTCGCCGCTTATCATGGAAAAAGTTTTCAGCCCGCGTTTCACGTCGTCATAAGTTTTGAGCTCGACGACAAGCGCGGGGATTTTATTTTCCTCAAGCACGGGCAAAAGTTTTTCGTTCATGCCCTTGTTGACGATAACCAAATCGGGCGCGTAACTCAATAATCTTTCCACGTCGATTTGATAAACCGCTCCGACGCTCGGAATATTCTTTGCCCAATCCGGCATTTTATTTTTTGAATCTGGACGCCCGACAATCATTCCGCCGACTGCATTTAACGGTTCCAAGAAACTCGCGCTCGTTACAACAATCCGCGTCGGCTTGCTCGGTAAAATAATTTTTCTGCCCGCGTCGTCCTCAATCGTCGCGAAAAATTTTTCTTGAGAAACTTCAATCGGCTCCGAAGTTTTCTCCGCGCCGCAACCGCTTAATAAAAGACCCGCCGCGCAGATTAGCACTAAAAATTTTTTAATCATGATTGCGCCTCGTTAAAATCGTCGAAAGATAATTTAAAGCCTCGTCCTTATGCGCCGCAACGTCCGTGATAATTTTCTCGTCGTCGAGCCCGCAACGGCTAACCAAAACTGCGTCGTCAATCATGCCGCGAACTTTCAACGCCTCGACAACTTCCGGAAAATTTTTATAAACTTTCATCAGCACGGTTGAATCTACACGGTCGAGAGAATTTTTAATCGCGCCAAGTTCGGCAGTCGCAGGGATTATCGTTAAGATGTCGTTGCCGTAAGCAAGCGGGCGTCCAATCTGCGCGGCTATCGCTAAAAATGCCGGCACGCCCGGTATCGTCACGATTTTAACGCCGCAACTCTTAAGCAGTTTGAAAATATAAATGTACGTGCTGTAAAACATCGGGTCGCCTAAAGTCGCGAAGCCTACATTTTTCCCTCCGCGCAGTTCATTTAAAATTTCCTCCTTGTTAGCCTCGAAAGTCTCAGTTTCCTCCGCGAAGTCCTTAACCATCGGGAACGTCTGATAAATAATTTCGACGCTTGATTTAAGATACGGTTGCGCGATACTCAACGCCACGCTGTCAGATTTTTTCTCGGTCTTGGGCGCAATCAACACGTCGATTTTTTTCAGCGCGTTAATCGCCTTAACCGTCAATAATTCAGGGTCGCCGGGTCCGACGCCTATTCCGTAAAAAGTTCCGCTACTATCCATTTCCATTGCTCCTTACCTGTGATAAAATGCATTGAAAAATATACCACAACCGAAAAATTTTTTAAACACGAGGAATCAACTATGAATATTTTTTTGGACATCCTGTTTGTCGCGCTGGTGATTTATTTTATCTTCGCAATTCGCCGTTCCTTGCGCATGTCAAAAGCCTCCGTCGCCCTTATCGAGAAATACGAGAATGACAAACGCAACCCGCAACTTATTGATGAAATTTTCGCGGCGATTAGTGACGACGTGCTGTTAAAAAGAATCCTCAAGCAACACAACGCTACCAAGCGCGACATCACCCGCCTCCACGCAAAACTTATGAAATGGGGCGACTTCCGCAAGTACAACCGCTACATCCCGATAACTTCTTTTTTCAACGTCCACACGCTCGAATATCTCCTTAAACATAAAGACGACGACGCTAAATCCCTTGCCGAAAAGATGATGAATCATTTCCATTTTTAGGGATTAGGGTTATGAATTTTAAAATGATTTTGAGGATACAAAGCCAAGCGTTGCTGACGTTCGCGGCGACGCTCCTGTTGCCTATCGCTTACACAATTATAGAATTCGGCGCGCTCGACACAACGCTTTTCTTTGCGACGATAAGCGGCGTTTCAGTTGCCGCAGGGATTGTACTTAAAAGATTTGGCGTCGGGAAATTTCAACGCGCTCCGGTAGCCGAATCTGCGGCGGCAATTCTCTTAATGTATCCGATTATCGCGGTGTTCGGTTGCCTGCCGTTCGTGTTGACGGGTTGGCTTTCGCCGCTCGACGCACTACTCGAAACCGTCGGAGATTTAACTTCGGCGGGCTTGTCAATCTTACCACACGACGCGCCTTATCTCCTGCGACTTTGGCAAAGTTCTTTAATGTGGCTGGGCTCGCTGTTATTTCTAATCATGCTTGTTACCGTCCTGCCGGAAGTCAGCGGTTGCTTCGGAATTTCGTTAAGTTTGCAAGGCGGGCACGATTTCAGCGCGATTATCGGGCAAATGAATCAGATGTCCGTCCGCGTCATCAAAGTTTATACAACCTTAACCGCGATAGGCTTCGGCGCGTTCAAACTCGCGGGGCTCGGCTTATGGGATTCGCTTTTAATGGCTATGCGTTGCATTTCAACCGGCGGCGGCGATTTCTTCCCTGCCAATCAAAATGTTTACGTCGAATATGTGGCAGTTTTTGTTATGCTGTTGGCTTGCGGAAATTTTTTACTGTATCATCGCGTGATTTATACTTTGCTCCCGCCGAGAGTTGAACTCGATAAAAATTATTTCACGCGCCTCAAACAATATTTCCTCCGCCTTAAACGAACAATTATCGCCAACGTCAAACTTATCCTCGCGAACGAAGAAACTATAATTTTGTACTTAACGATTCTGGTTGCCATGTTGATTCTGATGTTCCGCGTCTTCAGCCAAGAACTTTACTTCGACGGCAACACGGCTTTTCGCAGTTCGCTGTTCCATATCGTCTCGTTCGTCAGCACCACCGGCGTAACCCTCGACACGGGCGCGGAGGTTCATGACTTCGATAAATTTTTTATATTTTTAATGGCGGTGACGGGCGGTTGTATCGGCTCGGTGACGGGCGGCTTCAAAATTATTCGGCTGATTATTCTCGTCAAAATCACTGCCGCTGAAATCAAAAAGACAATCCACCCGCGCATGATGACTGCGATACGCGTCGGCGATTTGCCCGTCCCAATGCGTACCGTCGGAAGGATCCTATGCTTCTTCTTCCTCGCGCTCGTTACGATGTTTATCTGCGCGGCGATATTGAGTTTTACGGGCGAAACTTTTTCCGAATCTGTGGCTATGTCAATCGCGTGCCTGTCGAACGTCGGGAATTTGCCGGGACTTTGCGACGCCGATAATTTTAGAAACCTCTCGGCGTTCGGGAAAATTTTTTGCATGTTGATTCTAATCGTTGGGCGGCTGGAAATTTTTGCCTTACTAATTGCGGTCGCGGGCATTAAATTTCGTCGTAAGAAATCTGATTGGTAGGGATGATTTACTTAATGATTTGGCGGAGGCGGAGTAATGACACTAAGAAATAAATTTAATCTCGATAATCAAATCGAATTGGCGCGTCTCGAAGAAAAAATTAGTAAGCAGAAGGCAATCGAACTTTGGCAGAGCGACGAGCTAAAAAATTTTCAAGCGGGCAAATTTAAAACTCTGGCACACATTCACAAGCGATTGTTCGAGGATATTTATTATTTAGCCGGTAAGATTCGGGACGTGAATATAAGTGAGGGCAATTTCCGTTTTGCGTCGGCGATATATCTTCACGAAGTCGTTTTGAGTGTAGAGAATATGCCGCAGAAAAATTTTAAAGAGATCGTCGAGAAATATGTTGAGATGAATATCGCGCATCCATTTCGCGAGGGCAACGGGCGCAGTATGAGATTATGGCTTGATAACATTTTTAAAAACGAATTGCAACGCGTTATTGATTGGAGCCAAATTGACAAGAATGATTATCTGCAGGCAATGGAACGCAGTCCGATTAATGACTCTGACATAAAAAGATTATTGGACGCCGCGTTGACAGATAAAATTACAGATCGCGAGATTTTCATGAAAGGTTTAGACGCGAGTTATTTTTACGAGAATTATTTTGCTTGTCGGAGTGCAGATTTTGATAAAAATTAGGAGTTCATAATGAATCGGCGAATCGTAGCGGGCTTGCTCGGCTATTTAACTTTATCATGCGGCGCGGCAATGGTGCCTCCGTTTATCTTGGCGGCGACGGCTGAGGAATTTGACGGGGCGGCGGCTTTTTTACTGTC